>QNYO01000077.1 GCA_003978765.1 Hydrogenimonas sp. | reverse complement strand
TCACGGTTGTCTTACCCCTCTTTGTCCCGGTGCCTATAGCGAGGGGGTCATACCCGGTCCCATCCCGAACCCGGAAGTCAAGCCCCTCTGCGCTGATAATACTGCTCCCTTCGGGAGTGGGAAGGTAGGTCGGTGCCGGGCTGGAGGTTAAATTCTTCTGATAAAACTCTTTTTTCCCACTGAATCACTTCATCTTCAAAGTTGTTTTTTTATCCAAAACATCAGTTTATTCCCCATAATTACACATTTATAATCTTTTTCCCGCTACAATCTCTATAGTCTTTTGTATGGAGTAGAGATGGGAAATATTGTTGAAAAGATTCGTGCAGAAATTAAAAAAGTTGTGGTCGGTCAAGATAAGATGATCGATGGGCTTTTAATTGGTTTGGCGTGTGGTGGGCATATTTTGCTTGAAGGTGTTCCTGGATTGGCAAAGACAACGACAGTGAATGCCTTATCAAAAGCACTTGGGCTGACCTTTAAACGTGTGCAATTTACGCCAGATCTTTTGCCAAGTGATATTATTGGTGCAGAGATCTACGATCCGAAGAGTAATAGCTTTAAAATCAAAAGGGGTCCTATCTTTACCAACCTTTTGCTTGCAGATGAGATTAACCGTGCCCCTGCAAAAGTGCAATCCGCACTCCTTGAAGTGATGCAAGAGAGACAGGTAACAATTGGTGATGAGAGTTTTAAGATTGATCTTCCTTTTCTTGTACTTGCAACACAAAACCCTGTTGAACAAGAGGGTGCTTATAATCTTCCAGAAGCGCAACTTGACCGTTTTATGATGAAGTTGGTGATCGGATATAACACACCTGGTGAGGAGTTAGAGATTGCACGGCGTGTTGCCAATGAGGCATTTGAAGCGATAGAGAGTGTGGCTTCCAAAGAGGATATCTTTCAGATGAAAGAGGCGGTGAAAGCGATTCATATCGATGAAGAGGTGGAAAAGTATATTGTTGATCTCATCTTTGCAACACGTGAGCCTAAACGTTATGGTCTTGAATCGATTGAGAAGTGGATTATGTATGGGGCAAGTCCTCGTGCTTCAATTGACCTTTACAAAGCAAGTCGTGCCCAAGCCTATCTCCGTGGAAAAGATTTTGTCTCACCAGTCGATATTGCCTATGTTGCTAAAGATGTGTTACGTCATCGCATTATTATGAGTTATGAGGCAGAGGCTGAAGAGATCAATGCAGACTACATCATTGATAAAGTTCTTGAAACTGTTCCGATCCCATAAGGTGATGCTGTGAATAAACGGCTGAAAACCCTTTTGATAAAAACCAGACGGCAGGTCTTCTCTGAAATGGTGGGCAATAATCCATCTCTCTTTCATGGAGAGGGGTATGATTTTAGTGAGCTTAGAGAGTACCGTATAGGTGATGATATTCGTAAAATCGATTGGACCATTACAGCAAAACTCCAAAAGCCTTATGTCAAGCTCTTTCATGAGGAGCGCGAGCTGAGTGTTGTGACAGCATGTATGATGGGTGGGAGCCTCTTTTTTGGAACCAATCGTATCAAGCAGGAGGTGGTTGCTGAAGTCTCTGCCATTCTTGGGTACTCTGCTGTAAAGAATGGTGATCTCTTTACAGGGGCAATTGTATCAGAAACGGTTGAGCAGATTGAGCGTCCCACCAAGCGGATTTTTGGTGTGAACCGTTTTGTTGAACAGGTTGATGGTATGCCCCTATTAGGAAGACATGCCGACTACCAAGAGGGATTACGGCAACTTTTTCGACGACTCAAACGACGGAGTCTTCTCTTTGTGATTGGTGATTTTCTTGCACCTGTGGACCTTGCACTTTTGAGTCGTCGGCATGAAGTGGTGGCAATTATTATTCGTGATCGTTTTGAAGAGAATCCTACACCATTGGGGCAGGTGCATCTGGTCGATCCAGAGACAGGTGCGACACTGCAGACCCATTTAGGACAAAAGAGTGTACGTCATTATCGAGAGCGGGTGATAGAGAATGATCGGATACTCTATCGTCATCTTCATAAACATCGTATTCGCTTTATCAAAATCTATACCGATGAAGAGCCATTTGGAAAATTGGTGAAACTTTTTGGAGGGCGTGTGTGAATCCAGAAGATCTACCGATACGAGATATTAAGCCTCTACTCCCGATTCCTGACATTTCACTCTATCTTTTTATCGCATTGATAGGTGTCGTTACTCTTCTTCTGATTGCTGTAGGGATATTTGCATGGCGGTGGTGGCAAAAGCACCGTCATATTGACCCACGTATTGGGTGGCTTCAGGCACTCGATAGGATTGATTATACAAACCCTAAAAAAGCAGCCTATATCATGACAAAGTATGGTCGATTATTGGCAGAAGATAAACGAAGAGAAGAGATTTTAGAGCAACTTTTACCACGTTTGGAGCGCTATAAATATCAAAAGGAGGTTCCACCCCTTGATGAGGAGACGAAGCGCTATATGAGACTTTTTATTGAGATGTCACACGATGCACTTTGAGTATCCTTGGGTTTTTCTTTTTCTACTCCTCTTTTTGTGGTGTGAGAGAAAGTGTCCATTACGCTTAGAGTTGCTTTACTTTCCGCATATCGATCGTATTGTCAAAGCCTCTAAAAGTAGATCTTTGATGCAAGCTCTTAAATGGATGGCGTGGGGTGGGTTGGTTACCGCACTTGCATCACCTGTGATGACCGAAACCTTTAGACCATCCTATGCAATGGGGCGTGATATGGTCTTGATTATCGATGCAAGCCGTTCGATGGATGAGAGCTTTTCGATACTCCAAAATGAGAATAAGTTTGAGAGAGTCAAAAAGGTTCTTCAAAACTTTATTGAGAAACGCAAACATGATCGACTCGGTCTTATTATCTTTGGAGAGTTTGCCTATATCGCTTCTCCTGTGACATTTGACCATACGATGCTTAAAGCGATAGTCCCTTATCTGGAAGTGGGAATGGCAGGTGAAAGAACGGCGATTTATGATGCCTTAGCGATGGCGGTGCAACGTTTGAAAAACTCTGAAGCTAAGACCAAAGTGGTTATCTTACTCACTGATGGACGTAATACTGCTGGAAAAATTCCCCTGCAGGTGGCTAAAAAGTTGTTACAGCAGTATGGACTGAAACTCTATACCATTGGTTTGGGAGAGTCTCACAATTATGACTCTGAGATTTTACAAGAGTTGGCTGAAGTAACAGGGGGGGCTTTTTTCTCAGCAAAGGATCCAAAGATGTTAGAGGAGGTCTATGCGATTATTGATAGGTTTGAACCCTCTGAAGTGAAGCAAGAGCCGATTATTGAAATAACCTATCTCTACAGCTATCCACTCTTTATTGCGTCGATGTCACTACTTCTCTATCTCTTTTTATTGAATCGGAGTGATGTATGAGGTTTCTCTATCCAGAATTTCTCTATCTCATGCTTATTCCAGCAGGATTTCTCATCTATCTGATGAGTACCAATAAGAGTCCATTAGAGAGAATCTTTGCAGCAGAAATCCTTGAAAAGCTTCGAATTAGTGGTGATGGACTTGGACGCGTGGGGCATAATACACTACTTTTTATCGCTTTTCTCTTTATGACACTTGCTTTGGCACAGCCAGTCATTGAAAAAGGGGAGGTGCTGGTTAAGCGGTATGGTGCAGATATGGTCATTACACTCGATCTGTCAGACTCAATGCAGGCACGTGACTTTTTTCCTAACCGTTTTGCCTTTGCCAAACAGAAGATCGAAGAGATAATGCCAACTTTGCCTGTTGGAAATATTGGTTTGGTTGGTTTTACCTCTGCCTCATTTATTGTGGCACCATTGACGCATGATATTGAGGCTTTGAACTTTTTATTGCGTCGATTAGAACCAGATAGGATAACACGTCGAGGCACAAGCCTATTATCAGCGATGAAAGGGGGTGCCAAACTCTTAAAAGGGAGTCATGAAAAGTTTCTCCTTCTTGTGACAGATGGTGGTGAAGAGGAGGATATGGCACCACTGATGAACGTGTTACAACAAGAGCATATTCGTCCAATCATCTGGATGGTGGCAACCCCAAAAGGTGCCCCTGTACCGATCGATTCAGTACACCAAAAATCTGATGAGATTGTCTGGAGTCGAGCCAATCAACGGCTTCAAGCATTGGCAGATGCTTGTAATGGGTTTTATGTTGAAGCAACCATTTCACAAGAAGATGAGAAGAGGATTCAAGCCTATCTTAAAGAGTTTGCGAAGATAGGACAGATCGATGAAAAGGTTGTTCACCAAAGGATTCAACTCTTTTACTATCCATTGGCTTTGTCACTTTTAATACTACCATTTGGACTCTACTCGATAGGTCGTAGCCGTACCGTTAATCTTCTACTCTTTGTGATGATGGTTGGTCTCTCTGAAAGAGTTGATGCCGGTATTTTAGATTTTCAGTTGATTGAAAAGGGTGAAGAGGCTTATAAAGCTGGGAATTTTAAGGAGAGTATCAAAGCCTATGAAGCACTCTCTATGCACCATCCAAAAAAGAGTGCAGTGTGGTTGAATCTTGGTAACAGCTACTATAAAAGTGGTCGATACAAGATGGCTCTACGTGCCTATGCTAATGTTGTAACAACCGATAGAGTCGTTGAGAAAGCAAAACTCTATAATATGGCAAACTGCTATGTGAAGCTTGGGGAGCTTGAGAAGGCTGTGGCACTCTATCGAAAGGTTTTAGCTCTGGGTGAGGATGATGATGCCAAAGAGAATTTGGCATTGGTTTTAGAGGCACTTCAGAAGAAGAGAGAAAAAGAGAAGCAATCATCAGCTAAAGGAGAAGGGAAGGAAGAGAAGCGTAATGAGCAGGATGGAGGTGAAGTGTCTGCCTCAAAGGAGAATAGCCATCAACCAAGTAGAGAGAGTGGGCGAGCAAAACAGAGAGAGATGAGTGTGGCAGAGGAGAAGAAGTGGATGCGTTTGATTGAACAACAACCATTAAAATCACAACTCTATCCATTGACACCTCCTGAGGAATCTGACGATGTTCATCCTTGGTAGCCTTCTGCTTTGGCTCTCTCTTTCGGTGCTATCGTTTGGTGCTAGTGTTCAGGCGAGTGTTAATGAGAATCCCATTATTGCAGGTGAGTCGGTTGAACTTGCGATTGAAGCTGAAGGTGAGCGGGTCGAGTTTCCTAAAATTGAGAAGATTGGTCCCTATCGTGTCACAACAGAAGGGAGTCAGCGTTTGGAGCGATTTGATGATGACCACCCTGTTATACGTTGGATACAGCTCTATACCTTTACACCAAAGAAGAGTGTCACAATTCCCTCGTTACGTGTGGTTGTGGATGGTGTTAAAGAGAAGACAGCACCAATCTTTGTTCAAGTCAAGCCCAATAATCAACACTATTTAGACGATTTTTTGATGACGTTGCAGGCGGATAGAGAGCAAGCCTATGTGGGGCAGATGGTTGATGTGAAAGTGATTTTTAAAGAGAAGCGTCATGTGCCTGTGTTGAATGTTGACTTTGTTCCTATCCAATTTGAAGATTTTTGGGTCAAGCGGGTTGGAAAAGAGAAGCGTTACCAAGAAGATGACTATCTTGTGCATGAGATTCACTATCTCTTCTTTCCACAAAAGTCGGGGGTGTTAACCATTGGACCTGCAAAGGTAAAGGTAGCTATTGCAAAAAAGATGCGTGATATGTTTGGCTTTATTGTCCAAAAACCGCAATGGATAACTTTCACATCCCCATCTTTGAAACTTGATGTCAAGCCATTACCAAATGGTTTGAAGCTGATTGGAGATTTCAAACTTGATGTACACATGGAGCCCCAAAAGGTTGAAGTTGGTCAACCTGTGCGTTTGACGGTACGGGTTGAGGCTGAGGGGAATATTGAAGATTTTGATCTACCGCCACTACAGATTAACGGGGTGACCATTTATGATGAAGCACCAAAGATCGATCAATACTATCGTCATGGTATCTATAGTGGGGTATGGGAAAAAACCTATCTTTTGATTGCTGATCGATCTTTTGTGATTTCACCTATCACACTACGTTACTTTGATCCTACATCAGAAAGAGTCAAGGAGATTGTGAGTGAGCCGATGAATGTTGAGGTGGTTCAGCCAACTTCACGCCAAACCTTTGATGCAGAAACGCCACAACCAACAGAAGTACTTAAAAGTAAAAAGGGTAGAGGTATGGATTATGGCATGCTTTTTCTTGCTTTTGTTGCAGGAATGGGAGTCATGTATCTTCTTTTACAATGGAGAGAGAAGAGCAAGGGGAAAAACGATTCATTCAGTAAGATGGGAAGAAATGAGATGTTGCAACAGCTGATGCCTTATATTGCAACATCACAAGAGGCAGCCAAGATGGCTGAACAACTCTATAGCCAGTCAGTTAAGGTGGACCGAAAAGCGTTTAAGAGACTGCTTAAGAGATTACAATCATAAAATATCGTGGAGTTTGTTGGCATCCTCCATCCAGCGCCGTAGTCCATCCCAGTCGCCATCAGTAATGAGCTTTCGGCATCTTTTTAACTCCTCTTCAAAGTGATCCATCGCCTCAAGCAGATTGCTACGGTTCTGTTTAAAAATCTCTTCCCACATGATTGGAGAGCTTTTTGCCAGACGGCTCATATCTCGAAATCCTCCAGCCGCAAGAATCAGAATATTTTTGGCATCCTCTTGTGCCATGACGGCATTGGCTAATGAGTAGCTGATGGCATGTGGAAGGTGGCTGATATAGGCAGCATGGCGATCATGCTCTTTGGCATCCATTGTGACAATTTTCATTCCGATCGCTTCAAAGAGTGACCATGCTGTTTTTCGCTGGTGTTCACCACTCTCATCGAGATTACATAAGACGACGATCTTATCGCGATAGAGATCGGGGAGGGCGGCGGAAGGACCAAACTTTTCTGTACCGGTCATTGGGTGAGCGGCGACAACGTTGTGTCGAATCTGTGGTGGAATATTCTCTACAATTTTCTCTTTGGTACTACCAAGATCAATAATCGTGCATTCAGGAGAGAGATCGGTAAAGCCCTCTAATACTTTAATGATCCCTTCAACAGGGATTGCAAGGAAAATGACATCAGATTGTTTGATCTGTTCCCATGATACGATTTCATCGACCAAATGGTGCTTAAGTGCTTCATCGCAATGCGTAGGATTATGATCATATCCGACCACTCTATTGATATGTGGAATGCTTTTGAGCGCTAATCCCATCGATCCACCCATGAGTCCCAATCCAACAATTCCAGCAACCATAGCATATTCCTTTGAAGTCGAAATTGTGCAATTGTACCGAAGCGGTAGTTTAATGGAGTTTAATTGAAAAGATGATAGACTTGAAACCTTTTTGAATATATAACTGACCTTATGCACTTTTCATCGGCAGAGAGCGATTTGTCAAAGAACGCTAAAAAATTACTAAAAATTGCGAACACTAAAGTGCCCTATCGGGTGAAACGCAATTTTTTCACGCAATTTTCTAGCTCAAATCGCAAGCCTCTTCAAATTGCGTAAGGCCAGAGATATAAACTACAGAAGAAATCGATATAGAGGATATAAATGAAACGTATTGTATCGGCCATCTTGCTGATGACAGCGGTTGCACATGCCCAGCCAATCAAAGCGATCCAATTTGATGGTCTGATCCATCTCTCTCCTGATATTGCTGAAGAGATTATCGGTATCCATCCGAATGAGCCAATTGATATTGAAAAGGTGGATAAAGCGATTAAGAAACTTTTTGCACAGGGTTATTTTAAAGATATTTGGGTTACAGAAGAGCATGGCGTGTTGACGTTTCATTTTAAAGAGAAGCCAGTCATCTCACAAATCTCTTTTGTTGGATATGGCGAAAATAAGAGAGAAGAGCTTCTTTCGCAGTTAGGATTGAAAAAAGGTGATATCTACGACGAAGGTAAAATTGAGAAGATTGAAGAGAAACTGCGCGGTATTATAGAGGCAGAGGGCTATTTTGATACGGTGGTTGAAACAGACGTGAAAAACCTTGAAAATGGGAGTGTGAAAGTCGAGTTTATCATTAATAAGGGTGAGAATATTATTATTAAAAGACTCAATCTATGTGGTGCAAACCATTTTGATAAAAGCGATCTTGAAAGTGTGATGGCCAACCGTGAACGAGATTTTATGGGCTGGATGTGGGGACTCAATGATGGAAAAGTAAAAATTGATCAACTCAAGTATGATGCTCCCCGTATCCGTGATTACTATATGCGGCACGGTTATTTGGATGCAAAAGTTGAAGATCCTCTCTTGCGTGTCGATTTCAATCAGTATCGTGCTATTTTGGACTTTAAAATTGAAGAGGGTGCTGTCTATCGGGTCAAGGATATTGAGATCGATCTGATGAAACCTATCATCGATCTTAAAGAGCTTCGAAAAGATTTACGTGTGGATCCTGGTGAAATCTTCAATATCGAAGATCTGCGTAAGGATATTCAAAAGATTAAAGAGAAGATTGCCAATCTTGGTTATGCCTATGCACAAGTGATTCCCGATTTTAAAAAGGATGAGAAAGCCCATACAGTAATTGTGACCTATAAAATTTTTCCAGGTCAAAAGGTCTATATCCGTGATGTGATTATCTCTGGCAATACCCGAACTCTCGATCGTGTGATTCGACGTGAAGTCTTTTTGGCTCCAGGAGATACGTATAATTTAACAGACTTAAAAGATTCAAAATCGGCACTGATGCGAACAGGTTTTTTTGAAAAAGTTGTGATTGATGAGCGTCGTGTCAGTGAAGATCAGATGGATCTGGTGGTGAATGTCAAAGAGGCACAAACTGGAAATATTATGCTCGGTGGTGGTTATGGCAGTTATGATGGGTTTATTATCAATGCCTCGATTAATGATCGAAACGTTTTTGGTAGTGGACTCTCGATCGGTTTGAGTGTTGATTTTTCCCGTTATCGCAATAATTTTAATCTCAATATCACCAATCCCCGCATTTTTGATAGTGACTATAGTGTCGGTCTGAATGCCTACAACTCAGAGTATCAATCGTATGACTATACCGAAAAGCGAAAAGGTGGTTCACTAACAGTTGGGCGACAGATTGCACGATACTGGCATGCAAGTTTGATGTATCAATATTTTGATACGCAACTTAGTGGTATGAATACAGATTATCCAGATTACGATCTCTATAACGGCACCTCATTTGCAACCAGTGCCATCACACCAAGTCTTCGCTTTAATAACACCGATGACTACTATCTTCCACGTCATGGTATGATCTTTGGGATTAGTACAGAGATTGCAGGGTTAGGGGGAGATGCAAAATTTAATAAAAATTATATGACCTTTTCTATCTTTCATGGATTAGAAGATAGGCTCAACTATGATTTGATTCTACGCTATAAAGCACGTTTGGGTGCTATTCCTTGGGCTGAACTATTGCCTGTGAATGAGAAGTTCTTTATGGGAGGTATTCGTACCGTTAGAGGCTATCAGTCAGGCTCTATATCTGCAAAAGACTCTAATGGATATCTCTTAGGGGGACGCTACACCTTCTCAAACTCTGTTGAAGCGAGTATTCCTCTGATTGAAGCGGCGAAAATGCGTTTGGCCTTCTTCTTCGATTATGGAATAATTGGTGAAAAGAGTTTTACTGAAGAGAGACGAGCTGGTACAGGTGTAGCGATTGAGTGGTTCTCACCGATGGGACCAATCAGCCTTGTCTTTGCAAAACCACTGATGCAAAAAGAGGGTGATAACCTCTCGAACTTTGAATTTACAATGGGTACCCAATTCTAAGAAGATGGTCATTGTGACCATCTTTGAAAAGACTCAATATTGAGTTTTAGATAAACTGAATAGCGATAGGAGCTGGTTTTTCAAGCTCTTTGACACGCTCTTTAGCAAGATAGATATCAAATGGTGTTTTGATCGTAAGTACACCATTATGATAGATAGCTTCTATGCGACCATAAGAGCGGCTAATATGGATGGTTTGGGCTAAAGAGACGATAAAGCTAAGCCACGAGAGTGTATAGTTGCCTGGAAGGAGCTTTTTATAGGGTTTCGTAAAGCTCTCTTTTGGAAGTCGCCGTTTATTAAAGCGTATGAGTGTGGCAATGAGAATCATCTCTTCATGGGTAAATCCAAAATCTAAGTCATTCATAATCATATAGGCACTATGTTTATGGTAGCCATAGAAGTCGAGTCGAATACCAAGTTGTGAGAGTTTTGCCGCAATATCAAGATGCTTAAGAGAAGTCTCTGGAAGATCAAAAGGCTCTTTGAGTGCCTGAAAGAGTGTTCGTGCTGTACTAGCAATATGTGCAGCGAGTTTTCGATCACCACAGAATCGATCCTGAAGGCTTCGGACACTTGGATTAAAGTTGGCCGGGAAGAGGTAGTTGCTATTGCGGAGTAGGTCGCTAAGAAAGACCCCTTCACGGACACCAGCACCACTTGTCATCACCTCTTTGGCACCAATCTTTTCAAGGACACTCAAGAAGATCAGAGCACCAGGACGAATCGTATCGAGACGATCTTTTTTGATATTGTATTTCGAGAGTTTCATAACTGAAGCGTGGGCGACTTTATTAATAAATTTACCCTCTTCAGCGAGTGAAAAGCTAAAAGCGTGCACTTTATCGATTGTATGATCATTTCTTTGCATGATGGCTTTGGCAATGGCACGTATCGTTCCTCCAATACCAACAGCTAATGAGGCACGGAAACTCTCAGGAAGTGATGAGAGAGCATCGTCGATATAGGTTTTTGCCTCTTCAATAGGACGCTTTTTATCGAAAAAGAGCTCTTTAAGACGAACTGTTCCGATATTGAGTGAAAAGGTTTCAATGACACGTCGGTTACGGATCAGTGCCATATCGGTGGAACCGCCACCAATATCGATCGTAATAGCATCTTTAATAGGTAGAAGGTTGACTGCAGCAATACCACCGAGCCATGCCTCTTTTTTTCCATCAATAATTTTGATACGCAGACCCAGTTCACGTTCAACACGATGGAGAAAAACTTTTTTATTGGGAGCATCGCGAACTGCAGAGGTTGCTACACAGAGGATTTTTCTAACTTTGTAGCTTTTAGCGATTTCGAGGAATTGAGAGAGCGCGCTAAAGGCACGCTCCATCGCTTCTGGTTGGAGTTCACCACCTTTTTCGTAGGCACCTTCGCTAATACGCACCCGACTACGGGTCTCATTTAGAAGGAAGAAGCCATAACGGCTTGTTCTTTCGAACACCACCATTCTGGCGGAATTGGATCCAATATCGATAATGGCGGTGCGTTTAGCCATTACTGTTCGTTCTGTAGATGCTCAAATTTGAATTTTAGCTCTTCAACGGTCTCAACATTATCTGGATCAGGGATAATGCAGTCAACCGGACATACGGCAATACAGGCTGGTTCATCGTAGTGTCCGACACACTCAGTACATCGGTCTGGATCGATGATATAGATAGGATCTCCCTCTTCGATTGCGCCATTAGGGCATTCATCGCGACATGCGTCGCATGCGATACATTCATCGGTAATCATCAATGCCATAGTCTTAACCTTCCAGAAATTAAATTTCCGTGATTTATAACCTATATACCCTTAACTATACCTTAAAAAATATCCCCTAACGATAGGGGAGTTCGCATTGTGGGGTGGTGGTAAAGATAAGAGTTGCCACAGTTCCACTTTTCCCATCTGTACGGTTTTTGAGTGAAATGTGTGCTCCCATGGCATCGGCTGCTGACTTAGCCAAAAAGAGCCCCAATCCAGCCCCTGGTGCATCTCCAACACGTTTAAAGGGAGCAAATAGGTCAATACTCTCATCAATTCCTGGTCCTTCATCGATCACTTCAAGTTTGATCTTATAGTCATCGATTTGGCGAGTGCGTAAAAGAATGCTCTTCTCTTTAGGGGTAAACTTGATCGCATTTTGGAGGAAGTTTTGCAAAATTTGATTGAGTAGGGTGGTTTGGATTGATCCAATCAGTGTTTGGGGTTCTAAATCGAGCGTAAGGGTCTTATTTTCTGCTTGGGCGAGCAGGCTAAAGTCTTCCCCTTTTTTGCGAATAAAGTCGATAATATCGACAGTTTGTGGCAGTTCAAAGTGGGCTCCCTCTTGGCGTCCAATCTCAAGGATGGAGCTGATCATCTGATTCATCTCCAAAATTGTCTTATTGGCAAGTTGGAGTGCTTCGATATACTTCTCTGGCTCACGCTTCTTAATCAAAGTGACATCATTTTTAAGCTTCATCACATTAAGAGGGGTTTTAAGTTCATGAGCCGCCCCGATAAAGAGCTCTTTTTGATACTTTACAAAGGTTTGAATACGGTTAATCAGACGGTTGATCGACTCTCCAAGTGGAACAAACTCTTCTGGAAGTGTTTTGGTATCGATGGTGGTAAGAAAATTCTCATTGAGAGAAGAGAGCTTTTTGGTCAGACGTGTAATCGGCATTAAGAGCATTGCTGAGAGTCCGAAAGCATAGAGCACAATGAGAATGAGACTAATGAGGTTGATAATAATAATGGAGCGTAAAATCTTATTGAGCATCTGAATAACATTGGTAATATCTTTACTAACCAGTAGGTAGGTTTGTGCTTTAAAGTTGTAAGGATAGATCAGATCGATATAGTATTTCCCATTCTCTTTACGCTCACGCCACTCAATAGAACTATAAAAGTGGTGGGGTGGTGGAATCACTTTTGCTGTAATTTGGAGGGCATTTTTTAGATTTTTGGCATCGATCTTCTGCCCCTCATTATAGTCTGGAAAGGTTTGGACGATATAGCGTGCTTGATTGACTAGCTGTTGTGACAACTCATCATAAACAGACTGTTTGATATAGGCATAGAGCATCGTTGAAAAGATAATCAGAAGAATCGATGATGCAATAATGAGCTGGGTAAGAAATTGGTTTCGAATACTGCGGTTGCCGGCCATGCGATGCCTTTGCTAAAGCGGTGTAGTAGATTGAGAGGAGAAGTATCTCCTCTCTTTGAATTAGTCGTCGCTATTCTTTTGAGGATAGCAGAAGCGGTAGCCACGTCGGCGAACCGTCTCAATCGTTTGAATACCAAGTGGTTTATCCATCTTTTGGCGAATCTGATTGATCGCTACCTCGATAACGTTTGGTGTGACCAATTCAGGCTCTTCCCAAATAGCATCGAGCAACTGCTCTTTTGAGACAATCTCGTCGCGATGGCGTGCAAGATGGGTAAGTACTTCAAATGGTTTCCCTTTAAGCTCGATCTCTTTACCTTTGTAAACAACCTTCTCCTCTTGAGGGTTGATGGTAAGAGAGTCGATCTCAATCACATTGCTTCCGCCAAATCGCAGACGCGCTTTGATGCGGGCAATAAGAATATCGAAGTCAAATGGTTTTTTAATATAGTCATCTGCACCCGCTTCAAGTGCCTCAATCTCGCTCTCTTTGTCATCACGTGCAGAAAGGATGATCACAGCGGTTTTTGGATTGTTGGCTTTGGCTTTTTGGATCAACTCAAGACCACTACCATCTGGGAGCATCCAGTCTGCCAAAATAAGATCATAGTTGCGAATATCGAGGTAATAGTCGCCATCTTTGAAGTTTTCTGCCGAATCAGTTTGGTAATTGAACTCGTTGAGCCCTTCAGAGAGGGTTTTGTTTACTGTGGTTTCATCTTCTACAATCAGTATGCGCATAGTCAGCAGTCCTTAGGGTGAAAAATTTAAGCAGGATTATAGCATATTTTTAGGTTGTTTTAAACTCTGTTTCAAAAAAAATTAAAGATAAGTGCGTGAATCGGTGACAGAGACGCGACAATTAGGGAGAATTGTGGGTTTGCAAATGGTTATTTTTATCATTTCAATTTGGGGAAATTGGTTCTTTAGAAGTGAAAAGAGTGCCTCAAGTGCCTCTTCAATCAAGAAGAATTGCTCTTTTTGGATCGTGGATTCGATGAGAGAGGCGACTTTGGCATAGTCAAGAAACTCTTTTTGAGTAGGATTGTAACAGTAATCGATCTCACAATGGACCTCAATAGGTTGAGGCGTGGTGCGTTCAAAATCGAGAATACCGATAATGGCTTCAAAGTGAAGATCTTGAATGGAGATCCTCATGCGATACGCTTCTCCTCTCCAGCAAGAAGACGAATAATATTTGGAATATGCTTATAGACAACAATGATAGCAATGATCCAGATCGGTGCATGGGAGTGAATATTGGGAACATCAGGGTAGATAATATAGCTTGCAATGATAAAAGCGACCAATGCACCAAGTGATGCAAGTGATGAGATACGAAGGGTTTTGCCAAGAATAAACCAAACCACAAGTGCTACAATGGTGACAAGAGGCATCATAAAGGCAAAGACACCAACACCTGTGGCTACCCCTTTGCCCCCCTCAAACATCAAATAGGGGCTAAAACAGTGACCTGCAACGGCAAGTACAGCAACTGCCCATAAGGTGGCATCTGGCATACCTGAAAGTTTGGCAACAAGGAGAACAGCAACTCCTTTAAAAGCGTCTAAAAGGACCGTAGCAATTGCCAACTTTTTTGCCAGTGCAGGGTTCTCTTGTTTCACGACACGAAGGACGTTGGTTGCACCGATACTTCGGCTGCCGCTCTGTTTGATGTCGACACCGACAAACATTTTGGCTAAAATCAGACCGAAAGGAATCCCGCCGATAAGGTAGGCGGCAAGATAGAATATAATGTTAGGGTTGCTCAAAAACTCCATAGGGCTCTTCTCTTTATGGTAAAATTAGGGCCAATTATAGAGTAAAAATGGTTATAACGCTATTAAAACGCTATGAAGGATATCACTTTGGAACAGAATGAATTGAAAGAGAAGATTCTTGAATTGAAAGAAAAGTTACCAGTGACATTGGTGGCACACTACTATCAGCGTGATGAGGTTTTTGAATTGGCTGATATTACAGGGGATAGCCTTGAACTTGCACGCAGATGTAAAGCAGATGATAACGAATGGGTTGTCTTTTGCGGTGTCGGCTTTATGGGGCAGAGTGTTAAGGTCATTGCACCTGAAAAGCGTGTGGCAATGCCTAAAATCGCCTGCTGTGCAATGGCACGTATGATCGATAGTACCTACTATGATGAGTCGGTTGCCTTTATGGAAAAGGCAGGAATAAAAAAAGAGGATATTCTACCAATCACCTATATTAACTCAAGTGCTGAAGTGAAGGCCAAAGTTGGTGAGATGGGTGGTATGGTCTGTACTAGCTCAAATGCCTATAAAATTATCGAAAAAGGGCTTGCTAGTGGTAAAAAGATTCTTTTTGTCCCTGACCGATGTTTGGGACAAAATGTGGCCAATATGATGGGGCTTAAGTCGTGTGTGATTGGTGATGGGAAAGACCCGAATGAAGCCGATATCATCTGCTATGATGGATTCTGCTCAGTTCATCAGCTCTTCACGGTCGATGATGTGAAGTTTTACCGCAAACGCTATCCAGGCATTAAAATTGCAGTGCACCCAGAGTGTGATCCAGCTGTTGTTGCAGTGAGCGATTTTTGTGGTTCAACAAGTCAACTGATTAAATATGTCAATGAGTTGCCTGAAGATCAAAAGGTGGCTGTTGGAACGGAGTATAACCTTGTTCACCGTATGCGTGATAAGAATATCTATGTACTCTCTTCAACCAAACCGGAGTGCCCAACCATGAATGAGACAACACTCGAAGATGTTTACCGAACCCTCAAAGAGATTGAGAAAGGTGAGGTAGTGAATGAGATCTTTGTTGATGAAAATACTAGAAAATGGGCCAGTGTGGCTCTTGAAAGAATGTTGGCGCTATGATCATTCAAGAGTTTGTCAAAGAGGTTTTGCTCGAAGATATCGGGCGTGGTGATCTGTTTGGACGGGTGGCTCCCAAGAAGGAGGCAACAGCACAAGTCATTGCGAAAAGCGATGGTGTGGTGGCAGGTGAGCCCTACTTGGAAGCTTTGGCAGAGTTTTGTCAGTTGGATCTCTATTGGCTAAAACGGGATGGAGAAGCGTTTCAAAAGGGTGATGTGATTGTCAAGATTATCGGTGATGCTGCCGACCTCTTGGCAGCAGAGCGTACACTCTTAAATATGCTTTTGCATGCCAGCTCCATTGCAACCCATGTACGAAGATATATCAAAGCGCTTGAAGGTACCAATGTACTCCTTCTTGATACCCGTAAAACACGCCCCATGCTACGTAGTTTTGAGAAATATGCGGTACGGGTTGGTGGAGCAGTCAATCACCGTATGGGACTAGATGATGCTTTGATGCTTAAAGATACCCATATGAGTCTTATTGATGATCTTGATGCATTCATTGCTCGTGCAAGAAGGAAGATCCCTTTTACGACAAAAATTGAGATAGAGTGTGAAACAATTGAGTCGGCAGTGAAAGCGATGAATGTAGGGGCTGATATTGTGATGTGCGACAATATGAGTATCCCTGATATTAAAGAGGTCGTACGTTACCGTAATGAGAACTATCCAGGGGTACTTCTTGAAGCAAGTGGTAACATTACACTTGAAAATATTCGTGATGTTGCCATGACAGGTGTGGATGCGATCAGTTCAGGAAGTATTATCCATCAGTCACGCTGGATCGATCTTTCAATGAAGATTGTGACGTGATGCTGAGAGTGGTGGCATAGATCGATGGCGGATGATTTAGAGAAGACGGAAGAACCGACCCCAAAAAAGATTGCAGATGCCAAAAAGGAGGGAAATGTCCCTAAAAGTATGGACACCTCCGGTTTTATTACACTGCTTGTTGCGGTAATCGCTTTTATTGCATTAACAGGTTGGATCTTTGATCGTCTTGAAGCCGTCTACCGATACTATATTAATTTTACAGGGGTCTCTATTACCCCTGCTCTTTTAACAGATATTGTCCTCTATACGATTGGTCAAGTGTTACTAATGATCTTACCCCTTGCAATCCCTGTTGCTATTGCTGGTATGTTAGCAGCATGGATGCAGTTTGGCTTTATCTTCACTACCAAACCTCTAGTACCGGATCTTAAAAAGATTGACCCCATTAAGGGGGCAAAAAATCTCTTTTCTGTCAAAAAGTTGATTGAAAGTTTCAAGATCACCTTTAAAGTTTCGGCTGTCTTTGGTGTGGCGTTTGCTGTCTTTTTAGGTTTTATTAAAGAGTTGGTCTCTGTTGCCCATGCACCATTGGCCCAACAGATGGTTTGGTTGGCAAATCGTGCCATGCTTCTTGCAGGATTGATGCTGGTGCTTCTGATGATCTTGGCTCTGATCGATCTGCTTTTTGTTCGATACAACTACTTTAAAGAGCTTCGCATGTCGAAGCAAGAGATTAAAGATGAGATGAAACAGCTTGATGGTAATCCGGAAGTGAAGGCTAAGATTCGTCAGATTCAGACCCAGATGGCACGTAAGCGGATGTTGGCTGAGGTTCCAAAAGCGGATGTGGTCATTACGAACCCGACCCACTTTGCTGTGGCTTTGCAATATAAAGAGGGAGAGAGCCGTGCTCCGAAAGTGATTGCAAAAGGGACAGACCTTATTGCATTGAAAATTAGAGAGATTGCACGTGAACACTACATCCAAATTGTTGAAAATCCTCCTCTTGCACGTGAACTTTATAAGCGTGTCGAGGTAGAGCAGGAGATCCCAGAACAGTTTTATCATGCAGTTGCAGAAGTGTTGGCTTTTGTTTATAAAAGTAAAAGAGGGCTTTGAGCAGAATTAGGATAAAATCGTTCCATGAAAAAAGAGTATCAAGAAGCAAAAACGGCGATAGAATCTGCACGCCATATTACAATTATAGGTCATATCAATCCTGATGCTGATGCATTAGGAACAGGTCTTGGATTGTGGTGGACTCTCAAAGGTTTGGGCAAACGTGTCCATCTGGTGATTATGAGTCAGCCACTGCCACAAGCTTTAGCATTTTTGCCAGGATTTGATAAAATCAAGCACCAACTTCATCCAAAAACTGATCTTGTGATTAGTGTCGATTGTGGAAGTTTTGATCGATTGGGGATAGAACCTTTAGAAAATGTTCCACTGATCAATATTGACCATCATCAAAGTAATACACACTATGGTCAGATCAATCTTATCGAGCCGCACTTTGCTTCTGCATCGGAAACTGCTTTTAAACTGGTGACGGAGGCAGGTTGGCCGACTCCAAAAAATGCAGCGATCAATTTTTATGCAGCACTATTGAGTGATACAGGCTTCTTTAGTTATGAAGGGGTCTCTGAAAGGGTTTTTGATTTTGCCAAAGCACTTGTAGCGTTGGGTGCTGATCCCGTATGGACAGCACGCATGCTCAAAGAGAATCAGCCACTGAGTAAATTGAGACTTCTTCCACGCGTTTTAGAGACCTTAACACTCTATCTACAAGGGCGTGTGGCAGGGCTTGATGTGACCCAACAGATGTTACGAGAGTCGGGTGCAACAGTTAATGAAACCGATGATATGGTCAACTATGCAAGATCGTTGACGACTGTTGAGGTTGGCTTTTTGGTTCGTGAAGAGCCTTATGGTGGATTGAAAGTTTCACTTCGCTCTAAAAGCCATGTGGATGTGAGTCAAATAGCAATTGCTTTTGGCGGTGGTGGGCATAAACATGCAGCAGGTTTTTCAGTGAGTGATATGGATCGTGACCAACTTGTAGAGAAATTATTGAAAATGATTGAAGGGGAGTTAAGATTATGAGAAGAAAAAAGAGTAGTGCTGGAACAACATTACTGCTTGCTATTTTTTTGATTATTATTGGTGGTGCAATCTATCTGGCCAACTCACCAATGTTTGAGAGAAATGCACCAACCATTGAAGTTGCAGATCGACTCTATTGGAACCTAAAAAAACCGATTAATGTTGTGCTTAAAGATGATAGTGGTATCCGACACTATCGGGTGATATTGAATGATGGCAAGAGTGACTTTGTTGTGGCTGAGTCGGAGTTTGAGAGTCCGATGAAGTCGGTTGAGGTGCCTGTTTCACTCCCTCGTGCTGGATGGGATAGGCGAGCGACGCATGCAATGATGCGTGTTGAGACAACCGATGCAAGTCGTTGGAATCTTTTTAAAGGCAACCATGCGACCAAAACGGTTCAACTTACCATTGATGCTGTCAAACCATCTGCTTATATACTTGCCAACTCTTATAAAATTACGCAGGGGGGTAGTGCGCTTGTTGTCTTTAGTGCCAAAGATGAGCATCTAAAAGATGTTGTAATCCATACGAACTTTGGAAAGACATTTAAAGCAGAACCCTTTTATAAGCCAGGGTACTATGCGGCATTGATTGCTTGGCCTGTGACAGAGTCAACATTTAGGGCATGGGTTGAAGCGACTGACTTGGCAAACAATGTGACAAAGGTCCATATTCCACTCTATTTAAAGAATTATCGCTATCGCCGTTCAAATATTACACTGAAAGATCGTTTCTTACAAGGGAAAATTGCCGATCTTGCAAGTCAGTTCGATGAGACAGCCAATATCTCTGATCCTCTTGAACGGTTTAAGATTATCAATGAAGAGATTCGTGCCAAGAATGAGGCATTGATTCATAAATTGAGTGAAAATGTTTCAGATCAATTGATTCATAGTTGGAGTGTGAAACCCTTCTACCCTCTTAAAAATGGAAAAAAGGTTGCCAGCTTTGGGGATCATCGCTTCTATTACTATGATGGAAAACATGTCAGTGAATCGTACCATTTGGGACTTGATTTAGCAAGTGTCAAGATGGCACAGGTGCGATCTTCCAACCCAGGTCGTGTTGTCTTTGCTGGAGACAATGGTATTTACGGCAATATGCCACTCATTGATCATGGTTTAGGACTCTATACGCTCTATGGCCACTGCTCAACCCTCTATGTTGCAGAGGGTGATACCGTCATGAAAAAAGAGGTGATAGCAAAAACAGGACGAACAGGTCTTGCCCTTGGAGATCACCTCCATTTTGGTGTATTGGTTCAGGGTGTTGAGGTACGTCCTATCGAGTGGATGGATGCCCACTGGATCAAAGACAATATCACCAATGTTTTTGAGATGGCGCGAAGAATGATCGATCGACGTGAAAATCATTAAAGGGACTCCCCTTTATCTTTAACACGCTTTATGGTAATATAAAGTAATGTGTGCGGAGTTATCTGCATGGAAAGCTCTCAGTAGAGCTGGAAGAGGATGAAACTATGATAAAACAGCGAACAATTGCTAAACCCGTAGAGAGTGTTGGCATTGGATTACATAAAGGAAAACCCGTCCATTTACGTCTTGAACCTCTTGAAACAGGAAGTGGAATTATCTTCTATCGTGAAGATATGGGTGTGACCATCCCACTCCATCCAAAGTATGTTGTAGATACACAGATGGCGACAGTTATTGGAAAAGATGGTGCCAATGTCTCAACCATTGAGCATTTCCTCTCGGCTGTCTATGCTTATGGTATCGATAATATGCGGGTCATTCTTGATGATGGTGAGATGCCGATTATGGATGGAAGTGCGGCAAGTTTTTGTATGATGTTGGATGAGGCTGGGATTGAAGAGCAGGATGCTGGTAAAGAGATTTTACGGATTAAAAAAGAGGTGACAGTCCGAGCCGGAGAGAAGTATGTCTCACTAAAACCATCAGATACGGCAAGTTTCGATTTTTTGATTCGCTTTGACCATCCTGTCATTGCAGAACAGCATCGTCATTTTATCTTCTCTAAGAGTGCCTTTATTGAAGAGATTGCACGTGCAAGAACCTTTGGTTTTCTTAAAGAGGTGCAGTATTTGCGTAGTAAAAATCTTGCACTGGGTGGAAGTCTTGAGAATGCGATAGTCTTGGATGATACAAAAGTCTTGAACCCTGAAGGGCTTCGTTTTGAAGATGAGTTTGTACGCCATAAAATTTTGGATGCCATGGGCGATATGAAACTGCTTGGTCGTCCAATTCTTGGTGCCTATGAAGCATTCGCTGGAAGCCATGATCTCAACCATCAGCTGACAGTGGCACTGCTTGCCGATGAGAGTGCTTATGAGGTCGTAACGCTTGAAGTAGAGGAGAGTCTCGATTTTGCAAGAAGCTTTGCCTAAGTCGATATTGGATGCTGAAATTTTGATTATTGGAGTGACATCTCCACTACGTGTGGGTGTCTATGTGGATAAAAAGTTGGTAGATCTCTATGAAAAAGAGGAGAAAACCTCCCGTGCATTGCCAGCAGTTTTATCAGATATTCGGCAGCGATATCATCTCAAGGCACTCTACTATGCCAAAGGGCCAGGAAGCTTTATGGCGATTAAAGTGACCTATGTCATGGCAAAAACTTTGTCAATTGCTTGTGATATTCCACTCTATGCGACCGATGCTTTTGCTTTTAATGGGCATCAGCCTATTAAAGCGGTCGGTAAAAGCTGTTTTGTCAAACGTGGTGAAGAGATTGTAATTGAGCAAGGGTGTCAAGCCTACTCCAATAACTTTGTACTTCCTGAAAAACTTGACGATACACTCTTTGATGAAGCCTCAGAACCTCTCTATATTCTTCCAGCCGTATAATTTTTAGATGGCAATATCGGCTTCTAAGCAAAGATAGTCTAAAATAGCGCCAACTTTTTTGAGGAGAGGCGAGTGATTATTAGTGTACCTGCCACCAGTGCCAACTTAGGACCCGGGTTTGATACGCTCGGACTCTCGTTGTCGCTACGCAACCGTGTACATATTATGCCTTCCAAATTTTTTAGTGTGTCGATTAAAGGGGAGGGCGCAAATAACCCACGCCTCAAAGGGAATAATCTCTTTATCAATATCTTTAATGACCACTATCGTCACCTCACAGGTAAACGGGGAACTTTTCGGTTTAAGTTTTATAATCAGATACCGTTATCACGGGGCTTAGGAAGTTCATCAGCGGTGATTGTGAGTGCCATTGCATCAGCCTATAGTGCTGCAGGGGTTAATATTACGAAAAGAAAACTTCTCAATCTTGCACTCCACTATGAACATCACCCAGACAATATTACCCCAGCGGTGATGGGTGGCTTTAATGTGGCGGTTGTTGAAAATCGTAAAGTCTATAGTCAGAAGAAGAGAATTCCAGGGTATCTTAAAGCAGTTGTTGTGATTCCAGATAAGCCGATCTCTACAGCACAATCACGGACAACATTGCCAAAGAGTTACCGTAAAGAGGATGCTATCTATAATGTTGGTCACTCTTCACTCTTAACGGCCTGTTTTTTTAATGAGTCCTGGGAGATGCTTCGTATTGCTGCACGGGATCGATTTCATCAGATCGCACGTATGAAAAATCTTCCAGAACTCTTTGAGGTGCAAAAGCTTGCCATTGAAAATAATGTCTTGATGACGACACTATCTGGTAGTGGATCAACCTTTTTTAATATGACATATAAAGAGGATGCAAGGCGGCTTTTGGAAAAATTTCAAGCACGTTTCCCATCATTTCGTTGTGCAATTTATGACTTCGATAACGATGGGGTTCTGTTTAGAGATTAATTTTGGTATAATTGCACAATTATGTCCGATCCGGTTAGAATGTGCATTAATTGCCGCGGCCGCTTCTTGCAGGCTCAGCTTATACGGCTTCAGTGTCAAAACAATCAGATACAACCATTTCAAGGGCATGGCAGAAGCTTTTACCTCTGTCATAGCTGTATCCATGATAAAAAGCTTGCCAAACGGCTCGCAAAGCAGTGTAAGAATAAAACATATCTAACGATCGAATTGGGCGAACATATTAAGGAGATGGTAGCGAATGGGTAAAGTACGAATCCATGAAATAGCGGATGAACTGGGGATTAAAAGCAAAGAAGTTGTAGAAAAAGCCAGGGAGTTGGGACTGGATGTCAAAACAGCTTCAAGCGGAGTCTCTCCGGAAGATGCGCAGAATATTGTCAATTATGTGATGACAGGGACACTTCCGGCATCAGCCGCTCCCAAAAAATCTCCGGAGCCCAAAAGAGAAGTGAAGCGTGTGAAAGTGTCCGAAACAGAGGTTAAACAACCGAAAGTGGAAGCATCATCTAAGGCTCAAGTTACAGATAGTAAAGAGAGTAAAGGTGAAGAGAAGATGCCTGAGAAGGCAAAAGAGAAGAGAAAGACGGTACAAAAGGTGCAAAAAGTAGAGCCTAAGAAACAGGTTGAACCTAAGCAAGAGAGAGAAGAGCCAAAGAGAGAGAAGCCGGCAACAGCTGAGGCTTCTGCAAAGAAGAGTGAGAGCAGTAAGAGTGAAAAGAAAGAGACACTCGGTCAAGCCTCTGTGAAACGTCGACGTGGTATCTTTATTGTCAAAAAGAAACGTCCAAAAGTTGATCCAACAGCTGAGACACCAACCGTTAAGAAGAGTGAGATCGGTAAAGAGAATCGTGTTATTGCAACGGTTGATGAGAAGATTGCTGCCAAAAAGGCGAAGAAGAAAGCGAAAAAGTCACCACCAGCTCCAGGTAGTAAAGAGAGTGGTATTAAGCTAAACCTTTTAGAAGATCGTGATATTGGCAATATTAGTGTTGATTACACGACTGAAGAGATTGTTCTTCCTGACTTTAGCGAAGAGCTACGCAGTATGGAAGAGCCAAAATCTCCAACAACACTCAAAACTGAGCAGCCACGACCGAAGCAGCCAATTGGTCGTCGCGGGACACAAAGTAAAGGAAAACGCAGCGTGAGTAGAACTGCACCGAAAAAGCGTCAGCGACGTACCGAAAAGAGTGAGACAACACCATCAGTTGTCAAAATTCCTGAAGATTGTCGTGTATATGAGTTTGCTGAGAAGGTTGGTCGAACAACAGGAGAGGTTATTAAGATTCTCTTTGGTCTCGGCAAAATGGTAACCAAGAATGACTTCTTGGAAAAAGATGAGATTGAGATTTTGGCTGATGAGTTTGGTGTAGAGGTTGAGACAATCAATCCACTTGATGAACTCGATTATGTTTCAAACTATGATGCTGTAGAGGATGATTACCTTGAAGAGCGTCCACCAGTTATTACCATTATGGGACACGTTGACCATGGTAAAACATCACTCCTTGATAAAATTCGCCAATCAAAAGTGGCAGAGCGTGAAGCAGGTGGTATTACTCAGCATGTGGGTGCGTATCAGGTCGAAAAAGATGGTAAAAAGATTACCTTTATCGATACACCAGGTCACGAAGCCTTTACAGAGATGCGTGCACGTGGTGCACAGGCAACCGACATTGTTATTATCGTTGTTGCAGCTGATGATGGAGTGAAACCACAAACCATTGAGGCACTCAACCATGCCAAAGCGGCAGAGGTTCCAATGATTATTGCCATCAACAAGATCGATAAACCTGAAGCCAACCCAGATATGGTGAAGTCACAGCTTGCAGAGCTTGGATATATGCCAGTCGATTGGGGTGGGGATTATGAGTTTGTTGAAGTCTCTGCAAAAACGGGATTGGGTATTGATGATCTCTTGGAGACAATTCTTCTGCAAGCAGAGATTATGGAGCTTAAAGCCAATCCAAAACGACATGCCAAAGCAATTGTTATTGAGAGTTCACTTGAAAAAGGGCGTGGACCAGTCGCTACGGTTATTTTGAAAAATGGTTCCCTCCGTGTTGGAGACCATGTGATTTGTGGACGCACCTTTGGACGTGTCCGAACCATTATCAATGACTTGGGTAAACAGGTAAAAGAGCTTGGACCAAGCGATCCAGGTGTTGTTGTGGGGCTTGGTGAAGTTCCAGACGCTGGTGAAATTATGGTGGCGATGGATAATGATAAGCAGGTGCGTGAATTGGCACAGAAGCGTGCAGAGTATCTACGCCAAAAAGAGCTAAGTAAGAGTACAAAAGTGACCCTTGATGAGCTTGGTAACCTGATTGCAGAGGGTAAACTTAAGTCACTTCCAGTGATTGTTAAAGCTGACGTTCAAGGATCGCTTGAAGCGATTAAAGGAAGCCTTGAGAAGCTTAAAAATGACGAAGTCAAGATTAATATTATCCACTCAGGTGTAGGTGGTATTACTGAAAGTGACGTATCATTGGCAAATGCGGATGAGAATGCGATTATCCTTGGCTTTAACGTTCGTCCGACAGCAGCCATTAAACAGAAAGCCAAACAGCTTGGTGTTGAGATTAAGACCTACTCAATTATTTACGACTTGATTGATGATGTGAAAGCACTTCTTAGTGGCTTGATGAGTCCGATTATTAGTGAAGAGGGTATCGGGCAGGCAGAAGTTCGTGAAACATTTGTTGTTGCAAAAGTTGGAACGATTGCTGGATGTGTTGTTACTGATGGTGTGATTCGACGTAATGCTAAAGCACGCCTTATCCGTGATGGTGTCGTCATCTATGATACACGCATCAGCTCATTGAAACGCTTCAAAGATGATGTTAAAGAGGTGAGCAAAGGGTATGAGTGTGGTATGATGCTTGAAAACTTCAATGACATCAAAGTGGGTGATGTGATTGAAGCCTATGAAGAGAAAGAGGAGAGAGCAACGCTATGACCCCAGAAGAGATAAAACGCAAACGGGCCAACTCGATTCTGCGTGAGCTGATCCCTGAAGCGTTGTCTCAGCTCGGTGATGAGCGACTGCGTGGTCTGACTGTCACGGAAGTGGTATGCAGTAAAGGGCGTAGTGATGCAGATGTCTATCTCGATCCGACAGGGATCGATGAAGCAGAGCAACGACAGATTCTCAAACAGTTGAAGAAGGTGACCAAAGGGCTTGAAGCCTACTGCCTCAAAGCGGAAGGGTGGTACCGATCACCCAAATTTCACTTTAAGTTTGATAAAGAGCTTGATCGTGTCAAGCGTATGGATGAACTGTTTGCAAAAATTGAGAAAGAGTTAAAGGGATGAGTGTAGAAACTGAAGTCAAAATGGTTGTTGAAGCACATGGTGCACAACTTTACGATACTGAAGTGGCGAATGAAGATGGCCATACAATCTATCGTGTCTATATTCTCAAAGAGGGTGGGGTTGATCTTGACCTCTGTGCTGATATTAGTCGAGACCTCTCTCCAATGCTTGATGTTTATCCACCAGTTAGTGGGCAGTACTATCTTGAAGTCAGCTCGCCTGGTGTTGAGAGAACATTGAAAAAACCAGAACATTTTGAGAAGTCTGTGGGTGAAAAGGTCTATCTGAAGTTGAGCTCTGGTGATAAGGTAAAAGGCAAACTTCTTGGCTTTGAAGATGGTGAAGTGATTCTTGAAACCTCTCAGGGTGAAGAGCACTTCCCTTTGAATGAGGTTCGCAAAGCCCGCACCTATTTTGAATGGTAACAGAGAACCACTCCTTTTTCATGCGCCTTGCAATAGATGAGGCGTGGAACTATCAACTTCTTACTTACCCCAATCCTGCTGTTGGTGCTGCTGTTGTCTCTGGGCATGGAGAACTACTTGCTGTTAATGCACATAAGCAAGCAGGGCGTGCTCATGCTGAAGTTTTAGCGATTCGTGATGCCTATGTTCAGTTGAGTGGTGATTGTGAACTTGCCGAATGTGACGATGCTCATCGACTTCATCATGAACTTGTCAAACGAGCAGGTTCACTCTTCTCTCAAGCAACGATCTATGTAACCCTTGAACCATGTAGTCATACGGGAAAAACACCTGCCTGTGCCGATTTGATTGCAGCACTTGGGTTTAAGCGGGTCGTGATTGGTGCGATGGATCCCAACCCCAAAGCTTCTGGGGGTGCTGAACGCTTGAAGCGTGTTGGAATAGAGGTGATTCAAGGTGTTGAAAGCAAGGCATGCAATCTACTCCTTGAGCCTTTTGTTAAGTGGCAAAGTGGTCGTTTTATCTTTTTCAAGTTGGCACAGACGATGAATGGGGTAATTGATGGAGGGGTTATTAGCTGCAAACGCTCCAGAGAATGGGTGCATCAGGTACGCAGTCGGCTCGATCTTTTAGTCATTGGTGGTAATACCGTACGTATCGATCGCCCAACACTTGATAGTCGTCTGATTGGTAGCAAAGCACCCAATATCGCGATTTTGACCCACGATCCTGATACTATTGATCCAACGATTCCACTCTTTCAAGTACCCAATCGCAAGGTTTCATGGATCGACTCGATCGATACGTTACCGCAACGTGGTTTGATTATGGTGGAAGGTGGGGCAGGTACATTAGAGGCACTGCAGAATGTGATCGATTGGATGGTACTTTTTGTCGCACCATTTATTAAAGAGGGAACCTGTTATAATGGCAAGAAAAATTTTGAGCTTCTGCATCAGGCACGTATGGATCGTGATGCGATGTTATGGTTGAAGGTGAATCATGGATAAGAATCAAAAACAAGAGAAGATTGTCTCAATGTTTGATGAGATCGCATCGACCTATGATGTGACCAATCGGGTATTGAGTATGGGGATCGATAAGTCATGGCGAAAAAGAGGGTGTGATAAGACGCTTGAACTCCTTGATCGTAACAGAGATTTGACGGTACTCGATGTTGCATGTGGTACAGGCGATATGCTTCAGTGGTGGAGAGATCGGGGTGAAGCGGCTGGTGTGAGTTTCAAGCGTTTTATTGGTGTCGATCCATCAGAAGGGATGCTTAAAGTTGCCAAAGAGAAGGTGGATTATGCCGATTTTATCGTCGCCAAAGCACAGGATATGCCGATAGAAGAGAATACCGCCGATATTCTCTCTATTAGCTACGGTATCCGCAATGTGGTTGATCGTCAAGAGGCGATTCATGAATTTTATCGGGTACTCAAACCAGGCGGTATGGTAGTGATTTTAGAGTTTACCAAGCGTGACAAGAGTGGTTTAAAAGGTAAGATTGTCGATTTTTATATGCATAAGGTTCTACCTACACTTGGTGGCTTGGTGAGTCGAAACTATGAGGCGTATCGCTATCTTCCCGACTCAATTGAAGGGTTTTTAACGACAGAGATGCTTCAAAAAGAGCTTGAGAATGCTGGCTTTACTATGCAATATACACAAGGCTTTTCGATGGGAATTTCGACACTTTTGATTGCTAAAAAGTAGATCAGTCCATGAGTCATACCGTCACTGTCTCCCAACTAAATGAGCAGATTAAGTCACTGCTTGAATCGACCTTTATTCAGATTCGGGTCGAAGGGGAGATTTCGCAAGTTACCTACCATACGAGTGGTCATATCTACTTTACCATCAAAGATGAAAAGAGTGCCCTTTCGTGTGTGATGTTTCGCTCCAATGCAAGACGACTCCGTTTTCGACTTGAAGCGGGTCAGCATGTTGTTTTAGGTGGGGCGATTACTGTCTATGTACCGCGTGGTAACTATCAGATGATGGTACAGACGGCTGAACCGTACGGAGCTGGTGCACTCTCTGTTGCCTTTGAACAGCTCAAAAAAAGATTGCAAGCCGAAGGGCTTTTTGATTCTCAGCGTAAAAAACCGATTCCCAAAAGAGTTCGTCATATTGTGATTGTCACCTCAAAAACGGGTGCTGCTATACAGGATATGATCCGTGTCGCAACCAAACGATGGCCACTGCTTAAAATTACTCTCATTGACACACTGGTACAGGGGGCAGAAGCGGCACAAGAGATTGCACACCATATCGCCTATGCGGATCGGTTGTGTGCTGATGTCATGATTGTGGGGCGTGGCGGTGGAAGTTTGGAGGATTTGTGGGCATTTAATGAAGAGGTTGTTGCCCGTGCAATTGTGGCATGCCATACCCCTGTTGTTTCGGCTGTTGGACATGAGGTCGATACATTGATTAGTGATTTTGTTGCCGATATGCGTGCGCCAACGCCGAGTGCAGCGATGGAGCAGATTTTACCCGATAAGATTGAGATGCTTTATGCTCTTGATGAGATGATGGAGCGGATGGAAGCACGTATGCGCCAAATTCTTTTGCTCAAAGGTCAGCAACTTCAGCAGATGCAGAGTCAGCTTGAACAGCATGCCATTAGTAAAAGGGTTGCGATGCAGTTGCAACATGTTCAGCAGTTGCAAACACAGTTACAGGCGCAGATGCACCGCTTGATTCGTCAAAAAGGTGAAGAGCTTGCACCACTACATCGACAACTATCACTGACAGAAGCAAGAGTTTTAGAGCAGAAGCAAAGAGAGATCAATGGACTTCATGCACAACTTTTGACACTCAATCCAGTGCGTCAACTACGCCCTGGTTATGTTCAACTTCTAAAGGGTGGTAAAGTGACCCAGTTGGAGCAGGTGAAGGTTAGTGATCGCGTATATTTGGAAGATGATAAATGGATTGCTGAAGCTGTGATTGATACGATTCGTCCCATTGATGGTTGATTCGGTAACACTTCGTTGAAATTTCTACCATACGGCATAAAAGATCTTTTTGAGACAATCCTGTAACCAACTTTATGGTATAGTGTTGTATCCGTTTTATAAAAAATATGAAATTTTTTGTGATTCGGAAGAGTTTTTATTTGGAGAAGTAGAATGAATATCTACGTTGGCAACCTATCTTACAGAATGGATGATGGTGAACTGAGAGAAGTTTTTGAAGAGTTTGGCGAAGTAAGCAGCGCACGTATTATTAATGATAGAGAGACTGGTCGATCAAAAGGTTTTGGTTTTGTCGAAATGCCAGATGACAATGCCGCTAATGATGCGATCGAAGCACTTAATGGTAAAGAGGTTGCTGGGCGTAGTCTTCGTGTTAATGAAGCACGTCCTCGTGAACCACGCCAGCCAAGAGGCGATTATAATAGATTTTAATCTTCTATGAAGCGGATCTTTCCGCTTCATACTTTTTCTGCACAACTCTCTTTAACAAATATTTGAAATAACCGATTAATATAATACCCTTTGACTCTTTTAAAGGAATCTGATTTGTAATCTGTCTGTGAGATAATTCTCTTGCAAAGAAGCTGATTGAAAAGTAAAGGAGCTTTAATGAAACAATTTTTTCCTAAAAAATCGATGATGTCAATAGCAACAGCTATTGTATTAGGTTTGACAGGATGTGGTGGAGGTAGTGGTGACTCTACTACAGATCCAACAGTTGAGCCAAAATCGACGACGATAACAGGTAAGGCTGTAGATGGTTATCTTGTCTATGCGACAGTCTGTTTGGATTTAAATAGAGATGGCTATTGTCAACTTGATAAGGAACCAGCAACTTCGACAGATCTCAATGGCTCCTTTACTCTTACAATCACTCCAGAACAGCAAGCGGATGCAAACTATACCACAGCACCCCTTTTGGTTTATAGTGGATATGACTCCGATACGCGTCTCGATTTTACAGGTAAGTTAAAAGCACCTTTCAATGAAGCTCAAACTGTTATTAATATTACACCTGTCACGACGATGGTTGAATCTATGGTGGCAAAGGGAAAGAGTCCAACAGAGGCAGAGGTTTTAGTTAAAAAGGTTTTGAACTTACCAGCTGATACAAATTTGAGTGCAGACCCTGTGGAAGAGGCTCAAAAAGATCCGCAACTATTAAAAGCTGCACTACAGGTTCAAAAGAGTGTTGAGGTTTTGGCAAAAGCTTTAAAGCAGAAAGATACAAATACCACAGTTGATGAGAAAGAGTTGGTTGAAGATCTTTATGAGAAATTGGCTGAAGTTGCAGAGACGGCAGAGGGTGATAGTGTTGATCTGAATGCGACATTTGAGACACTGGTTGAAACGTATGATTTGGGTCAAGATATCAATTCAAGTGTGATTGCAATTTCTACAAAGATTGAAGAACTTATAGACTCTGAAGAGTATAATGATACAGCTGTGATTGGTACTACCATTAATACGATTCAAGATAAGATTGTCAAAGATGTTATAGAAGGTGATTACTCATTTGAAGAGATTGAAGCAGATATTGCAGATATCAACCCGCTCCTTGAGCATGCTTACGATATTCTTGATATGGTTCACTATACAGGTAGTGATATTGATAGTATGGCGATTCAAATTCAAGAGAGTTTGGCAGCTGCAGGAATGAGTGATAGACACTTTTTATCGATTGAAGAAGAGATTATTGCACTGAAAAACTCCAGTGACCCTGTGGTTCAGAAGGTTGGCACAGATTTTGAACTCGCTTTGAAGCGTTATGAAACAGAGGCTGATAAAGTTGAAACACTCGCTACTGCAGAGACCATTCCTTTTAATGTACCAGTCACTTTTTATGAATTTGAGGATAATGGCTATACCTCTTACTCTTTAAAGCCTGAGGGACTCTTTGATGTGAAAAGAGTAGAACTCTCCCAAAGTGGTTTGGTTGAAGTTAATAGTACCAATCCAGATGCATTTGTTTTGGTAGATGGTTCATGGGTACCTGAAGAGAATCTCACATCGTATCAGTTATCTGATGATAAGAGTTTATTGACTGTTGACCAAACGGAAGTGATGATTGTGAAAAAGATTGATCTTGCTCATCCTGCGGAGGATGATAAAGATTTAATTGAGGAGATTAATGAAAAAGTCCCAGGTGATACACCTGTAACATTCAATGAGGGGGCAGAAGCCTATCTTTTAGCTTTTAAAGAGCAAGAGAGTTATCGTATCTATCAAAAAGAGTTGACCCATGGCAATATGGGAGATAGCTACGGTGACTATTATAAAACTTTAGAAGACTTCATCACAGGACAGAGTGGTGGACATTGGTTTATGGGTGATACATATGGTGGTCTGGCTTTTGAAAAACCGTTTGATGGTACGTTGAAAGCAGGCGATAGTGGTAACTTGGTACGAGTTATGGCTACCACAAATGGAGATGAAATTGTTGGTATTGATGGTCAATGGCGTGTTATTCAGCTACCTGGAAGCGATGCTTTGGCGATTGTGGTAGATAATGTGGATGATGAATCGACACAACTCTTTACTGTAAAAGATGGCATTGTCTATCGTGGAGAGTATCATAAAGCGATGGAGTCGTTTGATCTCTCTGATACGCTCGATTTTAATGAGATTGCTTTTAATGATATTCTAAGAACGGTGCAAAATACATTAGGAGAGAGTACTACTGATAGTAGTGAAGATGTTACAATTGAAAATCCAGTTAATGATACTGCTCAAGAGACAGGGAATACAGCAGAAGGATCTGTGGTCTATACAGATACTGATTTACAAGCACTTTTGGTAGGAAAAACACTCTATTTACACTGTGAAAATGGTGATGTTGAATGGATTGAAAAAGCTATTTTTGGTGATAACAATACGGTAACAGTTGTTGAAGCAAATGGGACCACAATCAATGGCGTGTATGATATTGATGGTCATCAAGTCTGCAGTGGTAGTATCTGTTTAGAGTTACAAAAGTATACTGATAGTTCTTTGACATTTATTGATCAAAATGGTGCTTTAGGAACACTCTATATGACAGAGGAAGAGGCACAGCATGCACCTGCTGTCCAATGTGCTGAGGGAACACTACCATATAGTAGCAGTACTGATATTGAAGATAATATAAGTGAAAGTACAGGTCTTGCAGATATTTCATCTTCTATTTCAATTAGTGAGGCAATGACTTTTTATAGTTTTGAGATGAGAAAAGAGAATAGTAGTATCCAAATCAATAAAGATCTTCATACTCTTGAAGGAGGGAAAGTTATATCGAAAGAGTTTATATTCAATCTCGAAAATGGTGCATGGGTTGAAGTGATACCTAATCACTATCTCCTTACAGAAGGTGGATGGGTCAAAGAGTCAGATCATGAAGAGACGTATGTGTTAAATGGTGATGGTTCAGCTACAATAGATGGTCGATTTGTTATTGGTATTGATGAGGTAGTCAATATTGGTAATACTACATTTATGGAAACAGAGACTGATGGTCCTGAGATAGCTGTTCTTATGCCTACTGGAGCGATGATGTATAAGAATAGATATACAACTCTTGTCAAGCAGTATTATCTTTGGAATCCAAAGACAGATATGACATCATTTTCTGACTTGATTCAGAATCAGTGTGGTATCCATTGGTTCCATGGAAACTCTGATGGTGGTATCGCTTTTGCACCGATTCGTAATCTTGATGGGACGTTTGTAAAAGATAGTAGTGGTAGCTATATTTGTGATGATACTGCTTTAGATGGAACACTTGTCGAAGTTCAACGAAATACTGATGGTTCGGTAAGTATTGTTGATGAGAATGCTGGTTGGTGGTCTATTGAAATGACGAATGATCAACAGCTTCTTATCGTTAAGCCAAAGAGTAAGACCTATTATGATCGAGGAGATGGAAATATTGAATACCCTATCTTTGCAATCTATGATGGTTCTGTTTGGGAAGGGGATATGGAGCCAGCAGGTATGACTGCAACATGGACATCTTACAATGAAATTGCCTTCAATGCTCTTGTAAGTTATATAGAGAAAAACTATCAAAAGGTTGTTTCTCTTGATAGTAATGAGACTCTTTTAGATAGTAACTTCAGTACAGATATGAATACGACAGATATCGTGATTGCCGATGAAATCTTTGCTGGTAAAACCTATTATGCACCTGTCTGTGATAGCTATGAAGAGAATGGACAACTCTACATCAATAACCATATTGAAAAACTTGTTTTTGGATGGGATGGAAAACTATCTGACAGCTGGGTAGAGAATGGACAAAATTATGAAACGATATGGGGTTATCGTGTAGAGGCTATGGACCTCTTACTTAGCTCTTCAGAGCGTAATGTGACTTTTTCTATTGAAGAACAGGGTGAGGACTATATACGGTTTACAAATGGAGATATCATATATCTTGATGAAAAAGTAGCAGAAGAGGATTTGAATAACCGTTGTAATAGTACTGGGTATATTCATATAACTTCAGAGATGCTTGATGGTCAAACCTTTTATGAAAAGATGAGTGAAGATGGTGGTGGATATGGTTATGCAAAAATGACATTAACTGCTACAGATGCCACACGGCATGAGGTTTGGTACAACAGTGATGGAACTCTACGAGAAGATACTACCTTTTCTATTCCTTATAGCATTATTGATGGTAAAGTAAGAGCGGAAACATCAGATAGCTATAAATGGTTTACACTTAACAATCAAGATAGCGTAGCTTGGTATTTGGTTAGTGATGATGATATTGGTCAAGATGGTACACTTGATCGTACAGGTGTAGATATCATCTGGTATCTCTCTAAACCATCAGATTTCCCATTTAACCTTTAGTCCTACTTTAATCCAATAGCCTTTTAAGGCTATTGGAGATCTTCTTTAACACCATCATGAGACAAAAAATGAACATGAAGTTTTCGACTTTGACTCTAAAAATCCTTTTTGCACTATGGTTTGGTAGTCATCTTATTAAGACAGCTCAAAATAAAAACTATGTTATTCAGATCAATAAGGTATATTATTACGTTGTAGTGGTTTATCACTATTTGATATACCCATTTCTCTTTTTCTATCTGTTTGGGATGTTTTTAGAGAAGGGTTTTTCTGTTTTCATGAGCTTTCTTGTAACCTTTTCGATTCTATTTTTTGTAGATATTTTATTAGCATTTATCGCACCTATTAAAGAGGTATTTGAGGGGAAAAACTCTTGAAAAGAGGGTTGTATTGCTGACTTCGTAGTTAAAGGAATATGAAATGAGGTACTATTTATTCTCAATAGCAATATTTATTTTTTTAAATGGATGCAGTGTTGGTCATAAAGACTGGAAAAATGATATGGATAATCAGATAGGTGCAAAAATAAAAGGTCCCTTACCCGTTAAACCATATAGATATAAAGATGCTGGTAAATTACAAAGAGGGGATTTTTGGATAGTAGGGGAAGGCTTGACACATATTACAAAAGATAAAGATGGGAATTTAGTTTATCACTATTTTGATTCTGAAATTTTGCCAAACTTTACAGGAAAAAAAGAGTGGATAGGAAAATGTAAAATATATTTGGTTGTTGATCCTAAAACTCATATCATAAAAAGTTGGGGATATGATGAGGGTGGAAATCCGCTAAGTTGCAGGACTTGGCAATAAGAGATTTTCGTATCGGTGATTTTAAGCCATATAATAATGAAAATATTTTGTACAAAACTATCAAGAGGAAGTATGAATGAGATACTATTTGCTATCAATAACGATGTTCATCTTTTTAAATGGATGTAGCGTTGGTCATAAAGATTTTGTAGATATAGAAAATAGTTTTGTAGGTAAAAAGACTTCTCTTATAAAACCTTTTAAGTTTGAGAATTCCGGTCAATTCATCAGAGGAGATTTTGAAATCGCAGGGTATGGCATTACACATGTTACAAAAGACAAGGATGGTAATTTAATTGTTCATTGGTATGTGAGCGAAATTTTACCAAATGCTCCGAAAAAGGAGTGGATTGGTAAATGTTTGCTTTATGAAATTGTTGATCCTAAGACACATATCATAAAAAGTTGGGGGTATGATGAAGGTGGAAATCCGCTAAGTTGTAGGACTTGGCAATAAGAGATTTTTTTAAAAGATGAGTGGTCATAGGTTCTTTTTTAGTAGTCTAAAAATCATGTCATTATAATAGGGTAGGAGGGTCGATCTTAATAGATGACCCACCCCTTTAGTTGATTGACAAGGGTTTTGGTGGACTCTTGGGCAAAACTTTCGATGTACTGCTCCCATTTGCTCTTCTCTTTCCATCGTGCCTCTTGAACACCGCTTAACTCTTTAAGAAGTGTTTTTGCCTCTTTAATCGAACCAATCTCATCGATCAGCCCAACCTCTTTGGCTTTGTAAGCAATGAAGATTTGAGCATCAGCAAACTTTTTATAGTCGTTTGGATCAAGATGGCGCGCTTTGGCAACATCATTGACAAACATTTGATAGATATCAAATACATGGGTTTGAATTGCTTTTCGCTCCTGCTCGGTCCACTCTCTAAAAGGTGTTCCTGCTTCTTTATAAGCACCAGCTTTGACCACTTGTGGTTGAACACCCACTTTATCAAGCAAGCCGTGAAGGTTCATTCCCTCCATAATGACACCAATCGAGCCAATTGTCGCGGCAGGGTTGGCGACGATTCTATTTGCCCAGATGGAAGCATAGTAGCTACCGCTTGCCATTGTTCCAGCGGCATAGGCAACGACAGGTTTCTTCTCTTTAAGTCGTTTAATAGCAAGAGCAATCTCTACCGAAGGGGCGACAGCACCCCCTGGTGAGTTGACCACAAGTAAAACCCCTTTAATTTTCTTATCATCTCCCAACTTATCAAGTGTTTTGACAATTTTGTTGGCATCTATAATGGGACCTGTAAGATGGACAGAGGCAAGATTGGGTGCTTGAACCGATTGGGTTCCACCAGGAGAGAAGAGGATAAGAAGAATGATGATAAAACTAAGCGCCTTAAAATAGTTTTGAATGAAATTTAGTGTTGCTGTGATAGGGCTAAAGAGTTTTTTGAAAAAGTTAAGCATGGTGTTGTCCTTGAATATAGATTTGTTTGACACGGTTGGTATGCAAAATCAGCTGTAAAGGTAGTTGCTCGGTTGAGTCTGGTGTATCAGGAAGGGATGTAACGATGAGGTCTGCCCAATACCCCTCTTGAATATGACCAATCGGAAGTTGAAGCGCATCACCAGCTTTCGAGGTTACCGCTTGTAGAAGCTGAAGAGCTAAAGACTCGAGTGGTAGGTGGCTATGCATCATCAATGCTGTACGCATCTCATCCCAAAGATTGAGTGAGTTATTGGAGCTTAGACCATCGGTTCCAAGAAGCCACGGAATCTGGAGCTCTTCCAGTTTTTCGATAGGAAGACGACCACATCCAAGGAGACGGTTGGAGCGGGGGCAGTGGGTAATAGTATGACCAGCGTCGGCAATGGCTTGTAATTGACTCTCATCGGCATGAATAGCATGGGTGAGCAGTACCTTTCGCCCCTCAAAGAGTTGAAGAAACTCTTCTGGGAAGCAGAGTGGGGTACTCTGTTTGAGAAAGTTTTCAAAAAACTCTTTGAAATCTCCTTCACCCTTTTCAAGCCACGCCTTTTCGGCAGGTGACTCCATGAAGTGGGCTGAGAGTGGCACATCTTGGAACTCTTTGAGAATCTTTTTGATTAAGATAGGATGGACTGAGTAGGGTGAATGGATGGCAATGGCTGGAATAAAACGGTCTGAAGCCATCGCACGACTCTCTTCAAAGCGTGCTGTGAAATCAGCATAAAGCGCATCGACAGCAGCAGGTTGTGAACCAATTGCTTCATTAAAAAATATGACACGTTGAGGGGCAGATTTACAGGCACGCATCTCTTTACCATAACTACTAATGGCACCAAAGGTGGTTGTACCACTTGTAAGCATCGTATCGATTTGGCGTTTGTAACAGCCTACCTTACACGCTTCAATCAGCTCTTCACGATGGCTAATGACACTCTGTAGCCATCTCATAAAGTCACCATAGTGTAGATGGGTCGTATTGGCTCCAAACTCTAAGTGGACATGGGGATTGATCAGCCCTGGCATCACAATTGCATTGCTATCAAGTGTTATAACTTCTGCATCAGGGTATCGTGCCTTTAGAGCCTCTTTGGTATCAACTGCAACAATCTTCTCATCAAAGGCGACGGCACGATCACGCTGAATGGTTTCGCCATCAAACATCCATGAGGCTATAATAATTTTCATCTCTTTGCTTACCCCTTTTTAGTGAAGATTATGGCAAAAGAAGATAAAATTTACCATTAAAATTTAATAAAGGACGAATGCATGAAAATTATGGTCATCCAAGGACCAAACCTCAATATGCTGGGTGTTCGGGAACAGAATATTTATGGACCAATGAAGTTGGAGCAGATTCATGAGCAGATGCGTGGATTTGCACAGCAAAATGGTGTTGAGATTGAGTTCTTCCAAAGCAATCTTGAAGGTGAGATTGTCGATAAGATTCAAGAGTGCTTAGGGGATGCCGATGGTATTATCATCAATCCAGCAGCCTATACACATACATCGATTGCAATTCGTGATGCATTGGCTGCTGTGGCACTCCCTGCGATTGAAGTCCATATCTCTAATATTCATGCACGTGAAGAGTTTCGTCAAAAGAGTCTGATCGCACCAGTTTGTGCTGGACAGATTAGCGGTTTTGGACCATTTAGTTACCATCTTGCAATGGTTGCGATGCTTCAGATTCTCAATGAGATTAAAGCGATGAAAGAGATGCAGCAAAAGCAAGCTGCAGGAGAGCAGGCATAACGATGAACTACATTCTCAGAGACGAAAACGCCATCTACTACGAGTGCGGTTATAGCAGTGATAATGCAATCTTTTTGTCTTTGGGAAGTGAACGATGGCTCATTACCGATAGCCGTTATACGATCGAAGCAAAAGAGCAGGTCAAAGGTGCTGAGGTGATCGAAGCGGGTGACCTGCTCAAAGCGGCTCGGTTACTGCTTCGTAGTCGGGGTGTTTTGCGGGTTGTTTTTGATCCGAAAGATTGGAGTGTCCATGCGTTAGAGAGCCTCAAACAGAAGCTTCCAAATATCCGTTTTGCACCATATCCCGATTTTTCGCATCAAAAACGTATGATTAAACGTGATGATGAGATTGCTCTCCTCAAACGGGCAGCGCAACTTGGGCGTGAAGCCTTTGATACCTTTGCAGAGTATCTTAATCGAGAGGGTGTGGGGCAAATAGAGAAGCGACTCCATTTTGAGGCTAAGGGGGCATTGAGCCATTATGGTCTCTATGATCTAAGTTTCGATCCGATTGTTGCCATCAATGCCAATGCCGCCAAACCGCATGCATTACCAACCGATCTCTCGTTACAACAGGGCGATCTTCTGCTTGTCGATGCAGGATTGAAGTATCAACGCTACTGCTCTGATCGTACCCGTACCATCTTTGTTGGTGAAGGGCTCCACTTTGGAGATACCCAAAAGTTTACTTCTCAAAAGATCCAAAAAGCGTATGATCTGGTACGTAAAGCACATGATATTGCGATTGAAAAGGCACGTACAGGAATGACAGGGGCAGAAATTGACCGGTTGGCACGTCGTGTGATTGAAGAGGGTGGTATGGGAGACTATTTTGTCCACTCCACAGGGCATGGGGTAGGGCTTGATATTCATGAGATGCCCTATATCTCTGCACGTGGTAAGACAGTGATTGAGGATGGCATGGTCTTTACGATTGAACCGGGTATCTACATTCCTGGAGAGTTTGGCATACGGATGGAAGATATGGTGGTGATGCAAAGCGGTAGGGCGGAAATATTGTGATGCTCTATTCCAACCCAAAGCTTTCAATCATCCGTACAAAATATTTTCCTACCACCTTTCGTGATCATGGATTAGCACATCGAGCCATCATCGGTATGGGAGGCAATGTAGGTGATGTTGCCTCCCGCTTTGAGAGGGTGATTTGCTATCTGCAACGAGCCGGTCGTTTGCGTGTCCTTCAAACAGCTCCTCTTTTGAAAAATCCCCCTTTCGGTTTTTTAGATCAGCCCGATTTTCTCAATACTGTTGTGCTGATTGAGACCGATCTATCACCTTTGGAACTGATTCGCTATCTCCTTTGGGTGGAAAAGCGTTTTGGACGAAAAAGAACATTTAAAAATGCTCCAAGAACACTCGATTTGGATATAATATTTTACGATGATTTACGTATGAAAACCATGCGGCTTGAAGTGCCTCATCCTAAGTTTCATGAACGTGAATCAGTGATGATTCCACTTGGTTATTTAAAGGATGGTAGTAGATGAAGTTGTTGACATTTACGGCACCAACACCAGCTGAAGCACTCAAGATGGCACAAAAAGAGTGCGGAGAGGATGCACTGGTTGTTAGCACCAAACAGATCCGAAAAAAGAGTTTGACACAACCTGCTCTCTATGAAATTGTCGTTGCCGTAGAAGATGTTCCTCCCTCTGCAAAAAAGGAGCCTGTAAACGTTCAATCTCCAACATCAAAGTATGCAACATCGCAAAATGTCTCATCTATAGAGGATCCTGAAGAGGTCTTTGTCAATATCTCTAAAGTTGCTCGTCAAATTTCAGAGATTGCACAGGTTTCACAGCCTGAGAAGAGAGAACCTCCTAAAAAAGAGGTTTCAAGTCGTGCCTCAATACCTAATGTTTCGCATCAATTTGAAGAGTTGAAAGATATTAAAAATGAGCTCTTAAAATTGACCGATAAGATCAAATTGATCCAAAATATGGTTTGGGAAGAGAAGAAGCCCGAGAGTTCAAGTGCGATTCCTCCAGAGTTTGCAGAGATTTACCGTATAGCCAAAGCGAGTGGTATGGATGCAAGCCATTTAGATGAGATTATGCAACTCACCGTTGAACATATGCCTCTACAGATGCGCTCTTCGACAAAGACAGTTCGACGTTACTTTCAGACGCTTTTACGCAAGATGGTTCCTGTACGGATCGAAACAGAGCTCAAGCCACCCCAAAAAAAGATTATGATGCTTGTGGGACCAACAGGTGTTGGTAAAACAACCACATTGGCTAAGTTGGCAGCACGCTATGCCTTTATGATGGAGCGTAAGTATCGTGTCGGCATTATCACACTCGATACCTATCGTATTGGTGCCGTCGAACAGTTGATGCAGTATGCCAAGATGATGCGTATAGGAATTGAGGCTGTAGTCGATCCTGCAGAGTTTAGTATCGCACTTCAAGCACTGCAACATATGGATATCATTTTGATCGATACCGTTGGAAGTAGTCAATATGATAAAGAGAAGATCGATAAACTTAAGCAGTTTCTTTTAACGCGCAGTGATATTGCGATTGATGTGAGTTTGGTAATGAGTGCATCGATTAAACTTGAAGATATGCGATCGATCTATCAAAGCTTCTCACAATTGGGGATTGATACACTGATCTTTACAAAGTTGGATGAGACACGGGGATTTGGAAATATCTTCTCCCTTGTCTATGAGACAGAAAAACCTGTAAGTTACCTCTCTATTGGACAGGAGGTTCCCGACGATTTGGTGTGTGCCGATAGTGACTATCTGGTGCAGTGTTTGATGGAGGGTAGAGTGAAAAGAGGTGTGAATGAACACTCAAGCGAGTAAACTTGAAGCATTGGTGGATGCACATCAGCGTCCAGAGAGTACCGTACGTGTTGTCGCGATTACAAGTGGTAAAGGAGGTGTCGGCAAAAGTACACTGAGTGCCAATATTGGTTATGTCTTATCACGGATGGGGTTTCGTGTGGGGATTATGGATGCCGATATTGGGCTGGCCAATCTTGATGTCATGTTTAATGTTCGTACAGAGAAGAATATTTTGCATGTTTTCAAAGGGGAAGCAACCTTTGATGATATTGTTATCAAACTCGATCACAATTTATGGCTGATTCCTGGAGAGAGTGGTGATGAAATTTTGAAGTTTTCCAATGCAACGATTGTGAGCCGTCTCCTTGATGAGGCTGAAACACTGGCACCACTCGATTTTTTGATTGTTGATACAGGTGCGGGTATTGGTGAAACGACACAGATGTTTCTTCGATCAGCTGATGATGTGGTGGTGGTTACGATTCCTGATCCGGCTGCCATTACTGATGCTTATGCGATGGTCAAAGTTGTCAGTAAGATCAAAGAGCGCCTCTTTATGGTTGTGAATCAAGTAAGAACCCCAAGAGAGGGGTTTAAAATTTTTGATACGATTAAAAAGGTGGCAGTAGAGAATATTGGTGACCATCTTGAGTTGACACTTTTAGGTTCTGTACGCACTGATCCTTATGTGGCACGCAGTGTTAAACAGCGCGTTTTGCTCTGTAAAGAGTTGACAAATATCGCCTCAGCAGGTGAAATTGAAGCGATCGCACAAACACTTGCCAAAAAAAAGGAACACAAAATGCTTGATGGGAACAAAGAGGGAAGCATTGGCATCTTTTTTAAAAGATTGCTGGGGCAATTTTGATCGTAAATGGGGAAATGACAATGCGAGAGAATAACTTTATCGCTTTTTGGCTTGTTTTTGGTTTTTTTATTGGGCTGATTATCGGTTTTATGAGTCAAAACGATCCGATGGATATTCTCTCTGTGATTATTTTCTCACTCATCTTCTTCTATATCATGGCACATATCAGTGTGGCACTCTTTGTACGATTTATGGAGTTTGGAAAGTTTCACTTTCCCAAAGAGACTTTTGAACATAAACTTGATGACTTTTATAATCAGCTTTTACAGCGTGAAGCGGAAGTGGATAGCAACTATGCCTATATCTCCAAAGAGGATGGAGGTGTTGATGTTCAGAAGGGGAGCTAAGTGCTGATGGTCAAGGGGTATGACGATCAGGTTCGATACTATCAGGATGAGTTGGCAGTACAATATCTTCCAGCCGTCAAAGCGATGGCCTATCGTTTAAAAGAGCGCCTTCCCCGATCTGTTGAGTTTGATGATTTGGTCAGTATTGGAGCGGAGGAGCTGATTAAGCTGGCACGACGCTACGATAGGAATCAGAATGACTCCTTTTGGGGATATGGTAAGACACGTGTCTATGGTGCGATGTTGGACTATCTTCGTTCACTCGATATTGTCAGTCGTACCAACCGCAAGTTGATTAAGATGATCGATGAGATTATTGCACAATATATGGATGAGCATGGTATTGAGCCTGAAAATAGCTATATTGCTGAGATTTTGCAAGAGGATGAGCAGAAGATCAAAGAGGCACGCCGTGTTGCTGCGATCTACAATGTTTTACCATTAGATGATCAGCTTGAGAGTGAACAAAAAGATGCCTTCTCTCAAATTGAGCAAGAGGAGCTGATTGAAAAGATCATGGAGATTCTTGAAACCATGCCCAAACGTGATCAGCTTATTATGCAGATGTACTATTTTGAAGAGCTTACCTACAAAGAGATCTCAAAGATTCTGGATATTACACCCTCCAGAATTTCGCAGGTGCACAAACGTGTTATTACAAAAATTCGAGAGAGTATAGGATAGGTCCATGGCAGAGATATTGAGCCAAGAAGAGATTGATGCACTATTAGAAGCGGTTGAAGATGATGGAGTTGCAGAGACACTTGAACCTCATGAAGAGGAGATTTTTGATCAGCGACAGATTACGCTTTATGACTTTAAGCGTCCCAATCGTGTCAGTAAAGAGCAGTTACGAGCATTTCGTGGTATTCATGATAAGATGGCGCGATCACTCGCTTCTCAAATCTCTTCAGTGATGCGCTCAATTGTTGAGATTCAATTTCACTCTGTTGATCAGATGACATATGGCGAATTTCTGATGAGTTTGCCAAGTCCAACCAGCTTTAACGTCTTTTCGATGAAGCCGCTTGATGGTAGTGGTATTTTGGAGATCAACCCATCGATCGCTTTCCCAATGGTTGATCGTCTGCTTGGTGGGACAGGTGAGCCGTATGAAACTTCACGCGAATTTACCGATATAGAGCTCAATCTGATGGACTCTATTTTGCGTATTATCATGGGAACACTTAAAGAGGCGTGGGCACCTGTCATTGAGATTTTCCCCAATATCGAATCGAAAGAGTCGAGTCCCAATGTTATTCAGATTGTTGCTCAAAATGAGATTGTTGTGATGGTTGTCATGGAGATTGTCATTGGACACTCCAGTGGTATGATGAATATCTGCTACCCAGTTATTACCCTTGAATCGATTTTAAATAAGTTGGGTAGTCGTGACTTTATGCTCACCGAGATGAGTGCGAAAAAGAGTCGGAATAAAGAGTTAAAAGCACTCGTTGGTGGTGCCAAAGTGACACTTAATGCGTTTTTGGGCAATGCCTACTTGAGTTTAAGTGAACTCCTCAACCTCCAACAAGGCGATATTATTCGGCTCGATCGTGCTGCTGATGATACGGTTGTAATTAATGCCGATGGAAAAGATCGATTTGTCGGAAAAATTGGATTACGACGCTTTAGAAAGTCGGTGGAGATTACCGATATGATTGTTGATGAGAGAGATGAAGTTAAAGAGGTTTTACAAGAGATTGAACAAGATCGTCGAGAGCATCTTGCCAATACATTGAAAGAGGATGAGGAGGTCGTAAATGGCTAATTGGATAGAACTACTGGCGAATGAGACAATTGCAACCATTGAGGGATTAACAGGACAGCGCCCCGATGTTGCACTAAAAGAGAAGGAGCAGATTGCAGATCTTTCCAATGTGATTGCTCCGATGTCGATGGCTACGATTCGTGTGACAGGTGATTTGAGTGGACAGATGGCCGTTGCGATCTCTCCAATGCTTGGTACCGCATTGGCTGATATGATGCTTGGTGGAGAAGGGGATAGCAAAGAGAGCATGAATAGCGATGATCTTAATGCTGTTAAAGAGATGATCGCCAATATCTTTGGTGCCCTCTCTACCGCGATGAAAGCGCAAAAAGACTCGCCAACTCTCTACTTTGAGATTGTAGATGTCCGCTTCTATGATGAGGGTGAAGAGATCGATATTACCGAGTATGCGACACTTTTAGCCTATAACTTCTCATTGGGTGTGATTAGTGGTATTTTTATTGTCCTTTTGGATCCAAATTTACGACCACTACTTGAACAAGAGAGAATTCCTGAAATGACAACATCCTCATCGGAATCAGATTTTATGCGACCACAACCTGCTCTTGAAGAGGAGAGTCATCCAGTTGAGCAGGATGATATGAAAAATATTGGTCTGCTTCTTGATGTAAAGCTTCCACTTCGTGTCCGTGTGGGTAGTAAAAAGATGTTGCTTAAAGATGTCCTATCTATGGATATTGGATCAGTCATTGAACTCGATCAATTAGCCAATGAACCCCTTGAAATTCTTGTTGATGATAAAGTGATCGCCTATGGAGAGGTGGTGATTGTTGATGGGAACTTTGGGGTTCAAATTACTCACATTGGCTCCAAAAAAGATCGCCTCGAAACACTCAAGGGTTGATTTTTTCATAAATAGATAGTATATTCACTGACATTTTATAGGATTGGCATAACATAGGGGTGTGTTGTGCCTTCTATCAACTCATAGCATTCAGTGAAAGTGGTGATGGCAATGAAAAAGAGAGTACTTTTGGGAATGAGTGGTGGTGTTGACTCAACTGTGACAGCAAAACTCTTGCAAGATCGCGGGTATGAGGTCATTGGTGTCTATATGAAACTGCATGAGAAGCCGGACTACCACGAAGAGAACTTTAAGCGGGTTCAGTATGTTGCCGACTATCTCGGTATTGAAGTCTCTATGCTTGATCTCTCTAAAGAGTTTGAAGAGGCTGTCTATAAGCCCTTTATTGAGAGCTATCGTGAAGGTTTTACTCCCAATCCATGTGCCAATTGTAACCGTCAGATTAAATTTGGAAAGATGGTAGAGTATGCTGATCAATTAGGGATCGATTTTATTGCTACAGGACACTATGTCCGTCATGATGGTCAGCATATTTTAGTAGCCAAAGATGAGAATAAAGATCAGAGCTACTTTCTTTTTGATATCGATAAGAGTCTTATTCCCCGTCTGATATTTCCATTAGGTGAGTGGAAAAAAGAGGATGTGAAGGCCTATGCCAGCCAGATTGAAGCACTTCAAAGCTTTGCGACCCAAAAAGAGTCGAGTGAAATCTGCTTTGTTGAGACCACCTATGTCGATATTCTGAAAAAACATATGGATGTTGATATGCCGGGTGAGGTACTTGATCTTGAGGGAAATGTGATTGGGCACCATAAAGGGTATATGCACTATACCATTGGTAAGCGTCGTGGCTTTTTTGTCAAAGGGGCGCATGAACCGCACTATGTTAAAGAGATTCGACCAGAGAATAATCAGATTGTTGTGGCAACACAGGATAAACTCTTAGCACATCGTATCAAGATTGAGCGAACCAACTTAATCGATGATCGCCGTGACTTTAGCTGTGATGTAAAGATTAGGTATCGCACCAAACGGATCCCTTGTCATGTGACTGTTGATAAGAATAACCAAGCAGTGATTGAATTGCAAGAGCCTGTCTATGGTGTGGCTGTTGGACAGGCAGCTGTCTTTTATGAAGGGGAAAAGTTGCTTGGTGGTGGTTGGATTATCGGTTCAGAGTAATTTAAATTTAAGAAAATGTAGGGTAGAATTCCGCCCTACATTGAACGGGGTGTAGCGCAGTCTGGTTAGCGCACCTGGTTTGGGACCAGGGGGTCGAAGGTTCGAATCCTTTCACCCAGACCACTGACACATATCTTCATCAATTCTTTCATCTATAAGACTTACTGCTGAAACTTTCCAAAAAAATTTAACTTTTAACTTTTAACTTTCAACTCTTTAAG
>QNYO01000093.1 GCA_003978765.1 Hydrogenimonas sp. | reverse complement strand
AAGAAAAGTACTGGGATATAAGACGCCTCATGAAGTCTTTTTCTCGAAGTTTCTCAAAGAACTAAATAGGATTTCAATCGCGTGAAGTTGCACTTATGAGTTGAATGGGCGAGAGATATGAGGTGGTGCGGACGAGAGGACTTGAACCTCCACACCTTGCGGCACCAGATCCTAAGTCTGGCGTGTCTACCAATTCCACCACGTCCGCATAATTAAAAAAATGGTACGCCCATCAGGATTCGAACCTGAGGCCTACGGCTTAGAAGGCCGTTGCTCTATCCAGCTGAGCTATGGGCGCTCAGAAGGTGGCGCGCCCGGGAGGAGTCGAACCCCCAGCCTACGGATCCGAAGTCCGTCGCTCTATCCAATTGAGCTACGGGCGCAACTCTTTTTTATTATCAATATCTTCTATTTTCGCTCTGATGGGGTGGATGACCGGAATCGAACCGGCGACCTCCAGAGCCACAATCTGGCGCTCTAACCGACTGAGCTACACCCACCATCTACAAAAATAATTAAGAGTTACAAAGATCAATTTACATGGTCGGGGTGAAAGGATTCGAACCTTCGACCCCCTGGTCCCAAACCAGGTGCGCTAACCAGACTGCGCTACACCCCGTACCAAAAGTGGAGTGCAATTATAGTCAAAAACTTTCCTTTTGTCAACATGGTATAATTTTTTTACGGTTTTATTTCTCACTTTTTAAAGGTTTTGCGATGAAAATAGCGCAGTTTAGTCGGTTAGGGTTTATTATGGCAGCAGCTGGTTCTGCCATCGGTTTGGGCAATATTTGGAAGTTTCCCTATATGACGGGAGAATATGGTGGTGGTGCCTTTGTTCTGGTCTATCTCATTACCATTGCATTTGTCGGCTTTTCTGTGATGATTGCTGAAATGCTTATTGGTGCACTGGGACGACGTGATACTGTCGGAAGTTTTGAAACATTGGCACCACCGAATAAGAAGGGGTGGAAATATGCTGGTTTTATGGGTTTTAATGGCTTAATCATTATGACCTTCTACTCTGTTGTCATCGGATGGATCTTCTACTACCTTTTTGAAATCTTTTCTGGTTTACCCACATCTACAGATATGGCAAAAGAGAACTTCAATAATCTTGTTACCAATCAAGTAGGTATTCAAATCTTTTGGCATACGGTGGCAACACTCATTGTCACTTCAATCGTCTATCGCGGTATTAAAGGAGGTATTGAAAAGATCAACCTTATTCTGATGCCAGCACTCATCTTCATCCTTTTTGGGATGCTTATCTATGCTTTCAATCTTGATGGTTTTTCCAAAGCCTTCTCTTTTATGTTTGCACCCGATTGGAGTAAACTAAATTCAGAAGCGATTGTACGTGCGGTTGGTCACTCCTTCTTTACCCTTTCACTGGGTATGGGAGCAATCATGACCTATGCTGCTTCACTTCCAAAACATACCAGTATCACCCAAACAGCATTCATTGTCACCTTTATGGATACACTCATTGCCCTCGTTGCTGGGCTTGTCATCTATACCTTCCTATTTACTGAAGGAGCACCTCCATCACAAGGACCAGGGCTTGTCTTTATCTCACTTCCTGTCGTCCTCTCTACCTTTGGCGTTGTTGGTACTATCCTTGCCCTACTCTTCTTCCTTGCACTAAGCTTTGCAGGGCTTACATCAGCCGTTTCACTGGTCGAGCCTGTGGTGCAGTATCTGATCGATCGATTCAAAACAAGCCGTTTCAAAGCAGTCTTTATTGCAGGAAGTGGCTACTATCTTATCGGTCTTGGAGCACTTCTAAGTTATACTGAAGCGTATGGCCCTCTCTTCTCAATCGCTGGTCAACCACTCTTTGATCTTCTTGAATATACAACAGACTCAATTCTCTTACCACTGGGTGGCCTACTCATTGCTATCTTTGTTGGTTATGTCTTACAAAAAGAGCAGGTTTATGCAGCCCTAAAAAATGAGATGAGTCAGAAACTCTTTAATATATGGTATTTTAGTATTCGCTATATTGCACCATTGGCACTCATCTTTATGATGCTCAATTTAATGGGGATTTTGAAGATTTAATCACAGTGGTTCTTCAACCACTGTGACTTTTATAGAAGTATTAGAATTGAATCATTCCATCCACTGGACTTGATGCTGTTGCATACGGTCGCTTAGGAATTCGACCAGCCAAATAGCTCTTACGACCTGCGATGACTGCATGTTTCATCGCTTCTGCCATCAAAATCGGCTCTTTTGCTTGGGCAATTGCTGTATTTGTCAAGACAGCATCTGCACCCAACTCCATCGCTGCTGCTGCATCGCTTGCTTGACCAATCCCTGCATCAACAATCACTGGAACATTAACCGCTTCACGTACAAAAACAACATTATAGCGATTTTGTACTCCAAGACCACTTCCAATAGGTGCTGCCAAAGGCATAACTGCTGCGGCACCTGCATCTTCCAAACGCTTCGCAATGATTGGATCATCATTGGTATAAGCCATAACGGTAAAACCATCTTTTGCCAAGACTTCGCACGCTTTAATCGTCTCGATAACATCTGGATAGAGTGTTTTTTGCGTATCACCAATCACTTCAAGCTTAATGAGATCAATACCTGTTGCTTCACGTGTCAAACGAAAGAGTGTAATCGCCTCTTCAGCTGTCGTACATCCGGCACTATTAGGAAGGAACTTGACATTGGTATCTTTAAAATAATCCATCAAGTTCTCTTCATCTGGATTAGTAATATTCACACGGCGAACCGCAACAGTAATCATCTCTGCACCACTTGCAAGTGTTGCATCTCTTGTAGTTTGGAAATCAGGGTACTTTCCACTACCAACAATCAAACGACTTTTAAACTCATACTTTCCGATCTTTAAAATATCACTCATAGAGGTCTCCTTCAGTAGCTGACTTTACATATACTATATTATATGTAAAATCATAATGTCAGGAGATTTATAACATAGGGGGACTTGAAGAAAATTGAAAGGGGAGGGCTAAGAGACCAGTGAGCCTCTTAGCTTATTTTACTGGGATCTCTTTAACCTCTTTTTCCTCTTGTTTCACTTTAGGGAGTGTAACGTGAAGTACACCCTCTTCGGTTTTGGCATCGATATTATCAAGGTCAACATTTTCAGGAAGCGAGAATGTTCGCATAAACTTACCATAGCTCGACTCTATTTTATAGTAGTCCTCTTTTTTGACCTCTTCTTTAAACTTGCGCTCTCCTGAAATGGTCAAGGTGCGTTTTTCAGGGTCGATATTCACTTTAATATCCTCTTTTTTTACACCCGGAAGGTCAACTTCAACCACATAAGCACTCTCATCTTCACGGGTATTGACACTTGGTACAAATGCGTTGACCACCTCTTTGTCACCCTCTGCAGGAATGGTCGGAACATTAACAGCACCAAGAAGTCGTTTTTCAAGCTCTCGAATCTCAGCGAAAGGATCAAATCGTGTAACCAACATGATGACCTCCTTCACATTTGATTTGTGAAATTATAGCAAGTTGATAGTACTATTGTCAAGTTTTTTTCCAAATTTTTTTCAAATTTATGGATATAAAAATATGAATATTATTATCTAATAAAGATAAGGAAAGCTCAACTCATCAATGAAAAGGATATTTTCACAGAAACATAGTGATACGAGAGGTAGAGAGTGCCAATTCGTGCCGCCAATTCAAAGAGTAAGTGCAATTTTTAATAGGGAAAGATTCAAGATTGTGTATAGAAAAGGGATTTTTGATGGTTAGAAGGAGGAAAGACTCCCCTCCAGATCCCTGCGGCACACGGCAAGACAGGGTGGGCTGCTACGTTCCCGTCCTGACCCGGTGTCCTGCCAAGCCGTTGCACAGGTCTAAAGGGGAGCACTCAAACCGCCGTAACGGGCTGAATGCTCACGTCTTACTTTGTCGGGCAGAATTATACCATAAGATTGCATAGAAAAAAAGGGACGATAGATAAGAGCTCTCTATAGCCTATGTACTATGACCACATAGAAACATTCGCAATGACTCATAAAAAAAGTCAGGTATAATGAAAAGAAAGAGAATTGGAGTCACTTCATGAAACATATTGTTATTGTCGGAGGTAGCTACGGTGGCCTTCGTGCACTTAAAGAGCTTGCAGAGTATCCTAATATTCGTATTACTGTCATCGACCGACACCCCTACCACTTCCTTCAAACAGAAGGGTATGACCTCATCGCAGGTAAAGTACCATTTGATCAGACCCTTATTGGTCTTCGTTCACTCTGCTCTGGCTTTGGAGACCATATCACCTTTCTTCATACTACCGCTGAAACGTTAGAACCAGAACATAACCGCTTAATCTGTGAAGATGGTCAAGTGATTGCGTATGACTATATTATCATTGCAGCTGGTGCTGTAACACGCTTCTTTGAGAGTGTTGAAGGATTAAAGGGATGTTCGTATGGTGTCAAAAGTCTTCGGGGAGCCTTTCAAATCAAACAATTCTTTGAAACAGAACTCTATAAGCGATTAGAGAGTGCAAAAGATGCCAAAGAAAATTATAATATTCTTATTGGTGGTGCAGGTCTTTCAGGTGTTGAAATCGCAGCAGAGATGCAAGCCTTTTTTAACCGTTACTACCACTCCAATGCTTTAGCATGCGGTCGTCTCCATATTCACCTTATTAGTGCCGACCCTACCATCTTATATGGTCTTCATCCCAATGTGATCGATCGAAGTACCCAGCGTCTTAAAGAGCTTGGTGTCATTCTACATACAGGATCACCCATTACAAAGGTTGAAGAGTCTTGTGCCTACTTGGCCAATGAAAAGAGCATCCCATTTGACTTTATGATCTTTACAGGTGGCATTATGGCTGCACCCTTTGTACAGAACCTGCCATTTGAACATAATCCGATTGGACAAGTTAAGGTCGATGCCTATCTACGTCCTCATGGTTTTGAAAATATCTTTATCATAGGGGATGCGGCTGATTTAAAAGATCCGAATGGCAACCCTATTCCACCGACAGCCCAAAGTGCAGAACAGAGTGGTACCAATGCTGGTCAAAATATTGTTGCTCTCTTAAAACGCGATACTCTCCATCCTGCCAATATTAAGATGAAAGGCCTCGCAATAGCCCTTGGAGAAGAGTATGCTATTCTTGATACAGGATGGTTTCAGATCTATGGCAGACCCGCCTATTGGGTTAAAAAGATGATTGAAAAGAGTTACAAATGGCCTTTACGCCGATTGGCACAAAGAGGATTTAAAAAACTTGTCTCATGCCACTGTTAGCCAAACATCTTTTTCATCAATTTGAAAAAGGCTTTAAAGAGCCCTTTATTACCAATCAAATCGTCGATAAATTCATCATAGGTAACACCTCTCTCTTCAAGGTAGCCTCTTAAATATTTTTCAGAAGCTTCCATACCACCTGTTGCTTCGATCTCAACCAATTTTTTATAAATGGGTTCGATCGCTTTGACAGCATCTTTAGGTGCCGCTTTACGAAAAGCTGTATATCCAATAATCTCATTGGTTAACGGATCAACTTTTGTCTCAAACTCTGTTACGACCCAATAATAACGACCATCTTTGGCAAGGTTTTTAACCAGTGCAAAGATATTCTCTCGATTCTTAATCCGATCCCACATCATTTTAAAAACAACTTTGGGCATATCGGGATGGCGAATAATGTTATGGGGTTGTCCCAATAGTTCAGACTCTTTGTACCCACTAATCTGTACAAAGTAGTCATTTCCATACTCAATAATACCTTTAGGATCGGTCTTACTAACAATATAGCGCTTTGGGTCAAGTACAATCTCTTCATCAATGGGTGTCGGTCGTTTCATCATCTTACCTCGTTATTGGTTATGAAATATAAAACACTATTTCTCATGCTTATTGGAACTTTTATTATACCTAATTTAATCAAAAAAGTATTACAATTTATTTAAGAAAAAGGAGGTTAAAGGATGAAAAAAGAGGAAGCGGTTCAACAGATTCAATCCGCCATCAAAGCCCATGAGACGCAGCTACAAATTAGCCGTTTTATGGCATATGGTATGGAAGTTAAAGATGGTAGTGAAGCAGCCTTAGATGAACATGCCTGTCAATTTGGACACTGGTTTTATGAGAATATGGCATGGTTAGAGCGCTTTTTTGGAGATACAACCATTCAAGAGATTGAAAAACTGCATGCTCTATGGCATAATGAAAACCGAAAAATTTATGATCTCTATCATAAAAAGAGTAAAAAAGGGTTGCTCGGTAAACTTTTTGGTTCACCAGGTATCGAAGATGGTGATCTCGATCGAGCCAAAGCCTATTATGCAGATTTAAAAAAAATCTCTGATGAACTGATGAAGCGTATGAAAACGCTACTCGTTCGCGCACAATCACGACCTGAAAGTGATTATGAAAAGATATAGGGGGAGATGCGATGGCAAAAGAGCATAGTTTCGATATTTCAGCCAAAGCCGATATGCAAGAGGTTAAAAATGCCATTCAACAGGCACAAAAAGAGGCTGATAACCGTTACGACTTTAAAGAACTTGTCAAAGAGATTCATCTCAATGAAAAGGCAAAAACGATCACTTTAACCTCCTCAAGTGATAATAAACTTGATGCATTGATCGATATTTTGATTGGTAAAATCATCAAACGTGGACTTTCGCCCAAAACATTAAAAGAGATGAGTCGAGAAGATGCCAGTGGCGGAACACGTCGAGCCGTTTTTGCGATTATTGATGCCATTGGCAAAGAGGATGCCAAACGGATCGTTAAAGAGATTAAAGGGACGAAACTCAAAGTCCAAGCCTCTATTCAAGGGGATGAGATCCGTGTCAGTGGGAAGTCGTTGGATGACCTACAAAGCGTCATTGCCCATCTTAAGTCACTTGACTTCGACTTTCCAATCAACTTTGGGAACTACCGCTAATGGTTGAGTTCAAAGATGAGTGGACGCAAGAAGAGTTCTTGCGTGCCAAAAAGGAGTTAGAAGCAGAGGGGCGAAAGGTTCTCTTGGTCGATACCATTGCCAAATCGATTGAAGGTGCCGATACGGTACTTTACAATCCCTATGAACTAAAAAATTATCCAGAAGGAACCGTACTGGTCTTTTACTGTAACACAGGAAAAGAGACTAAAGAGAGATTGCCAGAGTTTCGCAAGAAATTTCCCGATAAAATCTGCATATCATTACGCGGTGGCCGTGGCTACTGGCGTAAAACACTACGCATTTAGGGGAGTATCATGGGGGAGGCTTGTCAGACATTTATTCAACTGATTGAGATTGGTGACTATTATGAAGCGCATGAAGTGCTTGAGGATGTTTGGTTTCCAAAACGATTTGAGAAAGATGATGAGATTTTGCTCATAAAAGGCTTTATCAACGCATCTGTCGCCTTTGAATTGGTGAAAAAAGGACGACTTGAACCTGCTCGAAAAACATGGAAGGTCTATCTAAAGTATCGTCCACTTCTTGATAAAATCACCTCTGAGTATCGACCACTCTACCAACGCACAGCACAACTTTTGGAACAGAAGTATGAACAACTGCTCCGGGCATGAATACCATGAGGCGACCAAGCACTCATGGCTTTCGGTGCGCCAATATCCCAATCGACTCGATTGGGACAACCAACCCGCTTCACTCAAGTTCTATCCATCAACCTATCCACATACCCCTCTAACCAAAGCCTTTCCTGCCCACAATCTCATCTACCATATCGGTGGCATTACAGCAAAAAAGAGTTATCCAGGTGTTGAGTACTATCTACGTACCAATCCAAGTGCTGGTGCACTCTATCCTAATGAGGTCTATTTTCAAGCCCGTGGGGTTGATGGCTTTGAGGATGGTATCTACCATTTTGAGGTTGGAAGTTCATCGGCTGTTCTTCTCCAACCACTCAACCCTAATGAGGGGCTTGAGCCTTTTTTAAAACTGCGCCACCCTATGCGAGGGCTTCTCTTTTTTATCAGCTCTCCATGGTATCGGTCAGCATGGAAATATAAAAATCGTGCCTACCGTTACTGTCTGCTCGATGCAGGTCATCTCCTTGGTACGATCGATGCAGGCAGTTACCTCTATGATCATGCCTATCGTATCGCCTACAATATCGATTTAGAAGGACTCAACCACTTTTTTGGTTTTGGACGTGAAGAGTTTTTCCTCTCAGCCGCTATTCTTGCCGTACCAGAAGAAGGAGAGGTTGAGATTCCCAAACAGACACTTGTACAGAGCGATCCAACAGGAGGGGTCTTTGAACCCAACCCACTGATTGAACGAACCTATCAAGAGACGATACCACTTCAAGGGTGTCACGCCGAACCAAGATTCCGTAAATTCATGTTTCATAAAAGTGCATGGGAAGAGGCGATTCTTAAACGTCGTTCGATTCGAGAGTTTAGCAAACAACCGATCACCAAAGCACAATTTGAAGCGGTTATGGAGATTGTCAATCAACCCATTCCAAGTGACTGTGATGAACCCATTACCATTTATGCTGTCATTAACCGCGTTATTGGTATGCCACTGGGTATCTACAAAGATGGTACCCTCCTCAAGTCGGGAGACTTTTCACAAAAAGCGGGCTACCTCTGTCTTGAACAGCGTCTTGGAAGTGAGAGTGCTGTCACCTTTTTTCTTCTCTCCAACGGCTGTAACTACCGTGCACTCTATCAAAAGGCTGGTATCATAGGGCACCGTATCTATCTTGCTTCTGAATATCTTGGTATCGGGTGTAGCGGTATCGGTGCCTACTATGATAATGAAGTGTGCGAATTTTTAGATGATCCCCATATGGTACTTTATGCTTTAGCCATCGGACAGTAAGGCATTAAAGCTTCAAAAGCTTTTTAATCACCTCTGGTAAAAGTCGATGCTCTGTCCGGTGAATCTTTTCAGCAAAGCTCTCTAATGTATCATCGGGCTCAATTTTGACACATGCTTGATCAATAATCTCTCCATTATCAAGCTCCGATGTCACCCAGTGGACGGTTACACCTCCAACTTTCATACCACTTGCAAAACTCTCTTCAATCGCACACGCCCCTTTAAAGAGTGGTAGAAGTGAGGGATGAAGATTAATCGCTTCGATCCTTTCGGTAAAGACAGGAGTAAGAATTCGCATAAAACCTGCCATAACCACCAATGACGGTGCAATCACTTCGATTGTACGTACCAATTCGACATCAAAGGCTTCTCTGCTCTCATAAGCTTTATGATCGATAATATGGGTCTCAATTCCATACCGCTTGGCACGAAGAATCCCTCGAGCATTGGGACGATTTGTAATAGGAATAATCACTGTCTCTTTATCACCAAACCGTTTACCATGGAAATGTTCAATAAGATTTTCAAGGTTCGTACCCTCTCCACTAAAGAGGACAACAATCTTTATCTGCTCAACCAACGTATCTCCTCAATCAAATCTTCTGCTGTGGCACTAAAGTTTGCCCCTTTATAATTTCGCGCACAAAGGGTATGAGCAAGTGACCCATTAATAGCCGCCTGAAGTGGTGCATACCCTTGTGCCATTAAAGAGGCGATTAATCCCCCTAGAATATCGCCACTACCTGCCTGCGAAAGAACCTGTGTTCCAAATGGATTGATATAGACTTGCCCCTGATGGGCAATCAATGTATTGGCACCTTTGAGTAACAACACTGTTTGGGGATAGTATTCAGAGAAGCGTTTAACCCATCCAAAGCGATCTTTCTGAATCTCCTCCACACGCACGTCAGCAATACCGAGTGTTTTAAGAAGCACTGAAAATTCTTTAGGATGTGGTGTTATCACTGTTTGGGTACACCCTTTAAGGAGAGATTTCACCCAAGGAACATAACAGATATCGGCATCCATCAAAAGAGGAAAGTCATGAGCGATGATGGTCTCTGTAATAGAGGGGTCATAATCATATCCCATCCCCATACCAATCGCGATGGCTGTCACGGTATTGGGCAGTTTTTGACTTTGCATCAGTGAAAAAGGGAGGTGTCCAATTGGGTCATTAGAGACAAGTGTGACAAGCCCTGCCCCAAACCGAAGAGCTGACAAGCCACAAAGGATACTCGCCCCACTCTTCTCTCCAACCATGACACAAAGGTGTCCAAAATGCCCCTTATGCGAGGCTGGATTGGTACGTAATGGAGGGGTGAAATCGGCTTCATCCAACACAAAAGTATCGGTTTCATCTTCATACAGTGTACGGCTCACACCCAAATCAACCACATCAATCGTTCCAATATAGGGTTTAGCATGGTCAGCAAATAGGGCTTTTTTTAATGCCCCCATCGTCATTGTTCGGTCGGCATAAAAGGCTATCGGATTGGGATTGCCATTGGGGTCAATGCCTGTTGGAATATCACAAGCGATCTTATAGGCTTGCATCGCATTAAGTCGTTCAATAAGCTCTACACCCTCTTGATTGAGTGCCTTAGAAAACCCTGCACCAAAGAGGGCATCGACAACAATATCACTCTGCGATGGAAGGGTTTCAACCGGTTCAAGCCCCAAACGAAGCAACCGATCAAGCTGAAGCTTCGCCATAGCCGACTTCACACCATAAGGGATATAGAGCGATACATCAAAATCACGATGAAGCAGTCGTGCAAGTGTGATCCCATCGGCACCATTATTTCCAGGACCTGCAATAATCAAAACCTCTTTTTTGTTATCACCAAGGGCTCTGATATGTTGTGCCATTCCCTCTGCCGCATGCTCCATCAAAATATCTTCAGTCAATCCAAATGCATCATAACAGCGTCGATCGAGTGCATAACAATCTTCAAAAACTTTTTGCATAAAACCCCTCTTACCTAAAAGTTCCTCTTATCAATCAACAAAAACCTACCCTTGAGCCATCATTAACATAATATGATAACAAAACTATGCTATAATTTTCATCCAAAAATTTTAACTGGAAGGGGGTGATGTCAGAATGCCTGGCATCCTCGTACGCGAAAACGAGTCTTTTGATGAAGCGTATCGCCGATTCAAGAAGCAGGTCGATCGTAACTTGATCGTCACTGAAGCTCGTGCAAGACGTTTCTATGAGCCGATGACTGAAAAGCGCAAAAAGCAAAAAATTGCTGCGCGCAAGAAGTTGCTCAAGCGTCTTTTCATGCTGCGCCGATACGAATCTCGTCTCTAAGCAGCAGCCCCTTCGGGGGCCTTTTCAATCATCAACTTAATGATGAGCCTCTGTATCATGCCCCGTATCACATGTATTGACTCCAAGGAATCCATAAAGTGGACACCAGCCAATCACTCCTGTTGCTAAAGGAATGATACCAAGCCATCCAACAGGGTTACCAGAGATCATTGCAAACCCAACTAAAATCGTTCCAGCCACAACGCGACTCAAGCGATCTTGATCACCCATTTGACACGCCATCTTTCTCTCCTTTAAATCAATTTTAGGTATATTACCAAAAAAATGTTAAGGATGAACCATGCATTTTCCGGCGCCTTTAAAGTCAAATTCTATCAAGATTATGCTACTTGGAAGTGGTGAGCTTGGTAAAGAGGTTGCCATTGAGGCACAACGACTCGGTATTGAAGTGATCGCAGTAGATCGTTACCCCAATGCACCCGCCCATCAAGTGGCGCATGAAGCGCATGTGATCAATATGCAAAATAAAGAAGAGGTTCTTGACCTCATCCGCCGTGTCAACCCCGATTACATTTTACCTGAGATTGAAGCGATCAGTATCGAAGCACTCTTTAAAGCAGAAAGAGAGGGATTCCATGTTATCCCTAATGCCGAGGCGGTCAATAAAACAATGAACCGCAAAAATATCCGTAAATTTGCCGCTGAAGAGCTTGGACTAAAAACAAGTGCCTATCGCTTTGTCTCCTCCTTTGAAGAGCTTGTTCAAGCGGCTGAAGCAGTCGGTTTTCCATGTGTCATCAAACCTGTTATGAGCTCATCAGGACATGGACAGAGTATCGCAAGAAGTCCAGAAGATTTGGAGAAGTCTTGGGAGATTGCCAAAGAGGCTCGTGGTGATGCAAGTGAGTTGATTGTTGAAGAGTTTATTCACTTTGACTATGAGATCACACTTCTGACAGCACGCAATGAAAAAGAGACTATCTTTTGTGAACCGATTGGGCATGAACAGAAAGATGGTGACTATATTTTCAGCTGGCAACCTGCCTTTATGCGTCCTGAAGCCAAAGCCAAAGCACAAGAGATTGCTAAAAAGATTACTGATGGACTGGGTGGACGCGGTATCTTTGGTGTCGAACTCTTTGTCAAAGGGGATGAAGTCTACTTTAGTGAAGTGAGTCCTCGTCCACACGATACAGGTATGGTCACACTCATTACACAGAGCCAAAGTGAATTTGCACTCCATCTGCGTGCTGTTTTAGGACTACCACTCGGTTTCACCTTCTTCACACCTGGTGCAAGTGCCGCATACAAGGCAAAAAATGAGAGTGTCACCCCAATTATCCATGTTGATGACAAAGCCTTTGATAAAGACTCTTTTGTCCGGGTTTTCGGAAAGCCTGAAAGCCATGAAGGGCGACGTATGGCCGTAGTCCTTACCATGGCTTCAAGTGATACTGAAGCACTTGCCAAAGCCAAAGAGCGTATCGGCTATATTGATGATTCGGCAAAAATAATCACAGAGGTCGAAGAGTACCGTGAAGAGAGTGATGAGAGCTGTGTGATCAAAAAAGTCTTCAAATTTATCTTCGGCTGACATGATGCAGATGATTCAGGTGTCTATCACCCTCTCACCAAAACCGAGAGGGGTGCACTTTATCACCCAAGAGATTATCACACAGCTTCCACAACTTCAGCAGTTTGAGATAGGACTTTTGCACCTCTTTCTTCAACATACCAGTGCAGCGATTACTATTAATGAGAATGCCGATCCCGATGTACGTTACGATACAGAGACCTTTATCAATGATCTGATTCCTGAAGACTATCCTAAATTTTCACACATTTTAGAGGGTAGTGATGATATGCCTGCACACCTTAAATCGATGCTCTTTGGGTGTCAACTTACGATACCTATTAGAGAGGGTCGCATGGCACTCGGAACTTGGCAAGGGATCTATCTTATTGAACCTCGTAGTATGGGAGGTCGTCGTCATCTCATCGCCACTTTGCAAGGCAATGTGATATAATGAACAACATGAAACGATTAATGATAGCACTCTGCTTAATGGCTCAAAGCCCAATCATCGCCGCTGATATTCAATGCAGAATCGAAAATGAACGGATATACTGCACCTATCATCTTGATCGATCCGATAATCAACATGGTAAATCGGTAGAGTTTCATTGGATCTCACCCCACTCACCCGTGGATGATCGGATTCGCCATTTCCGTATTCCTCCACGTTATGGATCGGTCTATGACTACCGTTTTTTACCAGGACGTGCCAAAGGGGTATGGCGTGTACGTGTTACCGATCTTGAGACCAATGCAACGGTAGAGACAACCTTTAAAATTACAACAACCGATAACTCAATGTTTGAAGAGGATTAAAAGAGTGTCGGCTGTTCGAGTGATTTAATTTTAAAACTCTTACGATGGATGGGTGAATGGCCATACTTTCGTATCGCTTCAATATGTGCTTTTGTGCCATACCCTTTATGGCGTTCAAAACCATACTCTGGATACTCTTGAGCCATCTCTACCATCATACGGTCCCGTGTCACTTTTGCCAAAATACTGGCAGCACTCACCTCGGGAATATCGCGATCAGCTTTTACTTGGCAAGCTAAATTTGGAATACCAAATGTGGTATGCCCATCAAAAAGATACCTGTCTGCTTGTAATGTTTGCATGATCGCTTTCAAACCATCGATAAGGCAATGACTTATCCCCTTTTCATCGATGGTTTGTGCATCAAATATAACAATATGATAGAGTCCATTTGCTTGAATCGTTTCATAGAGTGTTTCACGTTTTCGTTCACTCAACTGTTTAGAATCTGTCAACCCCTCAATCGGTTGAGAGAGAATCACACCTGCCATGACCAAAGGTCCAGCAAGTGGGCCACGCCCCGCTTCATCAATACCACATAGATTTTTCATGGTGTGATTGTAACCTTTAAGAACTGAAAAAGAGACTATGTTATAGGAGAAGATATGAAACAGATTCTGATCACTCTATCACTTCTACTCCTCTTTAGTGGGTGTAGTGATAAACCGATAACCAAACTCTATAAGAGTGCGACCAAAGAGCCCATCACCTGTTTGCGACTCTATATCACCCCTGCTAATCCTGAGATGGAGCGTATCATGATGGATCTCTATCCTTTCAATTCAGCATGCCCAGTCGTTTTAGAGGTGAAACATAAAGAGAATATCTGCTGTAATAGCAACCAAAATGTTGTTCAAAAGACATGTTCACCCTTCCCTCACCACTTTTTACGTCTTGAAGTACGGCGTGGATTCCAACGACTCTATAGTTACTATATTGATCTTCATGCTCCTGCTGATAAAGATGATCTGATCAAAGCTTTTCAACAGATGCAACATGACCTATCTATCAAAAAGAGTTCTAAATAAAAGGGTGTAATCTATTTAAAAAAGTTATCTATGTAATAGTTATGTAACATTCATGAATAAAATAGATACAGAACGCTCTCACCTTTATTGAGCTTCTCTTAAAAATCAGAAAAATTTTATCATGAAAATTGTAGAATCGTTAAAATTATGTCGTTATTTAATATATTTTGGTTCTTTTAAGATAGCCAACAGACTCTTTGATATACCATAAACAGGGTATCATCTCAAAAGACTAAAAAGAAAAATAAATTAAATAATCAAATGACATACTTAATCATATTATAAATCGTGTCGATATTGAGCAGGTAAATAGATAAGCATATAGTGCACTTGAAACTTAAGTGCTACGATAGAGTACAGATCTTATCCGTGCTTATCTCTTCACCTGTTATGATACAAAAATATAATGTAGGAGAGAGAATGAAACTTTTTGGTACTGATGGCGTTCGAGGACTTGCTGGTAAAGAGCTTGATGCCTTAATGGCAATGCGACTCTCTATGGCAGCGGGTATCTACTTTAGAAAATATGCAAAAACCAATAAAATTCTTGTTGGAAAAGATACACGACGAAGTGGTTACATGCTTGAAAATGCTCTGGTAAGTGGTTTGACAGCAGTCGGTTATAATGTGATTCAGGTAGGTCCTATGTCCACACCGGCTATTGCCTTCTTGACAGAAGATATGCGATGTGATGCAGGTATTATGATTAGTGCAAGCCACAACCCTTATGAAGATAATGGTATTAAATTCTTTGATGCCCATGGTAACAAGCTCAATGAAAAGGCTGAAGAGGCGATTGAAAAAATCTATCAGGATATGGATCTCCTACGCTCTGAACAGAAGATTGGTCGAGAGATTGGATCATCCAAACGTATCGATGACGTTGTTGGTCGTTATATTGTTAAACTTAAAAACTCTTTCCCAACCGATTTGACCCTCAATGATATCCGTGTTGTACTCGATACTGCCAACGGTGCTGCCTATAAAGTTGCTCCTACTGTTTTTGAAGAGCTTGGGGCTGATGTGATTGTCATCAACAATAAACCCAATGGATATAATATCAATGACAATTGTGGTGCTATTCATCCTGAGACATTGAGTGAAAAGGTTCGTGAGTATCGTGCCGATATTGGATTTGCATTCGATGGTGATGCAGATCGACTCGTCGTTGTTGATGAAAAAGGTAACCAAGTCGATGGTGACAAACTAATTGGTGCCCTTGCACTCTATCTAAAACAACGCGGTAAAATGGAGCATAGCTGTGTCGTTGCCACTGTTATGAGTAATCAAGGGCTTGAAGATTTTCTCAAAAAACATGGTATTAAACTGATTCGCTCCAATGTGGGTGACAAATATGTTCTTGAAGAGATGCACAAACATCAGTGTCGATTGGGTGGTGAACAGAGTGGACATATCATCTTTGGTGAGTATGCCAAAACGGGTGATGGTCTCTTAACAGCACTCCAAACGATTGCATTGATTCTACGAAGTGGTAAAAAGGCGAGTGAAGTGCTCAATCCTTTCAGTCTCTATCCACAGCAACTTCTCAACCTTAAAGTTGCAACCAAAAAACCGCTTGATTCAATTAAAGGGTTGAAAGAGAAAGAGGAGGCGATCAAAGCAGATGGTCTGCGCTCACTCATCCGTTACAGTGGTACAGAGAACAAACTACGTATTCTACTTGAAGGTAAAAATGCCAAAGCGATTGATAAATGGTTGGAAGAGCTTGAAAAATTCTTCAAAAAAGCGCTCAATGATTAAAAGCTGGATCATCTTTATACTGGCGGCCATCGGTATCTATATTATCGATCAGAATATTAAAACGATCTTCTTAGCCGGTTGGCGATGGGATACATCCTGTATCTCATTGACACTGGTCTTTAATAAAGGGGTCGCCTTTTCGATGTTCGCCTTCTTAGGTCCCTATCTTAAGTGGATTCAAGTGGCACTTCTTGCAGGTGTCTTGGGATACATTATTCACGGCAAGTATCTACAACGCTACAGTTTACCACTGGGAATCCTCTTTGGTGCTGGTATCAGCAACATCGCCGACCGCTTTATGCATGGTGGTGTTGTCGACTATGTCCATTGGCACTGTGGCTTTAACTTTGCCGTTTTTAACTTTGCAGATGTCATGATTGACCTAGCAGTTGGATGGTTATTGATCGAAAATCTTCTTTTTAAGAAAAAATAAAAGAAATTTTTGTATAATTTCGCCACAAATCTTCAGCACTTCTTCCAGTTTTATGGAAAAAGAGCGAATTTTCTGCTAAACTAACCGCAACGGATGGTCGCGTAGCTCAGTTGGTAGAGCACTACCTTGACATGGTAGTGGTCACAGGTTCAAGTCCTGTCGTGGCCACCATCTTCTTTTTTAACAAAGTTAAAAGCTAATAACTATAGAGTTAAATTTTTTAGAAGCATTCTTATGCAAAAATTTTAATGCGAAGAATCTTTAGTTTTTAGTTTTTAACTTTTAGTTCAACAAAGGAATTGCTTGGAAGAAAAAGAGATCATTGCCTATAAAGATAAGAATGGGCAGATTATCGACACCCAAACAGCTGCAGAGATCGATTGCAGTGATTGTGAACCTATCTACTTTGACAACTCTCCCGAAGCTCTTGAAGTGATTCGCCACTCAACTGCTCACCTCATGGCGCAGGCGATCAAGCAGCTCTATCCCGAAGCGCAATTTTTTGTCGGTCCTGTTGTAGATGAAGGCTTCTACTATGACTTCCGTGTTGATGCAAAGATTAGCGATGCCGATCTGAAAAAGATCGAAAAGACGATGCAACAACTCGTCAAGAAAAAGCTCGATATTACACGCTACTGCATCCCTAAAACGGAAGCACAAGAGAAATTCGCTAATGATGACCTCAAACAGGAGGTTATGAAGCGCATTGACGCAGATAGCCTCAGCATCTATCAACAGGGGGATTTTGAAGATCTCTGTCGTGGACCGCACGTGCCTAATACAAAGTTCCTACGCAACTTCAAGCTAACCCGTGTGGCAGGTGCCTATCTTGGAGGCGATGAGAGTAAAGAGATGCTTACACGCATCTACGGTATCGCCTTTGCCGACAAAGAGAGTCTCAAATCCTATCTGCATATGATTGAAGAGGCTAAAAAGCGTGACCACCGTAAGATTGGTGCTGAACTTGGACTCTTCATGTTCAATGAGGAAGCAGGTGGAGGATTGCCATTCTGGATGCCAAAAGGGGCTCGTCTAAGAAGTAAAATCGAGCAACTTTTATGGAAAGCGCACCGTCGTCGTGGCTATGAGCCTGTACGAGGGGCTGAAATCCTCAAGGCTGATATGTGGCGTACCAGTGGTCACTATGCATGCTATGGTGAGAATATGTACCTCACTGAAATTGATGAGCAAGAGTATGGTATTAAACCGATGAACTGTATCGGGCATATTCTTATCTATAAGCATGATATGCATAGTTACCGTGAACTCCCACTCAAATATTTCGAGTATGGTGTCGTCCATCGCCATGAGAAGAGTGGTGTATTGCATGGTCTATTGCGTGTACGCGAATTTACACAAGATGATGCCCATATCTTCTGTACACCTGAACAGATCAAGCCAGTTGTTATCGATGTTCTTGAATTTGTCGATCGTGTTATGAAGATTTTCGGTTTTGAGTATGAGATGGAGATCTCTACCCGACCAGAAAAGGCGATCGGCGACGATGCCATTTGGGAGACAGCAACAAACGCCCTGAAAGAGGCACTCGACGAAAATGGCTTTGAATATGGTATCGATGAAGGTGGTGGTGCCTTCTACGGTCCAAAAATCGATATTAAAATTACCGATGCCTTGAAGCGTAAATGGCAGTGCGGAACGATTCAGGTTGACTTCAACCTTCCTGAACGCTTTGAACTTGAATATGTCGATGAAAACAATGAACGATCACGCCCAGTTATGATCCACCGTGCTATTCTTGGAAGCTTTGAACGCTTCATTGCGATCTTAACGGAGCACTTTGCCGGCGAGTTCCCGATCTTTATCGCGCCGACACAAGTGATCTTCGTGCCGATCGCAGAGGATCATATTGCGTACGCTAAAGAGCTAGCCGCCGAACTGGCAGAGTTTGATGTCGATTGCGAAATCTACGACAAAAACGAATCGCTAGCCAAACGTGTACGCACGGCAGAGAAGCAGAAGGTTCCGATGATCGCTATCATCGGTGATGAGGAGGTCAAAAACCGTCATGTTGCGGTGCGTGACCGAAGAAAACGCGAGCAGTATAATCTGAGCGCAGAAGAGTTTATCAAACTCATCAAGGAGCAGACAAGTGAGGTTAAGATTTGAGTAAGAAAAATGATGTAATCATGAACGATGATATTAGAGCCCGTGAGGTTCGCCTTGTAGGCGATGACGGTACACAATACGGTGTTGTCAGCCGTGACGAGGCGCTGAACAAAGCGGCCGATATGGGACTCGACCTCGTTCTGATTGCACCGCAAGCCAATCCGCCGGTCGCTAAAATTATGGATTACGGCAAGTTTAAGTACCAGCAGGAGAAGAAGAAGAAAGAGGCGAAGAAGAAGCAGAAGCAAATCGAAGTTAAAGAGATCAAACTCTCTGTCAAAATCGCCCAAAATGACATTAACTACAAAGTGAAGCATGCTCGAGAGTTCTTAGAGCAAGGCAAACATGTCAAATTCCGCGTCTTCCTGCGAGGACGAGAGATGGCCAATCCCGAAGCAGGCGTTGAAGTACTCAAATCGGTCTGGCCAATGGTTGAAGATATCGCTGAATTGGAAAAAGGACCTTTTCACGAAGGACGCTACATCAACATGTATGTCGTTCCTAAAAAAGAGAAACCTGGCAAGAAGTAAATCGTCCACTTTTACAATGCGGGGACTCCCCCGCATTTTGTCTTTCAGTGCTTTTTTGATATAATTACGCCCCATTTTATACACGTAGAAAATTTCCCCTATGGCGGTTTTTGTCGTGTTTATCTTATAAAGGAGGAAGTTCATGCCTAAAATGAAGACGGTACGCGGCGCTGCAAAGCGTTTCAAAGTCAAAAAGAGTGGCAAGATCAAACGCGGGTCTGCATTTAGAAGCCACATTTTGACAAAGATGAGCCAAAAGCGTAAACGCAACCTTCGCTCAGCACAATATGTTGCTGATGTCGATACAGCACGCGTTAAAGCAATGCTTGGTCAAAAGTAAGCCACGGTCACTAAGATAAAGCGTTCCCCGAAACGTACATAGTGTGTACATGAACGGGCAAGTTCGGTTAAGAACGTAACCGACACCTTGACATCCAAGAAGATGGAAATAGGTAAAGAAAGGATAGAGATATGCCAAGAGTAAAAACTGGAGTCGTACGACGACGCCGACACAAAAAGATTTTGAAGCTTGCGAAAGGCTTCTACAGCGGACGAAGAAAACACTTTAGAAAAGCGAAAGAGCAGGTTGAAAGAAGCCTCGTTTACGCATACCGCGATAGAAAACAGAAAAAACGTGAATTTAGAAAACTTTGGATTATCCGTATCAATGCAGCGTGCCGTCTGAATGATATGAACTACTCTACATTTATGCATGGGCTTAAAAAAGCTGGTATCGAATTGGATCGTAAAATCCTTGCTGATATGGCAATGAACAACCCTGCAGCATTCTCTAAAGTTGTCGAGCAAGCGAAAGCTGCTTTGGCATAACCCGATATAACGACGCTCCTCTTTGGGGCGTCACCCTCTTCTCTTTTATTCACATACTCTCCAAAAATCTTCTAAAAGATGGTAGAATAGAGACACTTTAAGCGGACAAACAACTTTTTTATAACCTAAAAATAGAGAGCTCTCACAGATACCCTATTCCTGTCCCATCCCAATCTTTTGAATAAAGGAGACGATTTGAGAAACGAAGCTATCGGTTTTGGTACCTATCGTATCAGTGTTAAAAGCCAACTCCATGTTGATGCCTTAGCCTATGCTATGCAAAATGGTATTACACTCATTGACACATCCACCAATTATGCATCTGGTGACTCCGAACGTGCCATTGCAGCAGCCATCCAACAGAGTGGTATCCAGCGTGACAATCTAACGATCGTCTCCAAAGCAGGCTATATTCAAGGTCCCCTTTTACAACAGGTCCAAAGCGGTCAACTGGAAGTCTTTGATCTTGTCCCCTATCAAGAGGGGTGTTTTCACTCCATTCACTCCGACTTTCTCAAATCTCAACTCACTGCATCCCTTCAGCGTCTTCAAACCGACTATATCGACACCTATCTACTCCATAATCCCGAATATTTTCTGATGCATACGATCGAAACTGCCGATCAGATTGAGATTGCACGAAAAGAGATGGATCGCCGTATTCTTGAAGCCTTTATTGCCCTTGAAGAGGAGGTGCAAAATGGTCGGATCAAAAGTTATGGCATCAGTTCCAACAGTTTTTCTAAAGCCCCTGATACCCTCCACTTCCTCCACTACACCCATCTGATCGAATTGGCTAAAGAGGCAGCGTCTGAAGTGGGTAACAGTCAACACAGTTTTACAACGATTCAACTCCCCATTAACCTTCTTGAAAAAGAGGGACTTAAATGTGCGGCTTGGGCCAAAGCCAATGGATTGAGAGTGCTTGTCAACCGACCATTAAATGCTTTTGACAGTGAAGGGATGCATCGTCTTGCCTCCTATGAAGCACCTGAAAATTACGAAACAGATAAAGAGAAACTCTTGATGGCAGCCGATACCTATTCACTGAGTGAACTGCGTACCGTTGTCACCGATCTTGACAGTATCAAAGGACGCTTCCGATGGCCAGGTGCGGCTGAAGAGGCACTGCAACGGCAAACCATCCCTTTTATCCAAAGCATTTTGTCACGTATTCCCGACCAACAGGTCAAATCCGCCATCATTCCACTCCTCAATCCATTCCTACATAGCTGGCTTAAAAGTGTCAGTCACCTCTGTTCTCAAAAGACTTTAAGCTATCTTCATGCCCAAGGCTATCAAGAGATTACCCATCCAATCCAACGCTATGCAATCCAATGGCTTATGAATCGCCCTGAAATCGATACCGTCTTGCTGGGTATGCGTCAAAAGAGCTATGTGGATGATGCCTTAGCCCTTCTCTGATAATGCCCCATCAAGAAGCTCATGCGTGCCATCGGCGGCATCGACAAGCTTCTTGGGCATCTTTTTACTCGGTTTTGCCCCCAGCTCTTCGAGTGCCATCACCTGTCGAACAATATTTCCACGACCCTCTGTCAACTTTCTCCATGCTCCGTCATACGTCTTCTGCACCGTATCGAGCTGTTTGCCCACCTTTTCAAGATCTTCAGCAAAAGAGACAAACTTATCATAAAGCGCACCCGCACGTCTGGCAATCTCCATTGCATTGCGATTCTGCCGTTCATGTCGCCATGTATTCTCCACAGCTCTAAGTGCCACCAAAAGGGTTGTCGGACTAACCAAAACAATATGTTTGGCAAAGGCTTTGTCATAGAGTGATGGATCGCTCTGAAGAGCAAGCATCAATGCCCCTTCAATTGGCATAAACATAAAGATAAAATCAAGAGTATTCACCCCTTCAAGTGCTGTATAGCGTTTCTCACTCAATCGATTGATATGCTGTTTGACCGCATCAAGGTGGTGTTTGGCATAAAGCTCTCGCTCCTCATCAGTTTCAGCATTCACATAACGCTCATACGCCACAAGCGAGGTTTTGGCATCGATAATAATATCCCGATCATCAGGCAGGTGAACAATCACATCGGGACGGAAACGGCGCTGTTCACTATCTTGCAGACTCACCTCCCGTTCATACTCCTCACCTTCACGCAATCCAGAGGCTTCAAGCACCCGTTCAAGCACCATCTCCCCCCAAATCCCCTGCTGTTTACTCTCACCTTTGAGTGCACGTGTGAGATTGATAGCATCTTCACTAATACGCTGATTCAACTCTTTAAGAGTACGAATCTCATGCAGAAGGGTTGCCATCTCTTTGGTCTCATCGGTATGCACCTCTTCGATACGTTTTCTAAAGGCATGTACCTGCTCTTGTAGAGGTTTCAACACCTGCTCAACTCTCTCTTGTGAGATGGTTCCAAACCGCTGGCTATTCTCCTCCATAATCTGTGATGCCAACAGTTGAAACTCTTTTTGCATCACCTCTTTGGTCTCTTTCAACTCATTCAGACGCACCTGCGATTGGTGGCGCTCCTCCTCAAGACGTATCGAAAGCTCACTCACCTCTTTTTCAAGTGCAATATTTTTACGATGCATCTCATCAAGTGTTGCTTCAACCGTCTCAAGCCTCTCTTCTGTCACCTCTAAATAGGCCACACGCTCTTTAAGGGTACTATTCTCCACCCGACTCTGTTCTAAAAGGTGTTCAATCTTCTCAAGATCAGCATCAGATGCCAAAAGCTCCTGCTCCATACGTGCAATCATTGCATCCTTATGTGCCAATGTCTCATTCATACGCACTTCAAAGGCACGACACTTTGCCCGTAAAAGCATATATCCCAAGAGTGCTGTCACACCCAATCCTGCCAATAGACCCAATAGAAAAAAGATCCACTCCAAAGGAATCTGCATCATACTCCTTTAAAACTCTACGCAATATTTAAATTTACAAAACTTAATAGATTTTATCACAGATTTAACCCCTATAAAAGCCCTAAAGAGTAGGACTTAAAGAGTACCACTCTGTTGAATCATTTGGTTGACATGATATAATCTTCTAACAAACCTATCCCTTATAAAGGCTATTTGACGATGTATGATAACTATTTCAAACGACTCTTTGCAACTGCATTTATTGTGATGGCTCTGATGATTTTTTGGCAAAGCTTACCCTTGATTGAGAACTTCATTATTGCTCAACAGGCACAACCACGCCCTATTACACCACGCGGTTCACTGGCTGAAGATGAGAAAACAACGATTGAGCTCTTTGAACGAACCAAAGACTCTGTTGTCTATATCGCTACAAGTAAAGCGGTTATCGACCCATGGACACGCAATATCTACACAATCCCCCGTGGAACCGGTTCGGGGTTTGTTTGGGATGAGTTTGGGCATATCGTAACCAACTACCATGTCATTGAGGGTGCGAGTGAAGCGCGTGTACAGTTAAGTGATGGTCGTGACTATCGTGCTGTCTTGATTGGTGCATCCCCCAGCCACGACTTAGCTGTGCTTCGTATCAATGTTCCGATCAAACGTCCTCACCCTGTCATGATTGGTACCAGCCATGACCTTAAAGTGGGACAGAAAGCCTTTGCCATCGGTAACCCTTTTGGACTCGACTGGACACTCACCACAGGAATCATCTCTGCACTTGACCGCTCCATGACAGAGGAGAATGGTGCTGTCATTCGCCATCTCATCCAGACCGATGCAGCGATTAACCCAGGAAACTCTGGAGGACCACTCCTTGATAGTGCGGGTCGTCTGATTGGTGTCAATACCGCCATTTATAGCCCATCGGGAGCCTATGCTGGTATCGGTTTTGCCATTCCTGTTGATACGGTCAACCGTATTGTTCCTCAACTCATCGCCTATGGTCAATATCTCGAACCTTCACTCGGTATAGAGACCGATGAACGAATTAACCACCTTGCTCAAACCCAACTTGGTTTTGATGGTGTGATGGTCTTGCGTACCGTTCCAGGTAGTTTTGCAGAGAAAGCAGGAATACGTGGTATCACTGTCTATCCCGATGGCTCATTTGATTTGGGAGATATTATCCTCTCTATCAATGGTCAACCCGTTCACTCTGTCAAAGATATTACAGATATTCTTGATAACTATAAAGTAGGAGATCGTGTGACCGTGGAGATTGCCCGTCATGGTAAAGTGATCAAAAAAGAGCTGATTTTAGAGCCAGCAAGGAGTAAAAAGTGATTCTCTATATTCACGGTTTTGCCAGCAGTGGTATGAGTGCCAAAGCACGCATTGTACGAGACTACTTCAAAACTGAAGTGATTGCCCCATCACTCTCCTATGTTCCCGATCTTGCAATCGATACACTCAAACAGTTGATTGAACGAACCCTACCCCATGAGCCTGTCCATCTAATGGGCTCTTCACTTGGTGGCTTCTATGCCATTCACCTTGCAGAGCGCTATGACCTTAAAGCGGTGCTCATCAACCCCTCCATTCACCCCTATCAAACCCTCTCAAACTATACAGGTATGGTCAATAACTTCTATGACTTGACAACCTTTGAGTGGAACCATCGCCATATCGAAACACTCAAACAGCTCAAAATAGAGACAATTCAGAAACCTCAACGCTTCCTTGTGATGCTCCAAACGGGTGATGAAACACTCGATTATCGTATCGCCAAAGAGAAACTCCAAGGTGCTGATATGATCATTGAAGAGGGGGGTTCGCACGCTTTTGATGGTTTTGAGAACCATTTAGAGAGGATTCAACACTTTTTTCACACCCCTCTTTAACTCTTCACACCCAACCTCTTCATTTATGAGACTTTCCTAAATAGAGATCAGTTTTAGGAGAGTCCATCAACACCTTGACTCTCTTTCATCAACTCCTTATTTATTATTAAAAAAAATATTATCTTATCTAAACAATTTCTTTATAAATTCTTATCTTTTTATATTGATATAAAACCAACAACTCTCTCTTACCATTTATTGCGTATTCATTGCGGCGCCATTTTTTCACCATTGTTGTAGCGTTCCAATCTATTACCAAGGAGTCCATGTGTTACGAAACATAGCAACTGCTATCACATTAAGTGCTACCCTACTCTATGCAAAAGTTCCTGCTGGGTTATACAATAACGGAGAGTCAGACAAAGTCCTACTCCAAAAGCATCTCCCTTATGGAATCGATATGTCGCACGCCCCTCTTAAGTGTGATCAAACACTTGTCAATATCGCCTATATATCCTGCTTCAACTATACAACCAATACCCCACTTTGGAGCAGTTACACCATTACAGCCAAAGAGGTTGCAGGACGATCCAAACGCTATCGTACCTTCCTCTATGATAAACGTCTTCCCAAACGCCATCGTGTCAAAACCTCTGACTATACAGGTAGTGGCTACGACCGTGGTCATCTTTGCCCCAATGCGGTTGCAGATGGTCAAAACCTCAAAAAGCAGGCGCAAACCTTTTTGATGACCAATATCGCTCCACAACATCCAAAATTGAATCGTGAAGGCTGGAACTATCTCGAACAAGCGGTACGAAAATGGGTTAAGAAGAGAGGCAAACTCAATATTATTACGGGTGTCTGGTTTGATAATCATCCAAAATATATTGGCAAGCGTAAGCAGCCTAAAATTGCAGTACCAGCCTACTGGTATAAAATCGTTTATGATCCACAACGCAATGAGTCGATCGCCTTTTGGATGCCCAATCAGCCCGTTGCAAGAAATCAATGGATTCGATATAAAACAACGATCGATGCGATTGAGGAAAAAACAGGAATTGACTTCTATCCACGTTTACCAAAAGCCAAACAGACGATTATGGAGAAAAAAAGTGCCAAATTTTAATTCTCTATTGGTATAGAGTTATGAGCGTCCATAACGTCGCTCAATATTTTCGATATGTTGCCGTCGGGTCTTACGACCTGGGGCAAGTCGCAATCTCTCAATCTCTTTAATGATTCGCTGAACCTCTTCCTTTTTAATAACACGTCGTTTAAATCGTTTCATATAGCGAATATAGGTATCACCTGTAACTATATTGGGTGGCATAGAGCCCTCAAAGGTAGAGTGCCCTACAAAGACGATAATAGACTTAAAGTAAACATCTGGAACCTGAAGCAAGCGTGACAACACTTTAATATGTTTATAGTTCTGACGCAGAGGGTTTTGAAAGGTATAACTCTTTTTTGGAAATTGCTGTATCCATTGTGGATCCTCTTCACCTCCTATGATCTTTCCGCGCATATTTTTTGTCTCAATCACAAAGATCCCAAAAGGAGAAACAATAATATGATCAATCTGTGTTGTTGATCCACGACCATCTAAAAGTGTCACATCATGAAATGTATGATAGAGAGAGCTATCTAATTGACGATTTGACCAAACCACCTTCTTTTCACCCCAAAATCCCTTAAATCGTGACGATCTTACAACCATACGTATAACAATCATAGTTATCAAAAGGCATAACCCTATGATAGAAATAGTATATTCCATTGATCCTCTTTCACATAGATACCTACAAATTTTAAAAGGGAAATCATACTGCACTTTAGAGTCTTCTACGCTTCTATTATAAATTTAACTTTATTATTTCATCGACTATACCTATAAAACTCATATTATAGCTTTATAATTTCTTATAATTAATGGTCGATTTAAAAACTCCTATCAATTATGCTTATTACCTGTTATACTCTTGATAGATTACAATGAAAGGTTATCAATGGAGTATCTATCTGAAACGATTTTTTGGTGGCACTGGATTATTCTCGGTATCATCTTAATTGCGGGAGAGATTGTTATACCAAGTCTTATTATTATCTGGTTTGGTATTGCAGCACTCATTGTTGGAGGGGTAGATTATCTATTTGATACATCTTTTACCAATGAACTCTTTCTTTGGACTCTCTTATCAGCTCTTCTATTAGGAGGGTGGTTACGCTTTTTTAAACGTGATGAGATTGTCTCAAGAGTAGGACAGTCAGAGGGTGAATATAAAAATACCTCTGGTGTGATTACAGAAGATTTGAAAGATGGGCGATTTCGTGCACATTTTGATCTTCCTGTATTAGGCGACAGAGAATGGATTGTTGAGACACAGAGCGCAGAGACGTTAGGTGTTGGCGATCATGTCAAGGTGTCACGTGTGTACGGACAAATTATTAAAGTTATTAAAACAGAAGGAAAAAAAGATGCCTGAATTCTCCATAGCGATGACACTTGTCATTGCACTATTTATCGTCATTCTCTTTAGTGTGCGTATTGTCTCACAAGGTGAAGAGTGGATTGTTGAACGTCTTGGTAAATTCAAAAAAGTGATTAAACCAGGACTCAATATTATCATCCCATTTATCGACTCCATTCGCGACAAGATTACAACACGGGATATTATCCTTGATGTAGCAAAACAGGAGGTAATTACCAAAGATAATGCCGTCATTATTGCCAATGCCGTTGCATTTATTAAAATTACCGACCCAGCCAAAGCACTCTATGGTGTTGAAGACTTTAGACTAGCAATTCGCCATCTGATCATGACAACACTCCGTTCAATTATTGGTGAAATGAAACTCGATGAAGCACTCTCTAACCGTGAAATGATTAAAGCAAGGCTTAGAGAGCAGATTGTTGATGATGTCTCCGACTGGGGAATTACGGTTAAGACTGTAGAGATCCAAGATATTACACCAAGTCCATCGATGCAACAAGCAATGGAGCAACAGGCGGCTGCAGAGCGTGAACGACGTGCCATTGAGACCATTGCAGAGGGAAGAAAGAATGCAATGATTCTAGATGCTGAAGGGAAACTTGAAGCAGCCAAACGGGAAGCCGAGGCACAGGTGCGACTAGCAGAAGCGTCATCAGAGGCAATTACCGATATTAGCAGTTCCATTCAAGGACAATCCGTCGGTGCCATGTTCCTACTTGGTGACCGCTATATCGGTGCATTAAAAAAGCTTGCTGAATCTGATAATAGCAAATTTGTGGTCTATCCAGCCGATCTACAAGAGTCGATTAAAGGCTTGTTTGGTGGGCATCGAAAATAGTCATCAAACCCCCTCTCTTCTCCTAAAGCTCAATGCTTCCAATACATGCTCTTTTTGGATCCGCTCTTTGGCATCCAAATCGGCAATGGTTCGCGCCACCTTTTTCACATTGGCAACACTTCGGTGACTCAAACCAAAACGTTGAATCGCACGACTGAGTAGTGTCTCGGCTTCAGGCTCTAAACGACAAAAGGTCTCTATCTCCTTCTCATCCAACTTACCATTAAGATGTTTCTGCCCTCGTTTCATCTGACGCATAAAGGCATGAATCACCTCTTGATGCATCTGCTCAGAAGTGATTGATGGTTGGTCATCTGGATGGCTATCTTGCATCTGTACATAGATCTCAATCCGATCAAGGAGTGGGTCAGAGATACGCTGTTTATAACGTCTTACTTCAACCTCACTGCATCGACAGCTATGGGTTGTACTGAGTAGATTACCGCAAGGACAAGGGTTTTGTGCCGCGACAAACATGAAACGTGTGGCATAGGAAATCTTACTATTGACCCGTGAAATGAGTACCCGATGATCTTGCAGAGGTTCACGCAATGCTTCAAGCACCGATTTGGCAAAGTGGGGAAACTCATCGAAAAAGAGAATCCCCCCATGTGCGAGAGCAACCTCTCCGATTTTGGCACGGCTTGAGCCACCCCCAAAGATACTGGGCTTACTCGATGAATGATGTGGTGCACGAAAAGGGCGTAGTGGAACAAAGAGTGGCTCTTCACCACCTAGTAGAGCATACTGGTTCATTTGCAGAATCTCTTCAAGAGAGATGGGTGGCAAGATATAGCGTAACCGCTTTGCAATCATACTCTTACCACAACCAGGACTCCCCTCCATCAAGATATTATGCATACCTGCCGCGGCAATCAGAGCGGCACGTTTTGCAACCTCCTGTCCTTTGACATCATAAAAATCTTCAGGATACTCTCTTAAAAAGAAGAACTCTCTACCATCAACGGTAATACGCTCTCCCTCAATCGGTGTTGCTTCAACCTCTTTGGGTTCTTGCTCATTTCTACAAATTGCTATCGCTTCTGCAAGATTTTCAACACCAATATAGGTAATACCGGGAATAAGTGAGAGTTTATCGAGCGATGCAACAGGCACCATCGCTTTAGAGACAAGGTTTTGGTTTTTTAGTGAGAGGAGAATGGGGAAAATTGAACGGGTATCTTTGAGCCGTCCATCAAGCCCAAGCTCTCCAAAAATATAGAGATTATCAAAGGAGGTTTCATCATTTTGTAGTGCAATCGCCAAAGCAATTGCCAAGTCCATATGACTACCCGTCTTTTGCAAATCTGATGGACTTAAATTGACAGTAATTCTAAGAGGAGGAAAAGAGAAGCCGTTGGTTAAGAGTGCGGCTTTAACGCGCTCTTTTGCCTCCTGTATCGATGAGCTTGCCAAACCGACAATACCAAAGGCGGGTAGCCCTTTGGTAAATGTTGTCTCCACATCGACCGGTTTGGCATCAATACCATCAAGTGTTGCGGAGAGAAGCTGTTTCACACTACTTCTTCTTTTTCTCTTTTAACTCTTTTTGCTTCTTCTTCCACTCTTTTTCAAACTTCTTCCGCTTCAAAAAAGAGAGCTTCTCGATAAAGAGATGCCCCTCAAGGTGGTCCATCTCATGTTGAAACGCTATGGCAAGCAAACCATCAGTCTCAATCTCTTGACGATTCCCATAACGATCATAAAACTCTACCCGAATCCAATCGGCACGCTCCACATCATCATAATAGTCTGGAACACTCAAACACCCCTCTGTATAGGTGGTTGAGCCTCTCTTTTCTAAGATGACTGGATTAATCACCTCGATCAAATTTTCAGGGTGTTGATTCCCCTCTTCATCAGGTAAGTTAATAATAAGTACACGAAGTGGTTCACCCACTTGAATCGCCGCCAAGCCGATCCCATTGCTGGCTAACATCGTCTCATTCATATCATCAAGTAGTGTATGAAGCGTCTCATCAAACTCAGTAACAGGCTTACTCTGCTGTTTTAATCGTTTGTCAGGATAAACAACGATTGGTCGTATCATCGATCTTCCTTATTTATCGTGTGGACAGATACCGCACACATCTCCTTGTTGATAGGCAATATCCAATCCATGTAAGGCACAAATAACGGTTTGTTCACTTGAACGATCAAGACTGATGCGTGCGATACCGATATCAACATCCAAAACAACCTCGCGATCTCCCACAAAGAAGTTAGTATTACCGACAAGGTCTTTAAGTCTCATTGCCGCCTGTTTTGCACTATCTAAAGACGTATGACGCATCAAAATTGCAAAGGTTTCATCTTCATAATGGGCCACAACGTCACTTCTACGTGACGTCTTCAAAAGAAGTCTGGCAACGGTACGTAAAATAAGATGCCGAACTTTCGGACGGGTAATCTGTGACAAAATTTTATCACTCGCACGCACCATCATCAGCGTACTCTCATGCCCAAACTCTGCAATCAACTTCTCCTCTTTACGCATTTTTGTAAGGAGATAGTTTTTCTTATAGACACCATACCGCTCTTCATGAATTGCATAGTCTTGAACTTCCAAGACCAGCTCACTGGTGCTCTCATAACGCTCTTTAAGCTCACCTGCCTCTTTTTTAATGATCTTATTCATCGTCTGTACATCTTTTTTCAAGACATCAAGCAGTGTCATCAAAGAGTCTTTATCGGCTACTGCTTCTGTCTCTAACAGACGCTTTTCTAGCATATGTTCAAGGTGGCGAAGATTTTTATAGAGCAAGTTGATGTGCTGAAGAAACTTCTTAACATTCCCAAATGCATCTTTGAGATACTGTTCAAGCACACCATGATGGTTATCTTCACCACCATCTTCAAGCTCTAAGAGTTTCAGGATTCGTTTGCGAAATGCGGCAGGCTTTCCATCAAGCAGTTTATCAAAATAGGCATCAAAATTAGAAGGCGTAGGAGGAATCCCCTCTCGGATCATCTCCTTAAGAACCTCCTGCGCATACTTCTCTAAATCGTTGGTTGAACCTGTAAGGTTACGTACGTGATGTTGTTCGCCCTGCTTCATCATAGGCCTACTTGAAACTGCGGGTCAGTACTTCATCGATCAGACCGTACTCTTTAGCCTCTTCAGCACTCATAAAGAAGTCTCGTTCGGTATCTTTCTCTATCGTACGAACCGTTTTACCAGTACGTTCGGCCATAATCTTATTTAAATACTTTTTCAAACGCAAAATCTCTTTGGCCTGAATTTCAATATCAGTTGCTTGTCCCTGTGCCCCACCAAGAGGTTGGTGAATCATAATACGTGAACTTGGTAGTGCATAGCGTTTACCAGGTGCACCACACGTTAGAAGAAAAGCCCCCATTGATGCCGCCTGTCCAATACAGATCGTCACGATGTCTGGCTTAATATAGTTCATCGTATCATAGATACTAAAACCACTTGTAATGACACCACCGGGTGAGTTGATGTAGAGATAGATATCTTTATCAGGATCTTCTGCTTCCAAAAAGAGAAGCTGAGCGACGATCGACGATGCAACCGCATCGTTGATCTCACCGCTTAGCATAATAATCCGGTCTTTCAGAAGTCTTGAGTAGATATCATAAGAGCGTTCACCCCGGCCACTTTTCTCTATGACAAATGGAACGTAACTCATGCTTCTTCTTTTTCTGTGTTCTCTTCTTGATCTTTATTCTTTTCGTTTTTATCGTTCAAGAGTTTACTCAAAACTCGATCTTCGATCATTGCCATCTTAATCGCTGGCAAGAGATTCTGCTTCTGATAGTACTCGAATGTCTGCTGAGGATCTTGCCCCATCATCATCGCTTCATAGTAAATCGTCTGCATCATCTCTTGATCGCTCACTTCAATACCCTCTTTTTTCGCCAACGCATCGACGATGAAGGTCGCTTTTACGCTTTTGGCTGCATCACCACGAAGCTCATCACGAAGTGCTTGAACCTTCTCTTCATTTTCACGAAGTTCGGTAAGCTCCTCTTCACTCATCTGCTGAACTTTGGTGCGCAGTGCCATATCAACCTCTTGTTCAACAACACTTTCAGGGAGGTCAAATTCAAACTTCTCAATCAGTGCTTCAACCAGTTTTGGCTTCAGCTCTTCATTGTAAAGCTTGGTCATCTTTTCACTCTCGATCTGTGTTTTGACCTCTTTTTCAAGCTTCTCAAGCGTACCCTCTTCATCTCCAAGAAGCTTTTTAGCCAAATCATCATTAATTTCTACTGGTTGTTTTGTTTTAATATCATGAAGTTTAAGTTTAAACTCAACCTCTTTACCAGCAAGATCTTTGTTGCCGTAATCTTCAGGGAATGTTACGTTGATGGTCTTCTCTTCACCCTTCTTCATTCCCTTCATCTGCTCTTCAAAACCTGGAATGAACTGTCCGCTACCGATACGAAGCTCAAAGTTCTCTGCTTTCCCCCCTTCAAACGGTTCACCGTTGAGGAAGCCTTCAAAATCAAAGACAGCAAGATCGCCCTCTTCAAGACCACGATCCTCTTCAATCGATTCAAACGGTGCTTGAGCCTCTGCCAACTCTTTGATACGCGTTTGAATCTCTTCATCTGTCACTTCTGGAACTTTAACTTCTGGGACAATGTCACTAATATCCCCAATCTCAATCTCTGGTCGAAGACTTAGCTTCAACTCAACTTCAATCGCCTCTTCACCACGTTCAAACTTTGTGAAAGAGGGCTCGCCAATAATCTTATCGGCATCAAGATCCAACTCTTTGGATGCTGTATTAAGCACCTCTCGAAGTGCTTCAGCTTCTGCATCCTGTACGAGACGATCACCAAGGCGCTTTTTGACGATAGCAACAGGTGCTTTACCTGGACGGAAACCATCAATCTTCATCTGTTTTGCCGCTTGCTTGGCAATCTTCTCAACTCTCTTCTCAATATCACTGTTTGCGATTTTCGCTTCTACATTTACATTGGCATTGTCGATTTTTTTGGCAACCACTTCCATAAATATACGATCCTTCAAAAAAAATAGTGCACTATTTTACCCAAAAGTTACTTTATAAGTCCACTACTATAAATATGGGGGCATTTTTACCCAAAAATCGTTATACTTACATAGTATAAATTTCTTAAACCCTAAAGAAAAAGTGAGGCGATATGTCCAACGAAGAGAAAGCAAAAAAGTTTGAAGAGGCTGTTACAACCATTCTTGAACTGATTGGAGAAGATCCAACACGAGAGGGGCTTGTCAAAACACCTCATCGTGTCTATAAAGCCTTTGAACACCTTTGTGAGGGCTATAAAATGGATCCCAAAAAGGTTCTCAATGATGCTCTTTTTGAGAGTAGCAACGATGAGATGGTACTTGTACGTGACATTGAGTTTTACTCCATGTGTGAACACCATCTTCTCCCCATCATTGGACGGGTCCATGTCGCCTATATCCCTGATGGAAAAGTTGTTGGCCTAAGCAAAATTCCACGTATGGTGAACATCTATGCACGCCGCTTACAGATTCAAGAGCAGATGACAGAACAGATTGCTGATGCAATTTTAGAGACGATTCAGCCCAAAGGGGTTGGTGTCATTGTCGAAGCACGCCATATGTGTATGGAGATGCGTGGTGTTGAGAAGATCAACTCCACAACAGTAAGTTCGGCACTGCGGGGACTCTTCAAACGTGATGCAAAGACACGTGAAGAGTTTATGAGCATGGTTAACGCACCAATTCGTCCACGCTACTAATGCCACTCAAATCGATTCGCAACCGTATTAAAGGGATTGCACTCTCCCCGACATACGGAACTATTCAAAGTATCAATGCCAATGCGATTGTTGCAACAGGGCTTAAGGTAAGTCTTGGACAAAGTGTGACAATTCTTTGTGAAAATGAGCGCCGTCTTGGTATGGTGACGTCACTCGGTTCAGATCACTTTACAATCACCCCTTTTGGTTTTATTGAGGGTATGAAGGTGGGTGATCGTGTCCTGTTGAATCGTCGAAGTCTCGATATTCCTGTTGGAGAGAATCTTCTTGGACGGGTTGTTGATCCCTTTATGAACCCGATCGATGGCAAAGGTCCCATCTATCTTGATGACTATGAACCTGTCATGAAAACTCCGATCGATGTGATGAAGCGTGGGCTCATTGATGAACCCTTTAGTGTGGGTATTAAAAGTATCGATGGATTGCTTACAAGTGGTAAAGGGCAAAAAGTCGGTATCTTTGCAGGTAGTGGTGTCGGAAAATCGACCCTTATGGGGATGATTGTACGTGGAAGTCAAGCCACTATTAAAGTGGTTGCACTCATCGGTGAACGGGGACGTGAAGTACCTGAATTTATCACCAAAAACCTTGGTAATGACCTTACCAATACCGTCATTGTCGTAGCAACCAGCGATGATAGTGCGTTGATGCGTAAATATGGGGCTTTTAGTGCCATGAGTGTTGCCGAATATTTTAAACGTCAAGGGCACGATGTTCTTTTCATGATGGATTCGGTCACCCGCTTTGCTATGGCACAACGTGAAATTGGTCTTGCCCTTGGAGAGCCACCCACATCCAAAGGGTATCCCCCATCTTCATTAACACTCCTTCCACAACTGATGGAGCGTGCAGGAAAAGAGGATGGACAAGGATCGATCACTGCCTTTTTCACTGTCCTTGTTGAGGGTGATGATTTAAGTGATCCAATTGCCGATCAGAGCCGAAGTATTCTTGATGGTCACATTGTACTCAGTCGGGAACTGACCGACAAGGGAATCTACCCACCTGTCGATGTCCTCTCTTCAGCTTCTCGTGTCATTGGTGATGTTACAACCCCTGACCATCTGCAAGCATCACAAAAATTTCGACAACTCCTTGCACTCTTAAAAGAGAATGAGATGCTTGTACGTATTGGAGCCTATCAGAGAGGAACCGATCCAACACTCGATGCAGCACTGGAGAAAAAAGAGGCGTTAGATAACTTCTTACGGCAAGATGCCAAAGAGGTAGTTCCGTTTGATCAAACGGTCAATCTTCTTAAACAGGTTGTTCAATAAGCTCCGATAGACTCTCATTATTGAGTGTCGGAGCTTTACAGTTACGCTTTAATATCGAGTGTTTGCCCTTTACCAACCAACTGCGCAACCTCTTGCATATTTCCCGACTTTTGCATATCGGTAGAGCCCAAGACAGATAAGACTTTCTGCGCTTCAGTGTCCATCGCCTTTTTCATCACTTCCGTATGAATTGCGACCATCATATTCTGCGTATTCAGGTTGACACTATCCATCATCTTCTCCTTTCGTAACATTTATATTATAGTATAGTAAAATATAATTTTGCATACCAATATATCTCCTATCACTCAATATATTAAACCCTAATAGTTTCACCAAACTCTATTTGATAAAATTCAAACTCTTTATATTCGCAAAATGGCACCATTAATGGTAATTGATCTTTTTTTTCATAAACTGCTTCAAATAGTTTAAAGTGATATCCCTGTAAATCTTTTAATGTATCAATATCCCTCTCTAGCTTATTAGCTTTATAACATATATAAAACTTATATACTATTTGAAAACACTCCTCAAGTTGTAAATATTTGATAAATGTATATGCATTAAAAAGCTGTTTAGATGCTGTTTCAAGTTTATTAAATCGTAATGTTTTTTTTAATTCAAACAATAAAACTTCTATATCTTGAGTATCAAGATTAACTTTCATTACAATACCATCATTATGATTATTATTTCTTCCAATTGTATGAGAAGATTTATGTTCTATTTTTACAAAAAAAATGTTCTCATCTTTATAATCACTAATATCTAATAAAACTCTTCCTTGACCATCTTCTTCCGTCTCCTCTATAACAATATGATCATCTTTAAAACTTGTAAAAATATTATCTCCAGTAAACTTTTTAAGTTCTTTAATAAACTTCTCTTTTGTATCAACTATCGGCATTTAGTGCATCCCACTCATCAAGTAACCTATTTTTTTCTTGCGTAGTACTATAAATATTTTCAAAAATATATGGATTATTGATTCCCTCATTTGTAATTTTTACTTTTTTAACAATTGATTTTCCATTATCTTGTAATAAAAAGTTATAGAGCGAAACTTTCTTATGATCTATTGTATTCTCATATACATTCTCTTTTTTTATTCTATTGATACTATTTTGTATAATCAAATTATTAATCTCATAAATCAAAAAGTCACTATGTGTTGTGATTAATACCTTAATTTGATGTTTTAACAATAGTGCTATTAACTTTGCTATCCGTTTTTGATTTTTAAAACTTAGATGAGCTTCTGGCTCTTCTATAACAAGTAGTGAATTCTTTTTAATAAACCCTCTTTTCAAAAATACAACCAATGGTATAAGTTCTGATATGGTAGAAGATAAGTAATTTAATTCAATTTTTTTATCTTTTACAAAAAACTCTATACCTGCATCTTCATTTGAAAGTTTCACTTGACCATTTAAAATCTCTTTTTCTATAAAGTCAGTCAAAATATTTTCATTAGTTTTTGGCTCAAAGTTATTTAACTGGGCTATAAACACTCTAATAATATCACTTAATGGACGAATATCCTCATTATCGCCATAAGTTTTAAAAATAGCTTTATTGGCTAAAATTTGATATGTCTGCAAATATCCTGTTCGAGAAGCCGGTAAATAGATACTCTTTATAGATAAACTTTTTTTTATGGAAATTTGGATTAACTGTACAATAATATTATGAAAAGTTCCATCACAAACTATATCTTTTGGAAAATCACCCTGAAACTCAGATTTTATATTATGCTTATTGTCAAATAATATATCCATCGTAAAACTAGTAATATTCTCAAAGTCTTGACTACTCTTTAAAACAATCGTTTTAATCAAATTCTTTTCTAAACTCTCTAACTCAACTGTTATATGTTTTAGATTTTTTTCACCAAATAGTTTATTTGGTAAATACTTTGTCAGTAAGTAATCTACTACAAAGTAGATAATCTCTTTTAACTCGTCTATCTCTTTGTCAGTTAAAAGAATATTTTTACTACTATTGGAATTATCAACTACTTCTTTTACTGCTTCCTTTATATTTTTTAATAACTCTGAGTCTTCAAATTTTGATGTTATAGCCTTAAATAAATCATATTCCCAATAACCTTCACTCATGATAAAAGAGTGAATAAGTGTTGCCAAATAACTTTTTCCTGCAGAGTTATCTCCCATAAAAATGGTTAAATCGTTTAAAGATATCTCATCTTCTATTCTCTCAATAACCGCAAACTCTTCTAACTCTTTAATTTTAAACACTCTTCAACCTTTATAACAAACTTGTTGATATATACAACCCAAAAATATAGCATTTACCAATCGATAGATAGTATATCAAAGTTTGATTTTATCCACCAAACACCTCTCAAAATATCGCTTCTGCTCCTCTTTGAGTTGATAGCTCCCTTCACGTTGACGTGTTCCCCACATCGGCTCTGGAAAAAAGCTATCTGTGGCAAAGCGTGCCATAACATGCAGATGCACTTGAGGAACATAGTTACCAAAAGAGGCGATATTGATCTTATCAGGGGTAAAGAGCTCACGCATCGTGATCTCTACAATCTCACCCAGTTCCCAAAGCCGTTGTCGTAAAGCCTTTGGCATATCGGTAATCTCTTTATAGTTGGCCTTGGCAAAAATTTTAACCCATGGGATTTCACTCTCTTCCCACTCAATCCTAAAATCTTGATCTTCATAAATCACAAGCTTTTCCTATTGTTGAATTGCTATAATATTACCATGTTTAAACAATACAAAGAGGCGATAGAGTGCTCCAATATCGTTTCCAAAACCGACATTAACGGCATTATCACCTTTGTCAATGATGAATTCTGCAAAATTTCTGGTTATAGCCGTGAAGAACTCATCGGTCAAAACCACAATATTGTCCGCCACCCCGATGTTCCTAAAAGTCAATTCAAAAAGTTATGGGATACGATCCTCTCCAAAAGAACTTTCAAAGCCACCGTCAAAAATCGTGCCAAAAATGGCTCTACCTTTTATGTCAACACAACCATTGTCCCTATTTTGGATGAGAAAGGTGAGATTACAGAGTTTATGGCCATCCGCTACGATGTGACCAAAGAGGTGGAGCTAAAACTTGCATTAGAGAAGAAAGAGCGTGAATTGGCACAACTCAATAAGACCCTTGAAGAACGGGTTAAGATGCAGACACAAAAGCTCTATAACCTCAACAAACATCTTGAAGAGCGGATCCGTGAAGAGGTTAAGAAGAATGAAGAGAAGCAGAAGATGCTCTTTTTACAATCACGTATGGCAAGCTTGGGGCAGATGATGGCCAATATTGCCCACCAGTGGCGTCAACCACTCACCGAACTTGCACTGACACTCTTTAATCTTAAAAAAGCTGCCTACCACAATGATCTTGAAAAGGTTGATCTGGTCTATAATGATGCCAAATCAATGATCCAAAATATGTCACAAACGATTGAAGATTTCATCAACTTCTTCAAACCCGATAAACCCAAAGTCCCATTTCCTCTTACACAAAGTTTGGAAGAGGCTCTCCAAATTGCAAGTAAATCTCTTAAAAAAGAGTATATATCGATTAACATATCGGCTGATAGTGACCTCTACGTCATAGGGGTCACCAATGAACTTTCACAGGTGCTTATCAATCTGCTCCAAAATGCTAAAGATGCCTTCACACAACATCCACACCATCAAAAGAAAGTCGTCGATATTAAAATTTATCAAAAAGATGACCACGCCTATATCGAAGTTCAAGATAATGCAGGCGGAATTGACAACGATATTATTGAACGGATTTTTGAGCCCTACTTTACCACCAAACATGCCTCCAAAGGAACGGGGCTCGGTCTCTTTATGTCTAAACTGATTATCGAAAAGAGTTTTGGTGGAACGATCACAGCATGCAATCAAGATGAAGGGGCATGCTTTACCATCACCCTTCCTCTCCACACCTCATCAACAAAGGATCTATCATGATGTCATGTTATGCAAAATTGGCCCACCTCAACGTTCTTTTGATTGAAGATGAAACAAGGCTTGCTGAACTACTCAAAACAGCCATCGGCGACTACTTTTCAACCTTTGAAGTTGCCCATGATGGTATTGCGGGGCTTGACGCTTTTAGAGCATTGCGACCCGATATTGTCATTACCGATATTACCATGCCTAACATGACAGGATTGGAGTTGGCTGAAAAGATCAAAAAAGAGAAATCTGATGTGCCCATCATTATCTTAAGTGCCTACAGTGACAAAGAGAAGCTCCTTGGTGCGATCGATGTGGGTGTAGTGAAATATTTTATCAAACCATTTGATCCTGAAGAGCTTTTAAGCTACCTCTGCACTTTGGTTGAAAAGATAAAAAAAGAGAGTTTGGTCAAACTCAAAGCACCTTTTACCTATGATCTGCAAAGTGAACAGCTTTTTAAAAAAGGTGTACTGGTACATTTGAGCAAACGGGAGAGTCGATTCATCGCACAACTTCTCCAAAGTCCCAACCACTACCTCTCCAACGAAGCGATCAAAAGATCTCTTTGGCCCAATGAGGATGTCAGTGATGAACGCCTACGTACCTTTATTAAACGCCTACGTCAAAAGAGTGACAAGAGTTTGATTGAGAATATCTCGGGACAAGGCTATCTCTTAGTGATGAATGATTAAATGCTTTTATCGCCAAACAATCGGTAAAAGATTACTCAACTTGGTTGTATCAAAGCATGTTATCGGCTCGCCGATATCACCGATATTGTTATTGGTTTTGATGAACTTTTGCAGATAGTATGGTCCTCGATACCCACGACTTTTGAGCTCCTCCATCATCTGATTAATATCTTCTGGCTGAAGCAGATCGGGATGGACTGTAGTTCTAACTTCAAAATCAAATGCTCTTTGAATTAAAAAGTCGAGTGTTTCCGTAAATTTGTCAAATCGACTTGATCCAGTGATGTAGCCAAACTTACCATTTTTGGCTTTGAAATCGAGTGCAATATAGTCAACCAGCTCCTCTGTCACAAGCTCTTTTACAACATCAGGATGGGTACCATTGGTATCCAGTTTAATCGAAAAACCCATCTCTTTAATCTGTCGACATAGAGGGAGAAGATCATATAGGGTTGGCTCACCCCCACTCAATACAACACCATCAAGCAAACCGACCCGTTTTTTCAAAAAAGCAATCAACTCTTTCGGTGTATATTCCCCCTCTTTTGAAAAGACAATATCACTATTGTAACAGTAGATACAGCGCATATTGCATCCGCAAAACCATACAATCGCTGCCAATTTATTGGGATAGTCAAGATGGGTAAATGGCGTAATGTCGTAAATAATCTTATCGTTCAACAAATGGCTTCCTTTGGTGATGTTCACCCTTTTTACCGGTATTGAAACTCTCTACTGGTCGATGGTACCCCATGACACGGGTATAGACAATACATTTGGTACGCTTGGAGGCTAACTTTTTCAAGATCTCCTCTTTACGACACATTGCTTGCCTCCTCAAACTGGACTAAAAGCTCTTCATCACACTTTGGACAGTACTCATGCTCACCCGGAAGGTAACCATGCTTTGGACAGACAGAAAAGAGGGGTGTTACCGTAATGTAAGGAAGCCTGTAGTTGGTAATCACCTTTTTCACAAGGTTGCGACACGCCTCAGCTGAGCTAATACGCTCTCTCATATAGAGATGTAACACCGTTCCTCCTGTATATTTACACTGTAAAGCATCTTGCAGTTCTAGTGCTTCAAAAGGATCTTCCGTCCAGTCAACAGGAAGTTGTGACGAGTTAGTGTAGTAGATATGCTCTCCTTCACCCGCTTGAATAATATCTGGGTAGCGTTTCTTATCCTCTTTGGCAAAACGGTAGGTGGCTCCCTCTGCTGGAGTGGCTTCAAGATTGTAAAGGTTCCCTGTCTTCTCTTGATAGACTCTAAGTTTTTCACGCATAAAGTCAAGAATTTCAAGTGCAAAGGCTTGACCACTCTTGGTTGCAATATGATCGATATCATTGGTAAAGTTTCGGATCATCTCATTCATCCCATTGACACCGATGGTAGAGAAGTGGTTATTAAAATTGGGAAGATACCGCTTCGTATAGGGAAAGAGTCCACGATCATAGAGCTCTTGAATAAATTTTCTCTTCTTCTCCAGTGTTGATGATGCCATATCCATCAACACTTCCAAACGAGCCAAAAGTGCTTTTTTATCCCCTTTGTAGAGATAGCCAAGACGTGCCATATTGATCGTTACAACCCCGATACTTCCCGTCATCTCGGCACTTCCAAAAAGTCCCCCACCCCGTTTGAGAAGTTCGCGAAGATCAAGCTGAAGCCGACAGCACATACTGCGAACATGCCCTGGTTTATATGCCTCTTGATTAGGAATCAGATTGCCATGTTCATCACGGATATATTGACTACCGATAAAGTTTTGAAAGTAAGAGGAGCCAATCTTGGCTGTATTTTCAAAGAGAATGTCGGTATTTTCACCATACCAGTCAAAATCTTCCGTAATATTGACTGTTGGGATTGGGAAGGTAAAGGGTTGACCGGTACTATCCCCTTCTGTCATCACCTCATAATAGGCACGGTTAATTAGATTCATCTCTTTTTGAAAATGTTTGTAACGCATTTGATCGAGTGACTGGATGGAAGGGTCCCGCTCTTTGGCAAGACGAAGCAATGTTTCATCTTTCAGATCTTTGAAAAGATGGTGTTGATTGCGTGTTGGTATCTGCTCTTTTAAATCCTCAGGTACTGTCCAATCGATCGTAATATTGGTAAAAGGTGACTGCCCCCAGCGTGCTGGAACGTTGAGGTTATAGACAAAACTTCGAATCGCCTTTTTGATCTCACTAAAACGCAACTTATCTTTGAAAACATAGGGAGCAAGATAGGTATCAAATGAGCTAAAAGCCTGTGCACCAGCCCATTCACTCTGCAAAATCCCCAAAAAGTTGGCCATCTGTCCCAATGCCTCTCTAAAATGGTTGGGTGGCCGGCTCTCGACACGCCCTCTGACACCATTAAACCCTTCATCAAGCAATACACGCAGACTCCATCCTGCACAGTAACCACTCAGTGAATCAAGGTCATGAATATGATAGTCTCCATTTCTATGGGCATACCCTTCAGCTTTGGAATAGACCTTGTCAAGCCAATAGTTGGCAATCACTTTTCCTGCTGTATTATTGATTAAGCCGGCATGTGAATAACCTGTATTAGAGTTGGCATGGATACGCCAGTCACTCTTGCTAATATACTCTTCAACTGTTTCGGTGGAGTTGATAAAGGTTGTATCTTCGATTTTATAGGGGGCAAAAGGCTCTGTAGAACCGTCACGCTTGATTATCTCTTTAAGTACCATGATCTCTGTCTCTATTTTTGAAGTATCGTAGAAGTGTGAATTATTCTATTCACACTTCCAAACAAGCTATTAGGCGTAGGAATGAAATTTTTGGTAGAGAAATGATAGAGCAAAAGGACTTGTCAAGCCATAAAAATTGTTCTCACAAAAGTGTCACAATTCGCCTCTATTTGGGCTTTGCGTGACACAGTTGTGACATTAAAGAAGATTGCGAATATCGATAGCGTACCAGAGGATGATGAGATTGAGTAGAAAGATCATCATCGAACTACCACGAGAGATAAAGTTTTGTAGTGGTGTACGATAGGTTGTATGGGTTCTAAAAGCGATAATCATGTGAATCACTGTAAAGAGTGTCAATAAAACAACCAACAAAAGTTTTACCGACATCACCTCAGCCAGATCAGAGCTGGGGGCATGAAGCATCACATCATCAATACCAAAATAGGAAAACATCACCAGACCTGTTGCCCACAATAGTGTGAGCCAAAAGGTCTCAAAATATCCATAAATCGGCCCTAAATGGGCATAGACACTCTTTTGTGCCTCTCTATCTCTTAGCAGTATGCCCAAAGCAAAAAGAAGCAGAGAGCCTCCAATCCATGCCGTTGCCGACAGGATATGGATATATAAGATGGTTTGAATCAATAGAGTCGCCTTTTTGGATGATTCATCACATCTTCTGGATCAACACCCGTCCATTGACGAATAATCTCTCGATCTTTATCAGAGAGTTTGGCTTCAGGGTGTGCCTGTACATATAGACCCAATGGCATCGCCATTCCGACAGCCATAAAGATCATCTCTTTGAGCTTCTGCTTCTTCTTCTCATCATAACGCTCCCACTCGCTAAAGTTGAGCCACTGACGCCCTACATTGACATCCCGTGCAATAAACCATTTCATCGGTGCAATATGGCTATACCATGGCCACTTTGTCTGATTCGAGTGACAATCGTAACAGGATCGTTGAAAAATCGCTTTGACGTCAGCGGGTGCTTTGATCTCAAGTGCTGGATCTGTTACAGGGTTGCTACGATCAACAGGGATTAACTGGATCCCCACCAATCCAATCACAAAGATCAATCCAAGCATTTTACCTACCGACATCAATCACTCCTATTTAAAAATTTTTGTATTGTAGCATATAGCTCTCATAACTTAATAAACCTTTTGGTACTCTTCATGGTTGACCGCAACTTTATAGGTTGGATCATCCTCTTCATAGGTACAGTACTTTCCAGCCGCTTTAAGAAGTTTTTTACAATCATCACTCAAGTGGCGTATCGTCAACTTTTTACCTGCCTCTTCATAACGTTTGGTAATCTTATCAATCGCCTCCACACCGCTTGAATCCATCACGCGTGTCCGTTTAAAGTCCATGACAACCTCATCAGGGTCATTGGTAACATCAAACTGGTCCAAAAAGCCTTGCACTGAACCAAAAAAGAGTGGACCATCAAACTCATAAATTTTTCGTTTTCCCTCAATATAGGTACGGGTATAGACACGGGCATGTTGCCATGCAAAGACAAGTGCAGAGATAATCACCCCAATGACAACAGCCATTGCCAAGTCGGTAAAGATGGTAACAATCGTGACTGTGACAAGAATAAATGCATCAGCCTTTGGCATACGGCGCAACCGATCAATACTCGCCCACTCAAATGTCTCAATACTTACCATGAACATAATACCAACCAAAACGGCAATCGGAATCTGCCCAATATAGTCACTCAGTGAAACAACAAACAAAATCAACAAAATTGCAGCGGTTACACCCGAAAGACGACCACGTCCACCCGATGTAAAGTTGATGATACTCTGTCCAATCATCGCACAGCCAGCCATACCACCAAAGAGACCACATGTGGCATTACCAGCACCCAGTGCCATAGCCTCTTTATTGGCATTTCCTTTCTCCCCACTCATCTCATCAAGTACAGAGAGGGTCAAAAGTGACTCAATCAATCCAACAGCCGCCATCACAACAGCATATGGCAAGATAATTTTAAAGGTTTCAAGATTCAAAGGTACATCAGGCAAATGGAAACTTGGCAAATCCCCGGCAATACTTCCCAAATCTGCTACCCGCTTTGTATCAAGATCAAAGAAGATCGTAATGAGACTTAATACAATAATTGCCACCAAACCTGCTGGTACCGCCTTTGTGATTTTAGGAAGAATCACCATTGTCGCCATCGTTGCAAAGACCAAAGCATACATCACTGGCCCTTCCCCTTCAAACATCGGCAACTGTGCCAATGCAATAATGATGGCCAAACCATTCACAAATCCCAAAATTGCTGGCTGTGGTACAAGCCGAATAAATTTGGCCAACTTCATCAGTCCAAAAGCGACCTGAAGGAGTCCCGTCAAAACCGTTGCCAAAAAGAGGTACTCAACACCATGGGTCGCTACGAGTGAGACCATAACAACCGCCACACTCCCTGTCGCCCCACTAATCATCCCTGGCTTTCCACCAAAGAGTGCGGTGATAAGCCCTAACAAAAAGGCTGTATAGAGCCCCACAAGTGGTGAAACACCAGCAATTAATGAAAAGGCGATCGCTTCTGGTACCAGTGCGATCGCAACAACAGCCCCCGAAAGAACATCATTTTTGATACTCTGACCACTATAGGCCCTAAGAAGTTGTGCAAACATGATTTAAACCCTTTTAAAGTTGTAAATGATTACAATCGAGATGACGAAAGATAGCAATCGGTTCGATCATCACCTGACAATGGAGTGACAAAGGGCACGATTATAGGCAAAAAGCTCTTAAAAGCCATTAAGCATTTCTATCTATTCTCTAACCTCTCTTAAATATATCTTCAATTACCTATTCCTGTTAATTCAGCTAACCTTAAACAAACTTGATTTATGATGACACCAAGTTAATTAAGACAAAAATTGTCCTAATTAGAATTTAGGAGTTATTACTATGATGAAAGTCTATCTCGACAACAATGCAACGACAATCGTTGACCCTGAAGTTAAGGCGGCGATGGATCCGTACTTTACACAAATTTACGGAAACCCAAACTCGCTTCACGATTTTGGTACTGAGTGCCATCCTGCACTGCGCAAAGCAATGGACCAAATGTATGAAGCAATCGGTGCACGTGACGAAGATGACATTGTTGTCACCTCGTGTGCAACAGAATCAAACAACTGGGTTCTAAAAGGGGTCTATTTCGATCTTATTAAAAATGGTGACAAAGACCATATTATTACCACAGAGGTTGAACACCCTTCTGTGACTGCAACATGCCGATGGCTTGAAGAGCAAGGTGTTCGCATCACCTATCTACCAGTTAACCATGATGGTATCGTTGAAGCACATACAGTGCGCGACTTTATTACTGATAAGACAGCCCTTGTCTCAATCATGTGGGCAAACAACGAAACAGGTGCCATCTTCCCTGTTGCAGAGATTGCAGAGGTTTGTAAAGAGAAGGGTGTCCTTTTCCATACCGATGGGGTACAAGCTGTTGGGAAAATCCCTGTTGATGTGATTCGTGCAGGTGTTGACTTTATGAGCTTCTCAGCCCATAAATTCCATGGTCCTAAAGGGGTTGGTGGACTCTATATCCGAAATGGTCACCCACTAACATCACTACTTCATGGTGGAGAGCATATGGGTGGACGCCGTTCAGGTACCCTCAATGTTCCAGGAATCGTTGGTATGGGTAAAGCGATGGAGCTTGCCAACTACTACCTGAAGTTTGAAGAGGAGCATGTTCGAAGATTGCGAGACAAACTCGAAGATGCTATTTTGGAGATTCCAGACACATTCAGTGTTGGACCACGCGACAATCGAACACCAAACACCATCCTCGTCTCTATTCGTGGGGTCGAAGGTGAAGCGATGCTTTGGGACTTGAACCGTGCAGGTATTGCAGCAAGTACGGGAAGTGCCTGTGCAAGTGAAGATCTTGAAGCGAACCCAATTATGGTTGCCGTAGGTGCCGATAGCGAACTGGCACACACCGCTGTTCGTCTCAGCCTCAGTCGTTTTACAACGGAAGAGGAGATAGACTATACCATCGAGCACTTTAAAAAGGCAGTTGAACGTCTCCGATCGATCTCAAGCTCATATGCCTATATGCCTGAGAGTATGAAAGATAGACAATAAGCACAAAAAGCGTGCTATGATCAGCAGAATTGAGATTCTGCTTACTGATAAAGATATAATGAAAGAATGAAAGCAAGGAGCAACATATGGCTAAGCAAGATTTGATAGGCGGTAGCATCTGGGAAGAGTACAGCCAAAAAGTCCAAGAGTTGATGAATAACCCAAGAAACCAGGGTGAATTGACAGAAGAGGACGCCAAACGTCTCGGTGGTGAATTGATCGTCGCCGACTTTGGTGCTGAAAGCTGTGGGGATGCTGTGCGTCTCTACTGGATTGTCGATCCAAAAACTGACAAAATTCTCGAAGCGAAATTTAAAAGTTTCGGATGTGGTACAGCAATTGCAAGTTCAGACACAATGGTTGAACTTTGTAAAGGTAAAACCGTTGATGAAGCGGTAAAAATTACCAATCTCGACGTTGAAAAAGCGATGCGTGATACACCAGATACGCCAGCTGTTCCACCGCAAAAGATGCACTGTTCCGTTATGGCATACGACGTTATTAAAAAAGCGGCTTCACTCTATAAGGGTGTTGACATGGAGAGCTTTGAAGAGGAGATCATTGTCTGTGAATGTGCACGCGTCAGCCTTCAGACACTCAAAGAGGTGATCAAGCTCAACGACCTTAAAACCGTTGAAGAGATTACTGACTACACCAAAGCAGGTGCCTTCTGTAAGAGCTGTGTCAAACCAGGTGGTCACGAAGAGCGTGAATACTATCTTGTTGACATCCTTGCTGATGTACGCAAAGAGATGGAAGAAGAGAAGCTCAAAGAGACAGCTGAGAAGCAAGCAAGTGGTGAGCAGATTCCATTTAACGATATGACACTTGTTCAAAAGATCAAAGCGATCGACAGTGTTATCGATGAGAGCATCCGCCAATTCCTTATCATGGATGGTGGTAACATGGAAGTTCTCGATGTCAAACAGAATGGTCAATATACAGATGTTTACATCCGATACCTTGGTGCATGTTCAGGGTGTGCTAGCTCAACGACTGGTACACTCTATGCGATCGAGTCAACTCTTAAAGAGAAACTTGATCCAAATATTCGTGTCCTTCCTATCTAATCCACACTCTGAAAGCGGAGAGACTCTCCGCTTTCATCCTTCACCCTTTTCTACTATAATAATCTAACAAAACTATCCTCTTTGGAGATGACAACCGATGAAAAAAAATATTGGGATCTTTCTACTCTTTGCAAGTATGGCAATCTTTTACTGGGGATACCACGAATCACAACTGATTAGTGAGCCTGTTGCTGGGTTGCTTCAAAAAGATAATGGTACACGCCATATTCTCTATATCAACCTTTTGGGTGTTGTGGTGCTCCTTGTGGGTGGTTATCTCTCGATGGATGATTATAAGTAAGTACTACCCTTGATAGAAGTTCAATACCATCTTCTGCATAATGGTAATGAGCCGTGTCTGCTGAAGTGCAATATAGCTCTCAATCTTCTGTTTAAAAAAGTAGTTGGGATAGATAGAGAAGATAAGCTGATCATCTTTTTTTCCACGTAAGAGTGCAGAGATACGCATCTCCACCTTCTGACCTTCCCGTTCGGGAAGCTCAAATGATAAGATATTGTGGCGATTCTCCTTCTCAAAACACTCTTCTGCCACCTTAACATCGACCATCTTGACGGCAATCGAATTAACAGCTAATGAGTGAATCGTTCCAATCAGATGTTCACCATTCGCACACTCAATCGAGACTTCAATCTTTTCATCCGGTGTAATACGGATATTTTCACGATCCACAGGTGATTTATCAACAAACCGAAAATGGCTTAAAACCACCTCAGCACGATTGGGAAGTGCTTGAACAATATCGGCTTTAATCGTATCAGGGAGGCGAGGATGTTTCAAAAATGTAAAGGGTTCATTCTGTAAAAAGATGGCTCGTGCAAAAGAGGTTTTGATACGCAAAACCCCATCCTGATAGGAGAGTACCTTTACCTCTTCACTTAAGGGCATGCCATTGTAGAAGTTATAGAGTGTCACAGTATCATAGGCTTCAAAGAAGTCGGAAAAAATCTTCTCTTCACCCCCATCCACACAGAAGTCATACTTAGCCGTTCCATAACAGATCTTTCCTTCACCCATGCTCTTAGCTTGGGCAAGATAGCGCTTTAAGCGTGCAATCAGAACGTCGTACGCCTCACCCCCCTCAATCATGGTCAATGCACCGTAAACCATCTCAATACCAAGCTCTTTACGCAGTGTCTCTTGCAGGTTTTTCACAATCTCAACCGATCGATGCAACTGCACACCTTTAATAAAGGTCAAGAGTGCTCCATCTTCACATAAAAGCAGGGTTGAAAAATCTGTCTGCTCCTGTACAATCGTCACCATACTCTCTAATGTCTCATCTGAAGATGGTGGTAGGTCACATACAAAGCTAAAGAGTGCCACAGGGACACTATTCTTTTCAACAAACTGCATATGTGACTTGATAATCCCACGTTTCACTGCATTTTGGCTAATCGGTATCAAGATCGTTCTCCACTTATATCGGTTTGACCACCACCATAATGACAATAAGGATCATCAGTAGGGTTGGGATCTCATTGTAAACTCTAAAAAATTTACCACTTTTGGTACATCGACCATCAGCCAAACGCTTTTTGAACCAGCCAAGTGAGAAGTGGTAAGCAACCAAAAGTAAAACGGCTGTCAACTTGATATGAAGCCACATCCCCGTTTTAAAAAGCTCTGGTGCTAAAGCAATCATTGCACTACCGCTTAAAATCGTCAACCACATGGCTGGAACGCCAATAAAATGGTAAAGCTTATGCTCTTGAATCTTGACCACATCGGTAAAGCCACGATTATCAGCATGCTCTTGATGATAGACATAGAGTCTTGGTTGATAAAAAAGCATCGCCATCCAGCTAATAAAGCTCATCACATGCAAGGCGAGTATCCATGTATAGTATTCCATCCATTACTCCATTTCAAGTTGCATCAAGAGCAGATCTTCTCCGTCAATAATTTTGACACTATTTCCACTGCATGAAGGACAAGCATACTCATGCTTCTCCAGTGTAAACTCCTGTTGACACTCATGACAGTGGATCACTACCTTTTGGTGAATAATCTCCAGTGTCGCATTGGCACAGACTGGTGTCTCCTCTTTAAAGGTATCAAAGGCTGTCTGAAGTAGATGGGGTTCAACCCCACTCAAAACGCCAATCTTGACAACAACTTTTGTCACCTTTTCGGCACTATTGGCTTCGGCGTGCTGTTCACACTGTTGTAAAAGTGCTTGGACAATCGAGTACTCATGCATTAGCAGATCCTCGGCAGTAGTTCACCTTTAGGAAGCTCCAAGAAACGGCTACTTCCCCAAGGACTCTTCAAAATCACCTTACCAGGCTTTTTAAGTGTGACGGTACCAATGATTGCAGCATCTACACAGAAGGGGTATCGGCTCAAAGTCTCTAATGCCAATGGTGCATCTTCTGCATTGACTGCTAAGACAAATGTCCCCTCATTTGCTAAATCATACGGCTCAAAACCGAGCATTTCACAGACACCCCGCACCTCTTCACAAACAGGCAACTGCTCCTCTTCAACCTCAATACAGATATTGCTTGCAACTGCCCACTCATTCAATACAGCTGCCAAACCGCCACGTGTTGCATCACGCATCGCTTTAATCCGTACCTTGGCATCTATCAAGGCTTCAACAGCGGGCCAAAGGGTCTCACAGTCACTTTGAAGATCACTATGAAGATCGATCCCCTCGCGCTCCATCATAATCGCCGCACCATGTCGACCAATATCGCGTGAAACGATAATCACATCCTCTATCTCAAGAGCATGGGCACTGATACCCTCTTGAATCACCTCACCAATACCTGATGTGTTGATAAAGATCTTGTCAACCGAGCCTTTGGGGACTACTTTTGTGTCACCACAAACAATTTTTGCACCACTCTTTTTGAGCTCTTGTGCCATACTCTGTACGATGCGTTCCAATGCCTCAAAGGGAAGGCCCTCTTCAATCATAAAGGCACTGCTGAGCCAGAGAGGTTTTGCCCCCATCATTGCCAAATCGTTCACAGTACCAGCGATCGCCAACTTTCCAATATCACCACCATTGAAAAAGATTGGGCTTACCGTAAAAGAGTCGGTCGTAAAAGCGACAGAGCCTGCTGGTTTGAGTACCGCCGCATCTTCAGCACTTGACAAAATATCGTTATCAAAATTTTTGTAAAAAAGATCGTGAATCAGGCGGTTCATCTCCTCCCCGCCGCCACCATGACTTAGTTGTACCTGTTTCATCATTCCTCTTTTCTTTGCGTATCTCAATGAATCGAGTTCTACTCGATACCCCCAAACCGATAGTAAGCGTTACAAGCCCCTTCACTACTTACCATACAGCTACCAAGTGGTGTATTGGGTGTACAAGCAGTTCCAAAGACCTGACACTCATAAGGTTTGGCCAACCCTTTTAGAATCGTACCGCAAATACAGAGTTTATGGTCATCAATCGGTGTGTCACTCAGATACTCGGCAAAAACCTTCTCGGCATCTATATCGGCATATTCCTCACGAAGCTTTAAACCACTCTTAGGAATATCTCCGATACCTCGCCATCTAAAGTGGTCACGAACCTCCATCACCTCATCGATCATCTTTTGTGCGACAAGGTTACCCTCGCGGGTCACTGACCGTTCATACTCCACTTCAACCTCAGCACGCCCTTCAATTTTTTGTTTGAGAATCATCGAAATACCGTGCATCACATCTACGGGTTCAAACCCACTGACGACAACTGGCGTACCATACATTTCAGGGAATGGCTCATAGATTTTAGAACCTGTAATAACGCTCACATGCGATGGACCAATAAAGGCACCAATCTTGGCTTCACCATCTTCAAGAAGTGCATGCATTGGCGGTGGTACAAGAACATGGTTGATATGTACAAAGAGGTTTTTAATCCCCTCTCTTTTGGCTTGCAAAATCACCGCCGCTGTCATCGGTGTTGTGGTCTCAAAACCGATTGCAAAGAAGATCACTTTTTTATCAGGATTCTCTTTGGCAATCGGAAGAATATCCATTGGAGAGTAGAGAGAGCGAATATCGCACCCTTTGGCACGCTCTTTAGCCAATGAGCTTTCACTACCTGGGACACGAATCATATCCCCCAATGTACAGAGAATCGCCCCTTCGATATTGGCCAGTGCAATCGCATGGTCGATACGCTCTTTGGGCATAATACAGACAGGACATCCAGGTCCATGGATAAAGTCGATATTCTCTGGAAGAAGCTGTTTAAGACCATACTTCATAATGGTGTGGGTGTGACCGCCGCACACCTCCATGATGTTGAGTGGCTCTTTCAGCTTCTTCGCATCTTCGGCAATGATTTTGGCCAACGCTTTGATCGCGTCGGGATCTCTAAAGCCGTCATAGAGATCTTTGAGTTGCAGACTCAAGCCTGACTCCTACCTGGACAATTATCGGACTCTTCAATCATCCGCTGCCGCTCCTCCTCTTCCATCGACTCAATAATCTCCTGATAGAGCTTCAGACTCTCTTGAGCAGACTCTTCATCAATGATATTCATCGCATATCCGATGTGAATAAGTACATAATCACCCACTTTCACCTCATCGGCAATAAAATCGATGCTCGCTTTACGCTTCACACCCATCGTATCGACAATTGCCGTACGCTCCTCTTGATTAATCTCAATCACTTTAGAAGGAATTGACAAACACATTAGCGCATCTCCATTTTAAATTTAATCCAGTCAGCAACTCGCTTAACTGAGTCGGGGTCTTTGGTACTTACCTCCAAAACATCGACACCTGGCTTAATTTTACGTGCCGCTTGCTTCGCACGCTCAACACTAAAATCGAAATATGGCAACAAGTCGGTTTTGGTAATCAGTACCAAATCAGCTTGACGGAACATGACAGGATATTTTTCAATCTTATCTTCACCCTCTGGAACCGAAACCAAAACGATATTGAGGTGTGTCCCCACATCATAGCTCGCTGGGCAGACAAGGTTACCAACAT
>QNYO01000045.1 GCA_003978765.1 Hydrogenimonas sp. | reverse complement strand
AATATTTGAAGTGATAAGTTGTAATCTAAATAATAAATTTTAGAAGAAAGAATGGCTCCGGATGCTGGATTCGAACCAGCGACCAAGTGGTTAACAGCCACCTACTCTACCGCTGAGCTAATCCGGAACATTTAAAGGCGTGACCTTTGAATCACGCCGAAATTATATAGCAAAAGTTTTTACTTGTCAAGAGTTTTTTGAAATTTTTTTCGATTTTTGTTTTGAAAAATCTGTTCCATAAAATGTGAGTGTACCAACTTGTTTGGTTGCGACTCTCTTTTCTTCTAAAAGTTTTTGAAAACGTTTCAGACTCTCTGCATCAAAGAGGGTATGAATATCATTGAGAGTGAGTGGACGCTTTTGAAGTGTCGAAAGAATCTCTTCGTCACTATAACTCCCTTGTGCCTCTTTGGCTTGGTGACGGCTGGCGATATGGATAGGAAGTGATGGATCGAACTTTTGGGCAATTTGATGAAGTTCAGCATAGCTAAGGGGTTCGATAGGGTAGGCGGGTGGACGATCAACCGTGCCTAAGTCGATGCGATCGGCTCCAAGTTTTGGAAGAATCTTATTAAAAGCTTCGATCTCTTCATCGCTGTTATTCAGCCCCTTGACCATCAAAATCTCAAGCACCATCTCACCTTGATAGATTCTTCTAAAGGTTTCAATCCCTTTAATGATTGATTCAAGATTGACCGATTGTGTCGGACGATCCAACTTTTTAAAGCATTCAGAAGTGACACAATCGAGTGAGAGTTTGACGGTATCGAGTCTGCTTAGAGTGGTTTGAATATTTGGGTTATGAATTGTTGAGGCATTGGTTAATATGAGGGTTTTGTAGTCATTTTTGATCGCATTGATACGCTCAATCAACTCATCAAGAAAGGGGTAGAGGGTTGGTTCACCATTGGCAGTGATCGTAATGACATCAATATCGCTATGCTCTTGGAGTGCTATAGTGAGTTCACTCATCACTTCATCCACACTTGGTGGATTCTCAATTGTATCAACCGGCTTTGCCGCAGCCAATTCACAATAGAGACAGTCAAAATTGCACTGTTTCTTGCCAGGACTTAAATCGATACCCAAAGAGGTACCGAAACGTCTTGAGGGAATCGGTCCAAAGATCGTTCTCATGGATCTACCTTTTTGGCAATCGTCATGCCACAAAATTGGTTGTTATGATAAAACTCGACACGGAAAAGACGGTTATGTTTATCCATCGCATAGCGTGGGTTGAGATCATGAAAGGTGATGGTCATATTATTCTCATTACTTTTTCCCTTTTTAGAGAAGCCGATAATATTGACACGATACCCTTTGGGGGCATGGACTCTGAAGCTCTCTCTAAACTCAAAGATCGATGGAATTTTTACCTTTTTGATCTCCTCATCGGCTTCAATTTCAACCGATGGGAGTCGCTCTTTCATCGTAAAGTAGTCTGGTTGTAGCGTTGTGATTTTCCAAGGACCAATCATCACATGGTAGTAGCGACCACTCTTTTTGATCGCGGCAAGTGGAGAGTCGGCATAGGTGATGTGGTTGCCACGCTTTTTAAGAGGTACAAAGCGTAGAAGTTTATCAACAGTATCGAGTGGAACCAGGAAGTTGTCGTTAATGACAACCGTACCATAATGGTGTAGAAGTGTGCGAATTGTTTGCAAATTCATATCAAAATCGCGATGATAAGAGATCCCAATCTCATCCATAAAGGCTTCAATTGCACGCAGTTGATAGAGTACTTTTTGGGAGACATCGGTAAGATTCTTACTGGTCTCAATTGCCATTGCCGGTTTGCCATGGGTGATGGCAAAGTAGGTCAATGAGAGCCGCATCTGCTCATCTTTCATTTTGGTTTCAGTATTTTTAACGTTAAAAATATGGTGTTGATAGAGCAGTTTTTTATTCAAACGTTTTGAGACTTGTCGTGCCAGTTTATCAAGATCCCCAAAACGTTTGGCATCAATCGATTTTTGATCAATAATACAGGCTTGTCCCCAAGCTTTTGGATTGAAAATTGAGTTTTGCCACTTGTCCCGATAGAACCCATGACCATCATGCAGATTTAAAATTAGATCGACTTGATCGTTAAGAATCAAGGCTTTGATATCTTCAATAATCTCTTTATCGGGGTCATTTTTGGCAATAGTGGAGAATTTACGGTTCATATCACCATAACGACCACGCTGAAAACGGATAATACTATCGAAATTGAGATTGGGAGCAACCCAAAGAGCACCTTTATCGATATGGTAGTGTGTGACCAAAAGGGCAGGGGCAAAATATCCACCAGGTTCGTTGCCATGAATACCACCAAAAACAAGCAGGGTTGGACCTTTCTCTTTTCCTGTCAATTTATAGAGTTTGAAGTGAAGTTCGGCAGAAAAGAGAACGAGGTAGTTTAACAGTAAAAAAATAAGAAAGCGCATCGACTATTCCACAATGATTTTGAAATGGTTGGGGCGTTTCTCTTCAACAAGAATCTTTTTAGTACCCGAAAAGATATAGCCCCCACTTTTGTAATATTCATGAAAAGAGACATACCACAACTTTTTTCCTAAAGAGTTGGGATAGGGTACAACCTTTAAGTCACTAAATCGTAGCGTCTTTTTTCGGTTTCTATTCTTTTCAAAAACCCGCTCTTTATATTTTGAGAAGTAGTTAAAATCATGGACAGATTGAAATACCAGACGTGGTGAGTAGTTTTCGAGATACTCATTGAAGAGGTTATATTTCCATGTGTAACGCCAATGGTAGATAAAGGCGAGAAGATGGCGCATCGTCTCTTCTGAAACCTCTTGTAGCGGTGTTTCACTAATGACCAGTAGTGCACGATCCAGTGAGAGTTGTCGGTCGAGATGTAAGAGCGTTTGGTTATCGACTGCAATACACCCCTTGGTGGCATTCTTCTCACCCTCTTTACCTGGAGGGAGTCCATGCAACCAGATACCGTGACCATTTTTACCCCAGATACGATCAAAACGGTTGGGATAGTCAGTAACAAACGCCAAAGGTCCATACTTCTTTTCTAAGTTTGTTTTGCGAGCAACAATATGATAAACCCCAATAGGGGTCCTCATATCGCCCTCTCGAATCTTATCACCAGCGGCTTGCCCGATAATGATTGGAGTCTTCTGTTTGAGTTGTAGATGACCATTGATAGTATAGAGGGCAAGCTCTCTTTTGCTTTTTGTGCATAAAAGAAGATCGGTTGGAGTATCGAAGAAACCGTAACGAATATCATGGTTTTGAAGAGCCTTTTGCCAATAGGCTGGACTGCTCAATTCGAGATCGAGCATTTTCTCCAACCCATTCATTCCATGCAGACGATAGACTTCGACAATATCCTTTGAAAAGAGAAAGAGTGGCAAAAGCAAAAAAAGTATTGTGCGTGTCATTGTCCCTTCCGTGTGATTTGGTGGATAAGCTCAACAAAATATTTGGCATTTTCAACAGGTACATCAGGTAAGATACCGTGTCCAAGGTTGAAGATATGCCCTTGACCTTGCATAATCTCATGTAGGGCAGTGACACACGCTTTGGTTGCCTCTTTTGAGTAGAGTCGGCACGGCTCCATATTTCCTTGAAGAACATAGCGATCACCAAGTTTCTCTTTGGCCAATGCCATTGGTGTGCCCCAATCGACACCAAAGACATCGAACTCTCCATCAATATCATCAAGGTAAGCACCAATCCCTTTAGGGAACATAATGACAGGAATATGGGGATATTTTCCTTTAATATAAGAGGCAATCTCTTTCATATAGTTCCAGCTGAACTCAAAATATTTCGGTTTTTCGAGAGCCGCTGCCCAACTATCAAAAATTTGCACGGCATTGACACCCGCTTCAATCTGCTTCTCAAGATAGAGTTTGACCACCTCTGTCACTTCACGAAGGAGGGCATGAACAAACTCAGGCTGAGTATAGATCAGTTTTTTGACAATATTGTAGGTTTTGGTACCACGCCCTTCAATCATATAGGTAATGAGTGTCCATGGCGCACCTGTAAAGCCGATAAGTGCTTTATCATCAGCAAGCCGTTCACGAACGATTTTGATGGTCTCATAGACATAGGTGAGTCGTTCATGGGCATTGGGTTGAAGCCGTTTGAGATCTTCTGGTGTACGGATAGGGTCGCTAAAGACAGGTCCTTCTCCTTTGGCAAATGTAAGATCCATTCCCATCTCTAAAGGGATCACCAAAATATCGCTAAACAAAATTGCCGCATCGACACCAACAATATCGATAGGTTGTAGGGTCACTTCTGCTGCCATTGCAGGATTTTTACAAAGTGTTAGAAAGTCACCTGCTTTTTGGCGAACAGCCATATACTCTGGAAGATAGCGCCCCGCTTGGCGCATCATCCAAACAGGCGTATAGGGGGTCGGTTTATTAAAGCATGCATCAACAAAAATCATTAGTGTTCTCCCCCTTTATGTAGGAAATAGAGTCCAACTGCCAAAGCTAAAATTGCCCCTGCAAAATAGAGCATCTCAAGTGGTGTGTCGTAGTGGGTATAGAGCGCTTTTTTAAAGAAGCTGACGACCAAAACCATCACAATTACTTTGGCCAACTTATCTTTGAGTTGATCAAGCGAGTGGATCTCAAGAATTTTAGAGCCTTCAGCCTGTTTTGCTGGATCGATCTCGGAGATAAAGAGCTCATAAATACCAAAACTAAAGATCAGCATGACAATTGCCATGAGGTAAAGGTCAACTGCACCAATAATGACACCAACAAGCTCCTCATGGAAGTGTTCAGGGTGTTGGTGGTGTAGATAGGTCTCAAAGGTTTTGATCATGATGCCCCAAATATCGACACTTGCGACAAAGAAGAGGACAATCGATCCAAACATTGAGAAGATAACAGCCAATAGTACAAAGAGCCGACCATTCCAGAGTGTTGACTCAAAAAGTTTTTCTAAGAGCTTCATTATTCAGACTCCATTTCGATCCATTTAAGTGCGATACGCACAGCATTGGTCGCAGCACCAACACGGAGGTTATCAGCCACAACAAACATATGTAAAACATTGGAACGATAGATATCGTTTCGGATACGTCCCACAAAGGTCTCATTCTTATCGACACAGATGGTTGGCATTGGATAGACGCTATGTTGAGGATCATCCATAACAACGATATTTTCACCTTTGGCAATGACTTCACGTGCTGCATCGGCATCAACATCACGTTTACAGGTGACAGTAATACTCTCTGCATGACCACGCAAGGTTGGAACACGGACACAGGTTGCCGCTACTTGAATGGTGTCATGCATAATCTTATTGGTCTCATTGACCATCTTCATCTCTTCTTTGGTAAATCCATTCTCTAAAAAGACATCAATTTGTGGAATGACATTGAGTGCAATTTGATGAGGGAAGCGCTCTTTAGGGCTATCTTCAAGTTTGAAAGCAAAAAATGCCTGCATCTGATTCACAAGCTCTTCCATTGCACTTTTACCAGCACCCGATGTCGCTTGGTAGGTACTGACATCGATACGCTCGACACCGTAAGCATCATGTAGTGGCTTGAGTGCTTGAACCATCTGAATCGTTGAGCAGTTAGGGTTGGCAATAATCCCTTTGATACGCCACTTTGCAATATCTTCTGGGTTAACCTCTGGAACAACCAATGGAACATCAGGATCCATTCGGAAATGGCTTGTATTATCGACAACAACAGCACCCGCCTCAACCGCATAAGGTGCAAACTTTGCCGATACTGAACCACCTGCACTAAAGAGGGCAATTTCAATCTCTTCCTCTTCAAAGACTGTTTCGGTCAACTCTTTAACAGTCACCTCTTGACCTTTGTATTCAACAGTACCGCCAGCACTTCTTGCACTTGCAAGAGGAACAAGTTTTGCTATAGGAAAATCGACCTCTTCAAGGACTCTTAGCATCTCTTCACCGACAGCACCTGTGGCACCTACAACTGCAACATTGAATTTACGCATGATCTCTACCTCGTCAGAATGAAAGTTACGCGATTATATCGAAAAGGGGATTAGTTATTGGTATAATATTGTGACTTTATATCCTTCAATCGATCAAATTCTTGCATCCAAAAAGAGATCCTCTTCGGTAATGGTATCTCCCTCGGATAAGATGGCAGCACGTTCAACCACGGCAATCAACTCTCGTATATTCCCAGGCCAGTGGTAGGCTAAGAGTTTTGCTTTGGCTTCATCGCTAAAATATTTGGGAGAGAAATTATACTTTTGTATCACATTTTCAAGACTCTTTTGAGCAATTGGAAGAATTTCATCGACACGCTCACGCAGTGGTGGAATCACAATAGGAATGGTAGCGATACGGTAATAGAGATCTTCACGAAAGCTCTGCTCTTGCATCTTCATCTTAATATCGGCATTGGTGGCACTAATGATTCGCACATCAATTGGAATACCCTTGGTTGATCCCAATCGGTAGATAATCTTCTCTTGAAGAGCTCGTAAAAGTTTGGCTTGAAGATGGTAGGGCATTTCAGCAATCTCATCAAGAAAGAGGGTTCCGCCATTGGCCGCTTCAAACTTTCCGATTTTGGCTTCAACCGCATCTGTAAAGGCACCCTTTTCAAAACCAAACAGCTCACTTTCGATCAAATTTTCTGGAATAGCAGCCATATTGATGGCAACAAAGGGTTTATCTTTTCGTGGAGAGTGTTCATGAATTGTTTTGGCAAAGAGCTCTTTACCGACACCACTCTCTCCCAAAAGAAGAATCGATGCATCACTTTTGGCTGCTTTGTAAGCAAGTTTGAGAGCCTTTTCGAGTGCTTTTGATGAGCCATAAAAGTAGGGTGTTGAAGAGGGTCCTTCGACTTGAGAAGCTCTTTTAGCAAGACGGGCTTGTACCTTTTGGCTGCGTCGAATCGCCTCCACAAGGGTTTCGACCTCAAAAGGTTTGGTAAGAAAGTCACTCACACCAAGCCGAATCGACTCAATGGCATGGTTGAGCGTGGCATTACCTGTAATGATAATGACATCATATTGTCCATTGAGGGTTGTTACAAACTCAATCCCATCCATTCCCGGCATTGTAATATCGGAGATGACAAGATCGTAGCTATCATCTAACTTTTTGAGTGCCTCTTTGGCATTGCGAAAGGTTTTGACCTCAAAGTCGTCATAATCGCCTAAAGCAATTTCAAGAGATTTTCGCATATTAATGTCATCTTCGACGATAGCGATCTTCATCCTATCTACTCCATTTAGCCATTTTTTTTATGATAACCAATTGATCGTTAAAATCGACTTGATATTGTCTCTGTTTGAAGGTGTGAGGGGATAAGCGATCACACCCCTATGTGAAGGTGTGATCGTATGAGAGAGGTTACTCTTGATTCTCTTTTTCTAAGATCTCTTCGTCTGCTTCCTCTTTAGGACAGCTTGCAATGGAGTTGACCCGATCGCCCGATTCGAGTGTGACAATCTTGACACCGCTGGTGTTACGTCCTGCTTTTCGGATACTCTGCATATCGACACGGATCATCTTACCACTTTGGGTGAGTGCCATCAAATCTTTATGCTCATCGACAATCACAACACCGACAGCATTGCCAGTCTTTGGTGTTAGTTTCATCGCAACGACACCTTTACCACCACGGCTTTGGAGGCGATATTCACCCGCTTCTGTACGCTTACCGATACCTTTTTCAGCTACCGTTAATAGCTCTTGGCTCTCATCACGTATCGTGGTTGCACCAATCACATGGTCATCTTCGATTTTGAAGCGTATCGCGGTGACACCGCGTGCTGTACGTCCCATCTCTCTAGCATCTGTGACAGGGAAGCGGATACACATCCCTTTTTGTGTCAGAACAAAGAGCCAAGCGGTTTCAGGTAGGATGATTTTTGCTGTGACCAGTTCATCATCCTCATCAAGTGTAATAGCACGAACACCGACAGAGCGGATATTTTTGAATTCACTCAAATTGGTACGTTTGACAATACCCTTTTTGGTAAAGAAGGCGAGTGATTTATTCTCATCAAAATCGGTGGTTGGAATAATCGCCATAATATTCTCATCTGGCTGAAGTTGGATGAGGTTGACGACCGCTTTACCTTTGGCAGTACGTGACCCTTCTGGAATCTTATAGACTTTAAGCCAATAGAGTTGACCACGGTCGGTGACAAACATGAGGGTATCGTGCGTATTAGAGATAAAGAAGCTTTCGATAAAGTCATCATCATGGGTGGTGACAGCGGTTTTGCCTTTACCACCACGATGTTGCTTCTCATACTGTTTAACGGGTACGCGTTTGATGTAACCACGGTGGGTGATGGTGACAACCATCGGTTCATTTGGAATCAAATCTTCAATATCGATATCTTCATAATCATCGACAATCTCAGTGAGACGAGGGGTGGAGAAGTTCTCTTTAATCTCAAGCAACTCCTCTTTAATAATCTGATTGAGAAGATCTTCAGATTTTAGAATATTGCTTAGGCGTTCAATTTCTGCCATCAAGGCTTGATACTCTTGTTCGATCTTGTCACGTTCAAGTCCTGTAAGGCGTTGCAGGCGCATATCAAGAATCGCTTGTGCCTGTTTTTCACTCAGACTAAAGCGTTCCATCAAGCCATCACGTGCCTCATTGGCATCTTTAGAAGCACGGATCAGTGCAACAATCTCATCAATATTATCGAGAGCAATGCGTAGACCCTCTAAGATATGGGCACGGGCTTTCGCTTTTTCAAGTTCAAAGATGGTTCTTCGGATAATAATTGTTTTACGATGCTGAATAAAGAGTTTAAGAAGCTCCATTAAGGTGAAGATTTTTGGCTCTTTATTGTGGATCGCAAGAAGGATAATTCCGAATGTCGTCTGCATCTGTGTCGATTTGAAGAGGTTATTGAGAATAATTTCACTCATCGTATCTTTTTTAAGTTCAATGACGACACGAATCCCTTCACGGTCACTCTCATCACGTACTTCACTGATTCCCTCAATCACCTTATCTTTGGCAAGTTGGGCAATATTTTCGATCAGTTTTGATTTGTTGACTTGATAAGGGAGTTCATCGATGACGATAACTTCTCGGTTGCCCTTCTTCTCAATATGGGTTTTGGCACGTACTTTAATACGCCCACGCCCTGTTTTATAGGCGTCCATAATCCCTTTACGCCCAAAGATAATGCCACCTGTTGGGAAGTCTGGTCCTTTGATATGTTCAAGCAGATCTTCAAGTTCAGCAGATGGATTATCGATGAGGACGAGTAGGGCATCGATCAGTTCATCAAGACGATGGGGTGGAATGTTGGTTGCCATACCAACAGCAATCCCGTTCGAGCCATTTAAAAGTAGGTTAGGTACACGGCTTGGGAGAACATCGGGTTCACTCATCGTATCGTCATAGTTAGGGATAAAATCGACAGTATCCTTTTCGATATCACGCATAAGCTCTTCAGCAAGGCGTGTCATACGTGCTTCGGTATAACGCATTGCCGCTGGATTATCACCATCGATGGAACCAAAGTTTCCTTGACCATCAACAAGTGGAATACGCATTGAAAAGTCTTGTGCCATACGCACGAGTGCATCATAAACTGCTGTATCACCATGAGGATGGTACTTACCGATCACATCCCCGACAATACGGGCACTCTTTTTATACGCTGCGCGTGATGTTACGCCCAACTCATGCATCGCATAGAGAATACGGCGGTGTACAGGCTTAAGCCCATCCCTTGCATCAGGAAGCGCCCGACCGATGATAACACTCATCGAATAGTCGAGGTAGCTCCCTTTCATACTCTCTTCAATTGAAACTTCTTGGATATCTTCACTCTCTTTAAACAGATCTGACATTCAAAACCTTTTGCTTTGAAATAAAACTAAGATAGATTCTATCGAAAACAACCTTATGGATCAGATATTTCATGAGAGAAAGATTAAGAATTAATGGATAAATTTTTCTATATTGAGGATTTTTTTCATAGATTAAGTTGCTGTTATTCAGAGAAGTAACTCTATCCCTTTTCACAAACTGCTTAAAAATTAATCAATCACTATCTATCATCATGAATTAGAAATTTGTATAATTCAGGCGTAATCTTTCCAATGATGGAAAATATTGAAAAGGAGATTTCATGAAGAAATGGTTGCTTCCACTGCTCTTCTTGCCAATTTTGGCATCGGCAGATGAACTCAATAGTGGGGATACAGCATGGATGCTTGTTGCGACAGCATTCGTTATGTTGATGACACCAGCTGGTTTGGCACTCTTTTATGGTGGTTTGACACGCAGTAAGAATGTCTTGAATACTATGGGTATGAGCCTTGCAGCCTATGCAATTGGTACTTTGGTATGGGTTGTTGTAGGTTACTCGATTGCATTTGGTGATGGTGACTTTATTGGTACTGGTAAAGTGATGCTTTCTGGTATTGATAGTAATGCATTGAGTGGAACAATTCCTGAACTACTTTTTGTTGCTTTCCAAGGCACATTTGCAGCGATTACTGTTGCAATTGCAAGTGGTTCAATGATTGAGCGTGTGAAGTTCTCAACATTTGTCATCTTCTCTGCTCTTTGGATTATTGTTGTGTATGCACCAGTGACACACTGGGCATGGGGTGGTGGTGAAACCCTAAACTTTGGTGAAATTGACTTTGCAGGTGGTACGGTTGTCCATATTAATGCAGGTGTTGCAGGTTTTGTTGTAGCAATGCTTCTTGGTCGCCGAAAAGATTATGAAAAGACAGCTATTAAGCCTTTCTCTCCAATCCTTGTTGTTCTTGGTGCGATGCTCCTTTGGTTTGGATGGTTCGGATTCAACGCAGGTTCAGAAGTTGCGGCTGACGGTACAGCGGCATCTGCATTCCTTGTAACAAACGTTGCAGCATCACTTGGTGTGATCGGATGGATTATCGGTGAGTGGTTGATCTTCAAAAAACCAACCCTTGTTGGTGGTGCTTCTGGTGCCGTTGCAGGTCTTGTTGCAATTACTCCAGCGTCTGGTACAGCAGGTGTTGGTGGTGCGATTATCATCGGTCTTGTCGGTGGTTTCCTTGGTTTCCTTGCCGTCTCTAAAATTAAGAAGATCTTTAAAGTCGATGACTCTTTGGATGCCTTCTGGGTTCACGGTTTGGTTGGTATCTGGGGATCTATCGCAACAGCACTCTTTATTGCTGACTATGCAATGCCTGAAAACTACAGCATTGGAAGCCAGCTTGTAAGCCAGCTTGAAGCAGTTGGTTTGACCATTGTCTATAGCGGTGTGATGACAGCGATTGTTTACTTTGTATCAGCAGCGGTTACTGGTGGTGGACGTGTTGATGAAGAGACTGAAACAATCGGTCTTGATGAGTCAACACATGGCGAACGTGCCTTGAACCTCTAATATAGGAAAGGTGTAACCATTATGAAAAAGATCGAAGCGATTATCAAACCCTTCAAGCTTGAAGATGTTAAAGATGCCCTTGCAGAAGCGGGCATCACAGGGATGACTGTCACTGAAGTAAAAGGTTATGGTCGTCAGCAAGGCCATAGCGAACTTTATCGCGGTGCTGAGTATGTGGTTGACTTTCTTCCAAAAGTGAAGATTGAGTTGGTTGTGAGTGATGAGAGTGTCGATATGGTGATTGAAAAGATCACTGAATCGGCTCGTACTGGAAAGATTGGTGATGGTAAAATCTTCATTAGCAGTGTTGAAAAAGCGGTACGTATTCGTACTGGTGAAGAGGATACCGAAGCACTTTAATACTCTCGTATCTCCCTTCTATTCTCCCCATTTTCAAGGCGAAAATGGGGAGTGTCTAATTTTTAATCAACCCCATCTTAAAAATATTTTAAATAATCAAAAAACTGCATAAAATTTAATCAATTCTCCTCTATCGACTCTCTTTCTCTATCATTTATAATTAAATTTGAAATTAAAATTTAATTTAAAGGAGTTTTCATGCAGCCAAGCGAACTGGCCTATGTGGTCGATACGCTATTTATGCTCTTTGCAATGACCCTGATTATCTTTATGGTACCAGGCTTTGCAATGTTGGAGGCAGGTATTGTACGTACTAAGAATGTGAGTGCTGTTTTGACGGTTAACACCATGATCTATGCGGTGGCATCGATGGCATTTTTATTGATCGGTTATCAATTGGCATTTGGTAGCTGGGAAAACGATAGCATGAGCAAGTGGGCAGCTTTTCTGTTTCAGATGGCCTTTGTTGGAAAGACTGTCAATATTATGAGTGGTGGTGTGAGTGAACGTACCCGTATTATTCCATTGATGCTCTTTACAGTTGCAATGGCAGCAGTGATCTATCCACTTGTTGTGAACTGGACATGGGGAGCCAATATGCTTGAAGGAACATTCCTTGATATTAGTGCGATGCATGATCTTGCAGGCTCTACAGTGATTCACTCAACTGGTGCATGGGCACTTTTGGCAGCAATTTTAATCATTGGTCCACGTAAAGGTCGATACTCCGATGGTAAAGTGCGAGCGATTCCTGCATCCAATATTCCATTAGTAACATTGGGGGCAATGATTCTTTGGATCGGCTGGTTTGGATTTAATGGTGGTTCAGTAGGCTCTATCTCTTCTAAAGAGAGTGCTGATACCGTTGCATTGACCATTATGAATACAAACACAGCAGGATTGGCAGGAGCCATTATTGCCGCAGTGATTATCTACGTGCAATATAAAAAGTTCGATATTACAATGATTCTCAATGGGGCATTGGGAGGTCTTGTTGCCATTACAGCAGGGGCGGATCTGTTTGATATCTATACACCGATCTTGATTGGTATGATTGGTGGAGCACTGGTTGTCTTTGCGGTACCATTTTTCGATAAGTTGCGTATTGATGATCCTGTTGGAGCGCTCTCTGTCCACTTGGTCAATGGTATTTGGGGAACGATTGCAGTGGGGCTTTTTGCTAAAGATGTTTCACTTATTGATCAACTTAAAGGGATTATTGTTGTCGCTCTTTTTACTTTTATGGTATCATATATAACAATTTTTATTATTAATAAAATTGTTAGATTCCGAGCGAGTGATGATGAACAGTTGGAGGGTATGGATCTTAGTGAATGCGGTATTGAGGCCTATCCAGAATTTAAGCGGGCTATTTAACGAGATGTTCTATCCCGTCATACACCAAGAGAGATTCTCTCTTGTGTGTGATATAAAATCTTAATAAAGGAGTCATATGATGAAGAAGATTGAGGCAGTAATTAAACCTTTTAAAATTGAAGAGGTGAAAGATGCTTTGGCTGAAGCTGGTATTACAGGAATGACAGTGAGTGAAGTCAAAGGGTATGGACGTCAAGCGGGTCATACAGAGCTTTACCGCGGGGCAGAGTATGTGGTCGATTTTATTCCAAAAGTAAAAGTTGAAGTGGTTGTTAAAGCTGATGATGTCGATAGTGTGATTGAAAAGATTATGAATGCTGCACGCACTGGAAAGATTGGAGATGGTAAGATTTTTGTCACCGATGTTGAGAGAGTGATCCGTATCCGTACGGGTGAAGAGGATGAAGAGGCGATTTAATTCGCCTCTTTATCCAACTCTGTAATAAACTCTTCTTCAACCTTCTTATTTTTTCTTCGGTAGTAGTAAAAGACACCTGCAATGACAACAAAGATAACAGCCAAGATATAGTGAAGTGCCTCTTGAATTTGATCTTCATGTTCACCAAACATATAGCCAAGAGCTAAGAGTACAGCACACCAGATACCAGCACCTAAAAAGGTGAAGATACTAAAGCTTGCCAAAGGCATCTTACCAATACCAGCAGGGAGAGAGATATATTGACGAATACCAGGAATCAGCCGTCCAAAGAGGGTGCTTGCTGGACCATACTTTTCAAAAAAGGCTTCTGTCTTATCGATCGTTTCTGGTTTGATCATAAGATATTTTCCATATTTGACAAGAAAAGGGCGACCAAGTTTATGACCAAGAATATAGTTAAAGAGTGCACCTGCTAGCGATCCCCCAGCACCTGCAAGGAATGCTGCAACAATATTCATCTCTCCTTTGCTTGCCAAATAACCCGCAGGGATCATAGCCACTTCACTCGGAAAAGGAAAGAAAGAGCTCTCTAAAAACATCATGATAAAGATACCAAGATAGCCCATAGCTCCGACAGTTTCGACGATCCAGTTGACAACTTCATGCATAGATTAACTTCCTCCTAACGTGATAGCGGTATAATACCATTAAAAATATTAAAAAAAAGGTTTTTCAATGTTTATTTCAATTTCAAATCCATTAGACATGCATCTACATCTTCGTGATGGTGATATGTTAGAGATTGTCGCACCACTCAGTAGTGAAACCTTTAGTGGGGCATTGATTATGCCCAACCTTGTACCCCCTGTGACCACCAAAGAGGCGGTGTGTGACTATCGTAACCGTATCTGTAAAGCCCAAGGGGATCACTGCTTTACTCCATATATGACGCTCTTTTTCCGTTCAGACTATACGCCAGAGTTTTTAGAGTCGGTCAAAGATGAGATTTTAGCGATTAAACTCTATCCAGCAGGGATTACAACCAACTCTGAAGGCGGTGTAAGTGGATTTGATCTTAAAGAGCTCTCTCCTGTGTTGGGTGTGATGAGTGATTTGGGGATTCCACTTTGTGTGCATGGTGAAACGGGTGGATTTGTTATGGATCGTGAAGCAGAGTTTATTCCGATCTATGAGATGTTAGCAACCAACTTTCCAGACCTTAAGATCATTATGGAACATATCACAACCAAAGAGGCAGTGGCAGCACTTGATCGTTTTGAGAATCTCTATGCCACGATTACACTGCACCACCTCTATATTACGCTCGATGATGTTGCAGGTGGTCTATTGCAACCCCATCTTTTCTGTAAACCGATCGCCAAACGCCCCGAAGATCGTACTGCACTGCTCAATGTTGCATTGGGAGCACATCCTAAAGTGATGTTTGGTTCCGATTCAGCACCCCATCCACGCAATAGCAAAGAGGCACCGGGATGTGCAGCAGGTGTCTTTACAGCACCGATTGCCTTGCCCGCCTTAGCCCAACTCTTTGATCAACATGGAGCCCTTGATAATTTGCAAGCCTTTGTGAGTGATAATGCACAACGTATCTATGGCATCACACCGCCTGAAAAAGAGGTTATTCTCGAAAAATCTCCTTATCTGGTACCTGAAATTTATGACCAAACTGTTGTTCCGATGTTTGCTGGACAGAGCCTTGCATGGAGGGTCGTGCGTGCAGGGTAAGCTTCTGCTTCTTGAAGATGACAGGCTCTTTGGTGAGACGCTTGTTGACTTTTTAGAGGGTGAAGCCTATGAAGTGCATCACTATCTTGATGCCAAGAGTGCGATTGATGCACTCTACCATGAAGATTTCGACCTCTATCTGCTTGATGTCAATGTTCCAGAGATGAATGGGTTTGATCTTTTACAGCAGTTACGTGAAAGCGGGGATAGCACCCCTGCCATCTATATTACATCAGCACGCGATAAAGAGGCGCTGACTACAGGGTTCCGTAGTGGTGCTGATGACTACATGAAAAAACCGATCGATTTGGATGAGCTTTTGCTCCGTATTGAAGCGCACTTACGCCGCCGATATGGTACTCCAAGAGTGGTGGTTGGAGAGTACCTGTTTGATATGGAGAGGTTGGTTCTTTATCGAGATAGTACACCTATCCCACTTCCCAAAAAACTTGCTGAACTCCTTGCACTCTTTGTAAAGTATAGAGGTGAAGTGGTCAGTACGGAAGAGATTTTACGAGAGCTTTATGGTGATGAAGATCCAGGAACAGGGGCATTGAGAGTCTATATCAATAAACTTAAACAGCTCTTTGGTAAAGAGGCGATTACCAATATTCGAGGCATTGGATACTGTTTTGAAGCGTAAAGAGATCTTTAAAGTCCTCATTTTTTATGTGATAACCTTTGTAGCGATGGGCATCTTAATGTGGGGTGTCTTTGAAAACTTTGGATATAGCAATGAAAACTTTTTGATTGTAATGATGATGCTTTTGCCACTCTCTTTGCTCTTTGGTTATATTCTCTCTAAAGTGGCATTAGAGCCTCTCTTTATTACTAATGATCTTCTAGATCGCCTCCTTAAAGATACCCTGCATGAACTCAATATCCCCCTTGCCACCATCTTTGCCAATGTTTCACTACTCAAACGGAGTGAAAAGGATCCCAAACGGTATCGACGGTTGGAACGGATTGAGAAGGCGGGTGAAAATCTTCAAGAGCTCTATGAAGATCTTGACTACTTTATCAAAAAGGAGATTGGGTCGATTACCAAAGAGTCCTTTGATTTAAGTGAAGTGATTGAAGAGAGTATTGCCAAAGTTGAGGAGATGAAAGGGGATATTTCGATACAATATGCAAAAACTAACTTTCCTATCACTGCAGACCGACGAGGATGTCAAAAAGCGATCGATAATCTCCTAACCAATGCGATCAAATATAATCGTCCTGACGGTTTGGTTGAAATAGTTTGTGAAAATGGATGGCTTATTATTCGGGATACGGGAATTGGCATGGATGAAACGACACTTTTTCATATTTTTGATCGTTACTATCAGCGAGATATGAATGCTTCAGGATATGGTATCGGTTTACATATTGTCAAAAGTTTTTGTGATGAGCATGGAGTTGAGATCAAGTTGACATCACGTTTGAATGAGGGGACGATCTTCCGTCTTGACTTTAGAAGTCTCTATAGAGGAGCGTAGGGTTATGGATATAGCACAGATGGCCGATATAGTTGATTACAGTTTTATTGGTCTGTTGGGATTTTTGAGTGTCATTGCCTTGTGGCTGATTTTGGAGCGCTATTTTTACTACCGCCATATCGACTTAGAGCGTTTTGAAGCCCGTGAAGAGCTTGAGATTGCACTTGGAGAGAATCTTACGATGATCGCTTCCATCGGTTCTAATGCACCATTTATTGGTCTGCTTGGGACGGTTATGGGGATTATGGTGACCTTTATCACCATCGGTCAGAGTGGATTGATTGAGACCAAAGAGATTATGGTCGGTTTGGCATTGGCACTGAAAACCACAGCAGGGGGAATTTTGGTAGCGATTCCTGTGATTTGGTTTTATAACCTATTGGGGCGTAAAGCTGAGATTTTGGTGGCACAGTGGGAGATGATGCAGAGGCAAAAGAGGTCATCGTCGTGAAAATTAAAAAGTTTGATCAGATTAATGTATTGCCTTTTATCGATATTATGCTGGTTCTGCTTGTGATTGTTTTAACAAGTGCCTCATTTGTCAGTAAAAGTGAAATCCCTATCGACCTTCCTCAAGGTAAAGGGGAATCGGCTTCGACAGAACCCATGAAATACATTATTATTGATCAAACAGGAGTGCTCTATTTTGAGAATCACAAGATGACATTTGAAGCACTACAAAAAAAGATTCTTTCACTTAATCCCAAAACAGAGAGATTAGTGATTCGGAGTGATGCCAAGAGTCAATTCCAAAATTTTGTCAAAGTGATTGATCTTTTAAAGTCACACGGATTTAAGCAAGTTAGTATCGAAACCAAAGAGTGAGAGGGCGATGATTCTTCCAAAAGATAATCAAGATTTTGAAGCGATGCAGCAACTCTATAAAGAGCTTGCACCATTAGTAGACTTTTTTGCTGAAGATAAAGAGCGGTTTGTTTTGCACTTTGTACAGGAGCTGAAACGAGAGAAGGGTGCCAAAGGGATGCGTGCCAAAGAGTTACTGCCAATCCTTTTAAAAATTCATCGTGCACTCTTTGACTTTAAACGCCCCATTCCGAATAAAGTTGAAGAGGAGCTTCTCTATCTGATTAAAAAAGAGATCCATATTGGACAGGTTTTGCGACGGGTTTTGGCTTCGATGCAGGTACGTTTAATTAAAGCCTATCGTGAAGATCCACTCTTAATGCAGTATCTTGCTTATCTTAATAACTATTTTCAAAACACTTTTGAGTATCTTGAAGAGTTGGCAGAGAGTTATCATACCTGTCATATTGGGGGCTGTGGTGAGCGTCTATCGTATAAAGCGGTTGAGCGATGGTTTCAAAAAGATACAATTGTACAACTATTTAATATGTACAAAGGAATTACAATCCGCTACAAAGGGGTCGTTGTTGAGAATGAAGGAACAATGATTCGGCTGAAAGTCCCTTTGAAGAAGGGGGTTGTCGCGGAGTGGGAAGGCTATACGATTATGTATGATAGTGCATTGGAGCCTAAAAGTATTCAGCTCTCTGTCCATAGCGTGACTTATGAAGGAGAGTGGGCCTACTTGGAGATTACAGCCTTTAAATGGATTGAGAGCTTTATTGATCGTCGAAAGCAGTTACGGGTAAAGTTTGATGAACCGTTGCGAGCCCGTATTGTTACTTTAGGACGACAGTTTGATGTGGATGTGATGGATCTCTCAACCCATGGTATCTGTCTTCAGACCGATGTACACTATGGTTTACCCATGAGTGAACCTGTGGAAGTGATGCTTCCTATCCCTCAAAAGAGTGGCCACCAAAGAAAGCTTCTTCTTCGAGGTACACTCAAATATATCTCAACCTCTTCAGATGGACGACGGCGCTACCATATCTTTTTATATCCCACCTTGCGAAAAGAGCAGATTCTCTCTGCATTTATTGGTCAACGGCAGTTGGCACTTCTGCATGAGATTCAAGCATTAGTCAAAGAGAGACTCTCTAAACCCTCCTCTTAAAGAGAGAGACTCTTTCTTAACCATACACCTTTTTATTCTCCTCTATCTTATCAACACTTTGTTGCATACTCTGCACACTCCTTGCACAGTAAGGAAATATACTCTTTTAACGTTTAAAAAATAAGGATTAGAAATGAGAACGATGAATCGACGTAAAGCGATGAGAGTAATTTTAGGTGCAATGGCTGCAGGTGCAACTGCTGCAGTAGCTGGTATGAATGGATATGTTCCAAGTAAATGTGGGACAGAACTACATGAGAAGAAGCAAAACCCTAAAGGTACATGTGCCGGTAAGATGGATCGTGATATGAAAGGGAAGTGTGGAAGCAATTGTGATGAGAAGATGCAAGAGAAGATGAAGGGTAAGTGTGGTGCTAAGATGCAGGAGAAGAGAGAGAAGATGAAGGGGCAGTGTGGTACCGGTAAGTGTAGTGGTACAATGAAAAAAGAGAATGATGAATGATGGTGTCTGTATCTAAGATGGCCCAATATCATGAAAGCATCCAATAGATTATGTGTATCGATGGATGTGGCCTTGGGTTAAGGGATAACTTTATCGATGAGATTGAAAACTATCAAGGAGAGATCGATTTCCTTGAAGTGGCACCTGAAAATCTGATGCATATGGATAAAAAAGAGGCCAAAAGGTTTGCGCGAATATGTGAGAAGTTTTCCGTAGTTGCGCACGGTCTATCCCTCTCTTTAGGTGATGTTGAAACACTCAATATTAAACATCTCAAACGCCTTAAAAAGTTTCTTGATCGGTATGGGATTGAAGAGTATTCAGAGCATTTAAGCTTTACATCACTCGATGGTGTACAGAGTTATGAGTTGCTACCACTACCGATGACAGAGCCGATGGTTGAGGGAATTGTTAAGAAGATTGGAAGGGTTGAAGAGATTCTTGAACGTCCACTCATTATTGAAAATCCCACCTACTATACATGCTTGCCATCAACGATGGAAGAGAGTGCATTTATTATGGCAATTTTAGATCGAAGTGGTGCCAAACTCCTTTTAGATCTTAATAATCTCTTTGTCAATAGCTTTAATCATGGATTTAATGCCAAAGATTTTATCGATGCGATTGATCTTGATTGTGTCGCCTATTGTCATATTGCAGGACATATGGTTTATGATGATGACCTTTTGATTGATACCCACGGTATGGCGGTTAAAGATGTTGTATGGGATCTGATGCGTTATACGATGGAAAAAAAGAGGTTACCTATTATGCTTGAGCGAGACAATAATATTCCACCACTGACTGAGCTTATAAAAGAGTATCAGACGATGCAAGGTATCTATCATGCAGCATGAGAAAAAGGTTCTAAAACATTTCTTTAAATCGATTCGTATGGGAGATGCTAAGGAGTATCAGCATGGAGATATCTATGAAAAGTTGATCTTTTATCGCTTTGAAGAGGTGCTTTTAGCAACCTATCCGATGTTTCATACTCAGATCGGTGCAAAGCGGTGGAAAAAGCTTATTAAAGGCTTTATCGCTACCGAAACGACGACCCCTTTTATCTGGAAGATGCCTAAGAAATTTGGTAAGTTTGTACGATCTCAGATGAAAAAGCCCAAATATTTGAAAGATCTTCTATGGTATGAGTGGAAAGAGGTGGAGTTGATGATGGCAACCCGTAAGCGACCCAAAACCGATAAGATTGACTTTTCAAAACCCTATAAGATAGGCAAAAGTGCATCTGTGAGACGTTTCTCCTATCCTGTCATGTATGGAGCATTTAAGCCCAAAGGTGACTATTGGATTGTCATGTATCAGAGTGCTTCAGGTGATGTTGAGTGGATAGAAGTGACCCCATTTATGGGAGAACTGATCAAGCAGTGTGATGGACAAAAACCTCTGATGCAATGTGTTAAAAAGGTTGCCAAAAAGTATGGTGTTGATTCTAAAGATGCCAAAGTGGTGCTTAAAAAAGGGCTTAAAGGGCTCCTTAAAGAAGGGGTTCTCGTTTAGAGGGAGTGTATGATGTTGTTTAAAGAGGTCTATATAGAGTTTTCAAGGTTATTGGGATACTGTAAGAGTATTGCACTGCTTTTGATACGCTTGGTACTTGCGTACGGATTTTTTGAGCCAGCCATGATGAAGTGGAATGATATCTCAGCGGTTGCTCAGTGGTTTGGTTCGATGGGCATACCTTTTCCGACACTCAATGCCTATATGGCAGCAACAACAGAGCTGACGGGTGTCATTCTCCTCTCACTTGGGCTGATGACACGTCTGATTACTCTCCCTTTAATGGTTGTTATGATTGTCGCGATTATAACTGTTCACCTTCCTCATGGATTTTCAGCTGGAAATAATGGGTTTGAGATACCACTCTACTATATGTTGATGCTCTTTGCATTGGCATCACATGGCCCTGGACGTTTTAGTATTGATCGTCTGATATTTAAAGAGGAAGTGTAGTGAAAAGAGGATACATCCGATGGAAAAACTGTTAGAATTTACGCAAAGGTCGGATGTATTTAGCTTCTCTGTTCTTATCTTTCTGCTCAAAATTCTCTTTATTATAGCTGTGATCATGGCACTCTTTATGATCATCTACGATCGCTTTGTTCAACGTGAAAATCAACTTCTTATTAACTATCCACTTATTGGTCGACTCCGCTACTTCTTCTATATGATTCGTGATCCTATGCGCCAATACTTTGGTGATGAGAAGTTTTATGAGTCGTTTGATAAGGTACGATGGGTTTACAATGCAGCAGAAGGGCGTGCACTTTTTTCATCGTTTTCTCCTGGACAACCGATTAATCATGGTCTTATTGGATTGAAAAATGCACTACGTGTTTTAAACCAAGAGGAGATTGATCCAACATTTGAAGTGACCTTTGGAGAGGGGTGCGAATCTCCATTTACAACACGTTCCATCATTGGACGCAGTGGTTTGAGTGATGGTTCGGTATCACCAGAAGCGACACAAGCCTTTACAAAAGGGGCTTATCTTGGAAAATTTCCAATCAATACGGGTGAAGGTGGGTTGACAACAAACTTTTTCTATACACACCAGTGTGATCCTCGTGAGCAGAAGTGGTTTGAGTACTATGAAGGGACATGGTTTGCCAAAGGGGTCTACTATCTTTTTAACTTCTGTTTTAATCAAGAGGTGGCTGTCGATATCTACCGTACCCTTGTTTTACCCAAAAAAGAGGCGGAGACTTTTTTGTTTGATAAGAAGCATATGACCTGTTTCCGTGTCAACTGGAATCGACCACTCTCTGACTTTCCTAAAAGTGTACCCAAAGATCTCCCTGACTTTATCTTTCAGATCGGCAGTGGACTCTATGGGGTGCGTGATAGTGAAGGTACGTTTGATGAAGTGCGTTATACCAAAGTGATGCGTTTTTGTAAAATGACAGAGATTAAGCTTGCTCAAGGGGCGAAGCAGACAGGTGGTAAACTTCTTGCTGAAAAGGTGACAGAGGCGATTGCTTACTATCGTGGGGTTGAACCTTTTCAAGATATTGTGAGTCCAAACCGTTTTCCTTTTTATGACTCAATTGGTATGCTCTTTGACTTTATTGGCAAACTCAAGAGTCTTTCGGGTAAACCGGTAGGGATTAAGATTGTCATCTCATCACGTGAAGATATTGAACCGATTATTGATGAGATACGCCTACGTATTCAAGCAGATTCCCAAGCCTATCCCGACTTTTTAACGATTGATGGTGGTGATGGGGGAAGCGGTGCTGCTCCTTTGGAGATGATGTTACGTATGGGGCTACCGCTTAAAGAGGCGATCTATATTGTTGATGAGGTATTGCGTACGGCAGGGATTCGAGAGCATGTCAAGCTGATTGGCAGTGAAAAGGTTTTAACACCCGATGATGTGCTTGTACTTAAAGCACTGGGTGCCGATTTTATTGCAATTGCACGGGGGTTTATGATGAGTGCAGGGTGTATTCGTGCCAGAGAGTGTAGTGGTGCCAATGGGCGTCACTGTCCTGTGGGGTTAGCCACACAGGACCTACGCAAGCGAGCCTCATTTTTAGTGGAGCAGAAGTCACGCCATATTGCTCTGTATCATGAAAAGCTTCTTGATGGAATGGTTGGACTATTGGCCAGTATGGGTAAATATTCGATCGATGAGGTCAAGCAGTCTGACCTCTTTTACAAAGAGCCTAATGGCTATATGTATGATAATATTCGTAACTACTTCAAATCACACCTACATGTTAGCGACACACATCGATCACCTTCTCGACACTTGGATAGAGATAGATCTCAACACGACGATTGATCGCCATATTGGCAGGTGAATCGTTTGGAACAAGTGGTTTGACAAATGAACAGCCCCGTGAGTAGAGTGTATTGGTCACTCCCAAATCTTTAAGCATTTTTGCCACACGCAGAGCACGCTCTTGAGAGAGTTTGAGGTTATAGTCGTAAGAGCCACGACTATCGGTATGTCCCACAACCTGTACAATGGTTTCTGGATAGTGTTTTAAGACATCAACAAGTCGTCTAATCTTCTCTTTGGCTTCAGGTGTGGGATCGGCTTGATTGGTCTCAAACATCATGGCACTTTTAAAAGTAATTTTGACATAGTTCTCATTTTTTGTGACGATAATATCTTGAAACTTTGCAGCCTCTTGTTCATTGCTACTGACACTGGTATTCATGGAAGAGGCAATCTCATCAGCCTGCTTATCAAGACTATAGCCAATAACACCACCTGCCAATGCACCAACAGCTGCCCCAATGGCTGCATTCTTTCCTTTATGGTGCTTGCTTGTAATCGCACCAAGTGCCGCTCCTGCCAAGGTTCCTATCAAGACCCCCTGTTTTGTCTTTTCAGCATTGTTGGGTGCTTCTCCATTTTTTGCTGCACATCCGCTAAACAGTAGCAGGGCAGAGAGTGAAAAAGAGATAGCTTTGGTTGAGAGTTTCATCGATGACTCCTTTAAGTTGATAGAAAAATTATAACTCTTTTTTGTGAATAGAGCGTAAATAGATGTGGTGATACTCTTGAATCACCTCTTTTTTCTTTTTAATTATGATATAAATCGCTAAAATTGATGAATTGTATCGGTTAGGGGAAGAAGAGGAGTATTGAGATTTGAATGGGAAGAGAGTAGGTTACATGGAAAATATTGTCAGAATTATTAATACAGGTGGAACCTTTAACAAACGGTATGACCCAATCAAAGGTGAACTCTATGTTCCAACAGATGATAGAGCTGTAGAGTCTGCTATCGCTTCGATGTGCCACGGATGTGAGATCAAAATAAGTGGTGCGATCTATAAAGATAGTTTGCAGATGGATGATGCCGATCGGGACTTGCTTTGTGAGATTGTTACAAAGGTGAGTGAAACGGAAGTGGTTATCGTTCACGGTACCGATACGATGGATAAGAGTGCAAAAGCATTGGATAGATGGTTGGGAGAGTCACATCAAAAGCGGGTGGTGCTTACAGGAGCGATGGTGCCTTTTTCGATTGACCCTGTAGAGGCAACTGCCAATTTGGTGATGGCAATTTCAGCAGTGCGATTTTTAGAACCAGGGGTCTATATTGCGATGCATGGGATGGTACGTCCTTATGACTCCATCATGAAAAACCGTGAGCGTGGTATCTTTGAGGCGGTTCAGCAATGAAGTGCCTTGTCTTTTCAACCCACCGCCAAATTCGTGACTTTATTGCCGAACACGATAATTCGCTACTGCCCAAACTCTATACGATCGATGAGTTTTTAAAACGCTCAGTTGTTGTTCCTGGAAAAGTTTTTATTGATGATGCGAGTCGTGTGCTCTACCTCTATCGTGCGATTGAGACGGTTGATATTAGCAAACTCGGATTTGAGAAGAACTTTTTGAGTTTTGTGCAAAATAGTGCCTTTATTTTCCGATTTTTTGAAGAGCTTTTTGCTGAACAGGTAACGATCGATGCGATTAGAAGTGCTGATACCTATGCCGACTTTGAAGACCACTTGCTACTTCTTGAAGAGATTTTCAACCGCTATAAAAGTCTTCTTGAGAGTGAAGGGCTGGTTGATCGCATTACTATCGATACCTTTCGATTGGGGGAGAGCTTTCTTGAGCAGTTTGAGCAGATTGACCTCTATGTCGAAGGCTATTTAAGCCGTTTTGAGATTGGGGTTTTAGAGCGCATTAAAACCCCACTGCATATCCATTTTGTCTCGACACCATTTAATAAGAAGTTGATCGATCGCCTTGGTATTGAGGAGTCTCTACCTATCGATTACAGTTTTGAACTGGATTGGCAAAGTAAAAAGATTATCCATCAAGCACCACTACCCAGACTTAAGCGTAATCAGATTGAGGTGACAGCCTTTGAAGAGCGGATCAATCAGGTGGCATTTGTGCTCAAACAGGTTGATCGCTTTATTGAAGAGGGAGCAGATCCCGATCGTGTGGCGGTGATTGTGCCCGATGAGAGTTTTGCAGAGTATCTTAAGCTCTTTGATACGCTTAAAAACTTCAACTATGCGATGGGAACCCCATTTGTACAGAGTAGCTACTACCGCAGGCTTGCCGATCTTTACGATGCACTAACAAACACTAAAGAGAGTGCCAAAGCCAAAGTGACAGGAAGTGAACTTGCCCAAAACTTTGCCAAAGTTGATGGATTTGAGAGTTTTATCGACTTTTTGCAAACAGTTCCAGCCACTGCAAGAGAGTTAGAAGCGATTGATGAAGCGAGTTACACATTTAAACGTTTTGCACCCCTTTTAGAGGATGAAAAACCGCTCCATCTACTCCATAGTTGGCTACAACGTATTGAAGATTTACAGATTGATGATGTGGGTGGTGGACGTGTCACTGTGATGGGGGTGCTTGAGAGTCGAGGTAAGCAGTTTGATGGTGTGGTGATTGTCGATTTTAATGAAGATATTGTGCCGAAAGTGAGTGAAAAGGATCTTTTTCTCAACTCTGTTATCCGAAAATATGCTGGGATGCCGACACGAAAAGAGAAGGAGAGTTTGCAGAAGAACTACTACTACCGACTGCTTCAAAATAGTAAGCGTGCAGCAATCTGCTATGTGAAGAATGAAGAGAGTCTGCCAAGCCGTTTCTTGTTAGAGTTGGGACTTAAAGAGTCTGAAACAGAGGATGATCGCTATCGTGCCATTATCGCACCACATACGGAAGCTCCCAAGCGTTACGATGCCCTAATCATTGCCAAGAATCTCTTTTTAGATACGCCAAAACTGACCCCTTCACGGCTTAAAGACTATCTGGTTTGTCTTCGCCGTTTCTACTACAAATATATGCTTGAAATTAAAGAGGATGGGGAGGTTGAAGAGGTTAACATCGGGTCACTGATTCATGCGGTATTAGAAGAGGCGGTAAGAGAGAAAGAGGCGTTTGACTCATGGGAAGCCTATCACGCTTTTGTTATGGATCGTCTCTACAAAGCGACCCCTTCATCACTCCAAAAGTTTGAGATTTCACTGGAGTGGGAGCCTAAACTGCGTGCTTTTTGTCAAGCCGATTTTGAGGCACTCAAAGGGTTTGAACAGGTGCGTATTGAAGCGTGGTGTCCTGTGCAGTTTGCAGGGTTTGAGCTAAGTAGTAAGATCGATCGAGTCGATTTGGGTGAGAGCGTTGTTCGCCTCATCGACTACAAAACCACCCGTTCCATCGACAAAACAGTTGCAGATGAGAATGACTTTCAGCTCCTCTTTTACAGACTTTGGGCGGAGTCGGTCTATCCAGATAAGCGTATTGAGACGCTTTATTGGGATATTTACGGCTCTCAAATTGTTTCTGTCGATACCACACCCCAAAAAGAGAAGTTGGCAGAGATTTTAGATGGGTTAAAAGAGAAAAAAGAGATAGATTACGCAATGACCGATGATTTAAAGGTATGCCGATATTGTGACTATAAGATGGCTTGTGGAAGGGATGGATAATGGAACGACTCTATGCTTTAAGTGCTAGTGCAGGCAGTGGCAAGACCTTTGCGCTTGTGGCGCGCTATTTGGCACTCCTCTTTTTAGGGGCGAAACCTTCGGAGATTTTGGCGATTACCTTTACCAACAAAGCAGCGGGTGAGATGCGTGAGAGGTTGCTTAGCTCACTCCAAGCAATGCCTGAAGCGATGGCACAAGAGGTCGCAAAGATGAGTGGGCTCAGTGTCGAAGAGATTGAAAAAAGACGCCCAGAAGTGTTTCACACTTTTTTAAAAAGCGATCTGAAGGTGATGACGATTGATAAGTTTATCCATCAGGTTTTAAGGAAGTTTTGCTGGTATGCAGGATTACAGAGTGATTTTACTGTGGAGCCAGAGTCTCGTGATACCTTCTTTGAACGCTTTTTGGAAGAGTTGGAGGAGAATCACTACTATGACCTGATCAACTTTGCCCGTTTTGAGGCGCAAAAGCGTCAAAGTATCGCCGACTTTTTTGAACTCCTTTACGAAAAAGATAAAGAGCTTCCCCCTATGGAGTTTCTGGTTGAGCCTTACGATGAAGAGCCTGCAATGCAGTGGGCATTTAAACTCAAAGAGTTTGTTATCAATGGTAACTTTAGCAATACAGCCAAACGGATGATGGAGTTTGAAAATCTCAGTGAAGTGATTGAAAAGAGTTGGTTTGGCAGACCCTCTTTGAACTATCGAACCTTCTCTAAAGGCTTCATTGAAGAGATGGATGTATGGCTTCACAATCTCTATAAAGAGACGGCACGCTACTATGAGAAGAAAGAGCAATTTTTCCTCTCTAAGATGTTCACCCTCTACAGAGCCTACCGACAGAGCAAACAGAATCACCTTAAGCGTAGTGGAAAGCTTCACTTTAAAGATATTGAGCATCTTACTTATGAGCTACTGCGTCAAAAAGATTTTACCGACTTTCTTTACTTCCGTCTTGATGCACGTATCGGGCATATCCTTTTTGATGAGTTCCAAGATACATCGGTTACCCAATATAAGATTTTTGAACCAATTATCGAAGAGATTGCGGCAAGTGAGAGTGACCGTACATTTTTCTATGTCGGAGATACCAAGCAGTCAATCTACCGTTTTCGAGGGGGACAAAAAGAGCTCTTTTTGCATGTCGCTGACCGATTTAACATTCCTGTGGGATATTTGGAGACCAACTATCGCTCGAAAGAGGTGATTGTCGAGTTTGTCAACCGCACCTTCCCCTATGTACAACCCCCACAAAAGGCATTCAAACCAGGTGGTTATGTGGAGGTGATCGAAGAGGATGAGGTGCTTGAGAGTATGGGAAAATCGTTGCAAAGACTCTTTGAAGCAGGTGTGGCAGATGAGCAGATTGCTGTACTGACACATGATAATAAAGAGATTTTGCAAGTGGGTGACTACATTTGGGAGCGTTTTGGTAAGGTGATTGCAACCCATAAGCGTGCTAAGGTGGCTGAACAGCCAAGTGCTAAGGCAATGATTGAGTTGATGCGACTGGTTTATGCCAATACCAAAGGGCTACAAGGCTCTTTGCATCGTCTCAACTTCCTCTCTCTCATTGGTCAACCTTACGATCCAGAGTTTCAACCCAACCTTCCACTCCAAAGACCTGCTATGATGATTAAGGTGGCGATGGAGCGTTATAACCTCTATGATGAGGCGGCAATGAAACTTTTAGAGTTTGCCTTACCTCTGCACGATTTGACCGAATTTATCTATGAGATTGAACACTACGAAGAGGAGCTTCCTCCGAAAGAGGTTGCAGGGATCAATGTTTTGACGATTCATAAATCTAAGGGGTTGGAGTTTGAATATCTGATTGTGCTTGATCGTCTTGGACGGGGACAGTCCGATACAACTCCGGTCATCTTTGACTATGATGGTATCGATCTTAAAGCGGTGCGAATGAAGTTTAAAAAACGTGATGCTGTTGATGAAGCCTTTCAAAGGGTTGTTGAGAAGGAGAAGCGGTTGGCAGGAGAGGATAGGATGAATAAGATCTATGTCGCCTTTACCCGTGCCAAAAGCTCTCTCTTTGTGATCAAAAAATCGAAAAGTTCGGTTTTTGATTTTCTCAATCTTTCACCGCAAACCATAGGAAAACTTGAAGTAGAAAAGAGTAGCAACAAATCATCCATCATCCATCATCCATCATTCATCATTAAATTAAAAGATTATGGTCGTCAAGAGGTGGCACCACCACTTGAAACCTATGAGGCGAATGATTTTGAAGCGATCTTTTTGGGGCTTGGTGTTCATTATCTCTTTGAAACAGGTGATCAAGAGGCCTTTTTGAACCGTTATGGGGCTTTGTGTGATACCAATAAAGCACTATCACTTGCCCAAGCAGGAGCCTCTCATATGGAATATATAATCCTGACTGAGGGTAAAAAGATCTATGAGCTTCCTTATGTCTATGAAGGAGATCCTGGTGTGGTCGATCTTTTTATCGATCAAGGAGAGAGAGGGGTGATTATCGACTACAAAACCACAACACCGCACGATATGAGCAACTATATGCAGCAGTTACGGCGTTATAAAGAGGCACTCCACTACCTTATGCCCCAATTTAAAGAGATTGAAGCCTATCTCTACTTTCTTGATAAACTAAATCTTGTGAAAGTGATTTAACTTAAGAGGAGAGATACCTCCTCTTAAGCTGACTTTCCTCGAAAGAGTAGAGGACCAAATTTAATCCCCCAACCAACAAAGAGTACTATCCAAAGTGTTGCACTCAGATCAAAGAGCCATGAGAGATCAAGCCCCAAGCCCATTCCTAGTGAGTAGAGAAAGCGTATTAGTGCTACGATCTCTGTTAACCAAAAGAGCATGATCGCGATCTTATCTGCATAAGGGGCTTGCCCTGCATGGCCTAGGGTAATACGGGTACCAAATCCAATCAGCATAGTGGTCATAAATCCGATCGTAATAAGGTGCATTCCTGCAAAGAGGAATGAGGTTTCAAACCAAAACTCTGCCAATGTACTGATGGCATCGATAAAGAGTCCTGCAGGAAGCCAAAAGAGTGCTAAGTGGAGTACCCATAAGATGGCTGGAGAGGTAAAGATCGGGAGTTTCCAACGTAGAAACTCTCTAAGAAGAAAAGCAGCCAATCCAAGTGTAATGGCAATGTTGAGAAGGTAGAAGTCAAATGTAAAGGCAAGGATTTTTAGCATAAAGAGTGTAAAGACGGTGAGTACAAAGTGACGAGGTTTATGAACGTTTACATAGCTAAAGAAGGGAACCATGCGTTGTGCAATGACGAAAGTAAGAAAGATAAGATAGAGATAGACACCAAGACTTACAGCAAAAGGTTGCCATGCTATAAATTCGATATTGAAATGTTCAGATATCACCCCAATGATAAAGAGAAGATGAGAGGTTAGACCTGCTGTATGTGTAATGAGCAACCAAAAGGGATCACTCTTTTCAGAAGTATCACTGGTGTGATAGATGGTGTTGAAGTGTCGAATAGCAAAAAGGTGGCTCGCAAAGAGGATGAGCATACCGATGATGATAAGTTCTGTCAAGAAGAGCGAACCGATAATAAAGAGAAGTGTACCAATTTCATAGAAGATGAACAGGCGGATATAGATCGACTGTGGAAAAGGTTGTGTGGTACAAAATTTTGGAAATGTTGTGAGTAAGAAGCCATAAAAAAAGTGGCTAAAGAGGATAAAAATCATCGCATAAGCATGAAATATAGAGGTACTAAGGTGTAATGGTAAGATACCTTTGTAGTTGAGCATAAAGAGGATCATGGTGACGACAGACCAGACGATTCCCATCAGAAAAAAGGGTTGATGTGGTTGAGAGAGAAAAGAGGAAAAGCGTGAAGGGTTGGGTTGGTGTGTCGAATAGTTTTGCATAGCCTTCCTTTTTTTAAAGTCGGGAATTTTAGCAAATTTTTCAGGTTATAGGATGACATTGAATTAACATTACCATAACTTCTATTGTATATAATTATAGTTTCAGATCAAAAAGTGGGCGGGGGTAAGGTGGTTGCAGTGCAATATCGTCAGTGGTTTCTCTTTTTTTTCATTTTGTGTATGGTGATTGCTTTAGAGTCATTGATCTTTTTGTATCTACCGCTTGAAACTCCTTCTCAAAAATCAGCGACACAGATAAAGCGTGTGCATCTGCACCTGATTACACCACCTTCTACATTGCCACAACCGACACCTAAAGAGCCTTCTAAAAAGTCTCTGACAAAAGAGCCGATGAAAGAGATAAAAAAGAGGGTGGTTAAGCATCAGCCTCAGCCCAAGAAGGTAGAAAAAAGTGTGGTTCCAAAACATCAGCCAGATCCTCAACCAACTTCCAAGCCTCACTCTATTGTCAAAAAAGTTTCCAAAAAGGTGGAGGCAGAACCCACATCGACAATATCACCTCCTCCAAAGCCTGTTTCAAAACCGGTGCAAGCATCGACACCACAACATCCATCGAGTGTTGTGCAACGTAAAAAGGAAGAGGCGGTTCAGCGGGTTGATCGTGAGCAGATTGATCGGATTAAGTCAGCTTATCTCAAGAAGGTGCGTGAAACGATTGAACGCAATAAGTATTATCCCAGAATTGCGAAAAAGCTTCATCAAACAGGGGTGGTTGAGGTACAATTTACGATACAAAAGGATGGTCATGTCTGTTGTTTTAAAATTCTTAAAGCATCTCGTTATCAACGCTTGAATCGTTCGGCTAAAGAGACGATCATGCGGATTGAACAGTTTGACCCTTTACCTGCCGTCTTTGAGACGGCATCACTACAAATTAGTATTCCAATCGTATATCGATTACACTAGGATAGATCTAATGAATATGATGCACTATATTGAGTCTGGCGGTATGATTATGGAGATTTTGATCGTGATGAATACCATAGGGATCACGATCATGTTAACCAAAGCGATTCAGTTTTGGCGTTATCATGCTCAAAAAGAGAGGCATGCCGAAGCGATTGTTCAATCCTTTTCAGCCATTGCGTTAGAGGAGAAGAGTGAGGCTCTCTTTATTATTAAAGAGTTGCTTCAAAGCCGTTTGAAACAGCTTGAACGAGGGATGCCGACGATTAAGATTATTGCAACCACGGCCACACTCTTTGGACTTCTTGGAACAGTGGTTGGAGTTTTAATGGCGTTTGAAGCAATTGCTAAAGTGGGGATGGGTGATCCTTCAGTCTTTGCCAATGGTATCTCTATGGCATTGGTGACGACAGTGGGTGGATTGATCGTTGCAATTATCCATACGATTGGTTACAACTATCTTATTGCCTATCTTGATCGTATTGAAGCGGGGATTGAAGAGGTGCTTTTTATCCGCTTTTATGGAGATCGGGCATGAGACGAAGAGAGTCATTAACACTCGATATGACCCCATTGGTTGATGTTGTCTTTTTGCTACTCATCTTTTTTCTTGTAACATCGGTCTTTAAAAAAGATGAGTTGGCACTTCTTCTTGATCTACCTAAAGTGAAGGAGGGTGAGAAGGTATCATCATCTAAAAAGGTATTGCAGATTGAACTCTCTCAAGATGCGATAGCACTCAATGGAGAGGTTGTCACCTTTCAAGTTCTCGAAGAGAGAGTTTCACAAGTGATGGATCATAATCGACCTGTCACTCTTCGTATTGATGCTTCAGTAAGATATGATCGGGTTGCAAAACTTCTTGCCCTTCTTAGAAAGTATCAGCTAAGTAATCTCTCTTTAATACAAAAAACTTTACAATAGTTACGTAAGTAACTGTAATAGTTTTATTTAATCTATTTGCCAACAAGGCAGTATCTATGATGAGTATCTCAAAGAGAATCTTTCTACTCTATACAATTGTGGTGATAGAGACCGTGGTTGCACTCAGTATGCTCTATGGGTTTGACTATCTTCCAATCAATCGTCATGCTTTAGTGTTGATTGTATTAACAATTATTGGTGTGATGATCTTCTTCTTAGTCATTGACCAACTTTTTGTAAAACCGGTTCGCAAGAGGTTACAGACTCTACATGAGACGATTGATGACCTTTTAACTCATGGGACATCCCAATACACCTTTTTTGATGAACCGGAGCTCCAGCAAATTATCGATACCGTCTCTAAAGGGGCGAAAGAGCTTCATCGACAAAAGTTTATGCTTGATTGGATACTTGATCATATGCCAGCTGGAGTCATTATCTATCAACCTACGGTGATCTATGCCAACCGATATACTCTTGAACATTTAGAGACCGATCTAGAAACATTGCAAAAGATGACCCCCATTGATTTTCTCGAAGATCAGTTAGACCAAGAGAAAAAAGAGAAGTTTTTAGAGATCATGCTACAACGTATGCGTGGAGAGGGAGAGCGTGTATCGTATGAGACGCTGTTGAAAACAGAGAAGAAAAGTATCCATGTGTTTGCAGTCTCTGATACGATAGAGTACAATGATAAACCGGCAGGTATTGTTACATTTATCGATATATCTGAGTTACGCAAGGTAGAGTTAGAGTTGGCTCAGTTACAGCGCCATCTTCCTATGGTGGCATACCATATTACACGAACTTCTGATGGGGATAAGATCCACTATATCTCTGATGCCATTACCGATTTAACAGGGTATAGTCCCGATGAGGTGAAGTCACAATCCAACTGGTGGGGGTCACATATCCATCCGGATGACTATGAACAGGTTAAGCTCGATCAGCAAAGATTGTTTAGTATTGGAAAACTACACCATCGCTATCGTTTGCTTAGAAAAGATGGAACCTATTTATGGGTAGATGAACGGGTTGTACTCCTCTCTTATCAAGATGGAGCAAGGGAGTTTGCAGGATTTTGGAATGATGTGACACGTGAGAAGATTTGGCAGTTTGCCCATAATGCCTTGGCTGATGCGAATGAAAGTATGCTTCGTGCAAAGAGTGAAATCAAACTCTTAAAGCGTGTCTGTCAGGCTGTGGTGGAGAGTGGATTGTGTTGCTATGCATGGGTGGGAAAAGCGAATGATCAAGACCAATATTTGACATCAATCTGTCGTTATCCAGAGACAGAAGATTATGATAGACAGATCAAAGTGACACTCGATCAAACACTCTTTACAAGTTTAGGACCAGCTGGTAAAGTGGCAAGAGGTGTGAAAGAGATAGTTTTTAATAGTGATACCCGTACCAATCCTGCTATAGCACCATGGCGGGAAGCGATGTTGTCACGGGGATTTCTCTCATCGGTCTCAATCTCTATTGAGGCTGAGGGTGATACAATCTTAACACTCAATCTCTATGCAGATCTTCCAAACTGGTTTGACTACTCTTTGAATCCTCTGTTGATGACTTTGGCAAAAAATATCGGTTTTGCCATTCGAGACCTCAAAAATCGTGAAAAACTTCAATACTTAAGCTACCACGATGCTCTTTGTGGGCTTCCCAATATTAATGCACTCAAGTCACGCCTTGCATCTTTAAAAGGAGCTGCTGCGATTGCTGTCATTAACATTCATGACTTCTCCACAGTTAATCTCAACTTTGGCTACTCTCTTGGTAATGTGATTTTGTGTCAAACTGCCAAAGCAATTATGGAGTGTGTGACTAAAAAAGATACACTTTACCATCTTGGGGGTGATAAGTTTGCACTCTTAGTTCTTGGTGCTGATAAGTCTGAGATGGAGGCTATTGCATGTCGTATTCAGAGACGTTTGACAAAAGGGGTCAAAGCGGAACAATATACGATTCCTATCTATCTGCGCATGGGAATTGTTGCAACACCAGAAGATTGTGATGATCCTGTACGTCTGCATGAGCTTGCAATGAGTACCCTTAACTTTAGAAATCATGGGGCACCTGTGACACGTTTTGAGCCATGGATGCAGAAGCTCTCACAGAAACGTCTTGCCATTGAGTCACTGCTTTATCAAGTGATTAGTGAAGAGAGTTTTACTCTACAGTATCAGCCGATTATCGATACACAAAGTGGTAAGGTGGTGCAGTGTGAAGCACTCCTTCGTGTCAATGATGAAGAGGGAAAACCTGTACGCCCTGATCTTTTTATTTCAGTAGCTGAAGATCTTGGATTAGGGCAACAGATTACACAAATTGTGATCAGAAAAGTGCTTGCCCAGCAAAAAGAGTGGCGTGAGCGTGGGATCTACTTGCGTGTTGCTATTAATGTTTCAGTGGTTGATATTGAAGATCATAACTTTTTTGATATGTTGAAAGAGCAGTTGGAATATTATGGACTAAGCAGTGATGCCATTGCCATTGAAATTACAGAGCGCATAGCTGTTGATAAATCAGAAGTGGTTCAGCTCTTTATTACACATGCCAAATCACTTGGGATTGTGATTGAGATTGATGACTTTGGAGTGGCACAATCCTCTTTACATGAAATCACACAGATTGACTTTGATATTTTAAAGATTGATAAGAGCTTTATCGATCGTATTGTGAGTGACAAACGTAACAATGAGGTGGTACGTTTTATTATTCAGATTGCAAAACTCTTTGATGGTAAAACGATTGCAGAGGGAGTAGAGACCGAAGAACAACTGCAATGGTTAAAAGCGAATGGATGCGACTATATTCAAGGCTATCTCTTCTCTCCACCAATGTCATCAGAAGCGTTTGAAGCATGGTATAATGCACGTAAAAAAGAGGAGAAGAGTGATGCGTAGTCGATGGATAATAGTGGCTTTACTCTCAGGTATGCTTCTGCTATTGAGTGGATGTACCCAAGAGACACAAAATAAGCTAGGGCGTTCGATACAAAATTGGACAGGTACTAATGGGGTTCTTGATATCTATCAAGGTGAAAAGTTGGTGATGCGTTTTATCAAAATTGATAAACTCACAACCGCAATGGGAACAGATGATAATAAACCACGTCAGTACCGTTATGGTTATGGCTATCTTGATAAAAATTTCAATTACAAAAGAGATGAAGGGGAGAGAAAGCTCTATTTTGAGATTAGTAACTTTACTCCATATATCTTTTATGAGAATCCAGAAGGTTAAGAGGGTAGATACGTGCAGAAACTTGATACGATAGAACTCTTTATTAAGCTTCTCTCTTATCCTTCGGTGACACCGAATGATGAGGGAGCCTTGACATTTATTCGGGACTATTTGGACGATTTTGAAGCAGAGTGGATCAATAAGATGAATGTCAAAAACCTCTTTCTCTATAAAAAGTTTGGTGAAGGTCCACACCTCTGTTTTGCAGGTCATATCGATGTAGTACCACCAGGTGATGGGTGGGAGAGTGACCCTTTTGTTCCAAAGGTTGAAAATAGGTATATCTATGCCCGTGGTACACAAGATATGAAGAGTGGTGTGGCAGCATTTGTTCAAGCCTGTCGTGAAGCAGAATCGTTTCATGGAACGCTTTCACTCCTTTTAACAAGTGATGAAGAGGGTGAAGCCAAGTATGGAACCCTTGAAGTGCTTAAATATCTGAAAGAGAAAGATTTTCTACCAGACTATGCGATTGTTGCGGAACCGACATGTGAGGAGGTTTTTGGTGATGCCATTAAGATTGGACGGCGTGGTTCGATCAATGGAGTGATTGAGAAGATTGGAAAGCAAGGACACGCCGCCTATCCCGAAAAGGCGATTAACCCGATCCATAAAGTGGCGCAAGTGTTGCCTCATATTGCTGGGGTCAATCTTGATGAAGGAGACGAATTTTTTGCTCCAAGTAAATTTGTGATCACCGATATTCGTGCAGGTATGGAGGTAACCAACGTTACCCCTGGAAAGCTCAAGATGATGTTCAATGTCCGCAATAACACCAAAACAACCAAAGAGGATATTGAAGCCTTTATCGATCGCTATTTTAAAGATATGAACTATACTTTGACATTGAGTCAATCGGCGAAGCCATTTATGACAGACAAAGACTCTAAAGTTGTTCAAGTGATCACTTCAGCGATTAAGGAGGTGACAGGGGTCACAACCAAATACTCAACAGCGGGTGGTACAAGCGATGCCAGATTTTTGGCTGAATTTGGTGTGGATGTGGTTGAGTTTGGTGTAAAAAATGATACGATCCATGCACCTAATGAGCGAACAACCATTGAAGAGGTTGAAGGATTAAAAGCGGTCTTTGATCATGTGATTAAAGCTTTTTAACTGATAGGTTACATACGATCAGTTTTTTGTAAAGGGGAGTAACCATGAGAAAGATCATCCTATTGCTTCTGGCATTGACAACATTTCTAATGGCAGAGGTGAATTGGCAACCCGATTATCGTTCTGCAAAAGCAGAAGCACAAAAGACGGGTAAACCGATGCTCGTTTTGTTGGTATCGCACACTTGTCGATGGTGTAGAAAGTTAGAAAATAGAACATTACAAAATCCAAGAGTTGTTGACTATATCAATCAACATTTTGTACCGGTGATTGTCTATCGTGAAGATCGTGGGGATGATGAAAATCCAGCCTATCCTGACTTTATCGAATCATCCATGGTACCTGCGACCTTTTTTCTGACACCTGATGAGGAGACGATTATTCAACCTTCTATCGGTTACTGGGAACCGGTAGATTATATGAGTGATTTAACAATGGCGATTCGCTTTTTTGAAAAGAGAAAGCAGACAGATCAATAACCACACAACAAAGGAGATTTATCATGATGAGAACCATCCAAACCGATCAAGCACCACAAGCGATCGGACCCTATTCACAAGCGATGAAAGTGGGTGACTTTATCTTTACCTCTGGACAGATTGCACTCACACCCAATGGTGTCATGGTACAAGATGATATTGAGCTTCAAACCACACAGGTGATGCAAAATCTCAAAGCGGTTCTTGAAGCAGCAGGTAGCAGTTTGCAAAATGTGGTTAAAACAACGATTTTTTTGGCAAATATGGATGATTTTGCCAAGGTTAATGCGATTTATGAAAAGTGGTTTGAGGGGCATAAACCAGCACGTAGTACGGTAGCAGTGAAAACGTTGCCAAAAAATGCATTGGTTGAGATTGAGTGTATCGCCTTGGTTGAAGCACCGATTCCAAACTAAGATAGCTAAGCCTATTAAACTAATCTTAATTATAATATAGATATAATTCGCCACTAAAATCGTTTGACGAATACAAAAGGACACGGCATGACAGCAATTATCAAGCATGGCGGTAAGCAATACAAGGTCAGTGAAGGCGATATTCTTTGCCTTGATCACATGGGCCTTGAACCAAAAGCCAAAATTGAGATCAAAGAGGTATTGGCTGTTGACAATGATGGTGAACTAAAAATTGGTACACCATATGTCGATGGCGCTGTTGTCGAAGCGGAAGTTATCAACGAAGGTCGCGAAAGAAAAGTTATCATCTATAAAAAGCGACGTCGTAAAGATAGCAAACTTAAGCGCGGCTTCCGCCGAGACTTCACTCGCGTTCGCATTACAAAAATCGCGTAAGTTTGAAAGAACAAAGCTACGTTAGCGTGATGGGCTCTCTTTGAGATGCCATCACTGCTTGGTAAACGGACTTTGTTCGATTACCGTAAATAAAGGAGATAAATATGGCTCACAAGAAAGGTCAAGGCTCAACCCAGAATAACCGCGATTCAGCGGGTCGTAGATTAGGCGTTAAGAAGATCGGCGGACAGGCAGTTGTTGCAGGAAACATCATCTATCGCCAACGCGGTACGAAGATCCATCCTGGTAACAACGTAGGTATGGGAAAAGATCATACTCTTTACGCACTTATTGACGGTGTTGTAAAGTATGAGCGTAAAGACAAACATCGCAAAAAAGTTTCTGTCTATCCTGCATAATCTACCCAATCTTTGGCACCTTCATGGTGCCATTTTCTCTTCTTAATCTCTTTGACAAATTCATAAAAATCTGATATTTTATATTAAAAAATTTTAAGGCAACAATACTATGTTTGTAGATAGTGTAGAACTAAAACTGAGCTCTGGAAAGGGTGGACAAGGGTGTTCATCATTTCGGCGTGAAAAATTTGTCAATAAGGGTGGCCCTGATGGTGGTGATGGTGGACGCGGTGGCGATGTATGGTTTGTCGTCGACAAAAACACCGATACACTCTCTCACTTTAAAGGCAAAACCCACCTTAAAGCCAAAAATGGTCGCCCTGGTATGCCAAGAAAGTGTGCAGGAAAGACGGGTGAATCACTCTATGTAAGAGTTCCACCAGGAACACAGGTCATTGATAAAGAGACAGGGGAACTGCTTCTGGATCTGACAGAAGATGGGCAGAAGGTGAAGTTCCTTGAAGGTGGTAAAGGTGGTTTGGGAAATGTTCACTTTAAATCCTCTACCAATCAGCGTCCAACCTATGCGCAACCTGGGCAACCTGGTCAAGAAAAAGAGGTACGTCTTGAGCTCAAATTGATCGCCGATGTTGGGTTGGTTGGTTTCCCGAATGTCGGTAAATCGACACTTATCTCAACGGTCTCCAATGCCCATCCAGAAGTGGCCAATTACGAATTTACGACGCTGACACCAAAGTTGGGCGTTGTTGCTATTGATGAGTTTCGCTCATTTGTAATGGCTGATATCCCAGGGATTATTGAGGGTGCAAGTGATGGACGTGGACTGGGGATTGAGTTTTTGAAGCATATTGAGCGCACCAAGACGCTCCTTTTTATGATTGATGCGGCCAATTATCGTGAAGTGGGTCAACAGTATGAAGCGCTCAAAAATGAGCTTGAACGTTATAGTGAAGAGTTGGCTAAACGCCCGTATGCCATCGCCTTAACACGTATCGATGCCATCACGCCGGAAGAGGCGAATACAAAGATGGAAGAGCTTCTTGAGACCTTAGGACTTCAAGCCAATGATGGGCTTAAAAAGTATGGTGTCGATGAGAGTTATCAAGGGTATTTGAGTGAAGAGAAAAGCAATCCTCTCTTTGTGATGCCAATCTCTTCTGTCTCTAAAGTCAATATCCAGCCTCTAATTTTTGCACTTAGCGACATTATGGGAAAGTAGTCGATGCGGCGTATTGTCATTAAAGTTGGTAGTGCCGTACTTACTGAGCAGAATCGTGTGGCTAAGGAGCGTATGGCAGCACTGGTGGATCTGATTGCCAATATTAAGCAAAAAGGGATCGATGTGATCCTTGTAAGCTCTGGAGCCGTAGCGGCAGGCTATACGCTTTGCCGACTTGATAAGAAGATTGTCGCTAACCGACAAGCCCTTGCCTCAATTGGTCAGCCCAAACTGGTTTCAATGTATCAAAAGAAGTTTGAAAAGCATGGCATAATCGTGTCGCAAATTCTTTTAACAGCAGATGATTTTGATTCGCGAAAACGAACCTATCATGCCAAGTGTGCTATCGATACACTATTGGTGCAAGGAGTTGTACCGATTATCAATGAGAATGATGTCACAGCGACAGAAGAGTTGGTGTTTGGAGATAATGACCAACTCTCAGCACATGTCGCCTACTATTTTGATGCAGATCTACTGGTGATACTTTCCGATATCGATAGTTACTATGATAAAGATCCACATAAATTTGAGGATGCCAAGCCACTTAAAGTGGTGCATCATATCCCCAAAGAGGCATTAGAGGCTGAGTGTACACCCAATGCCGCATTTGCAACAGGCGGTATTGTGACCAAACTCAAAGCGGCAGACTTTCTACTTCGCCGTTATCGTAAGATGTTTCTTGCAAGTGGGTTTGATCTTAAAGATGCTTATGCTTTCTTGATTGAGGGTGTCCATCGAGGTGGCACACTCTTTATTGCTCCCGATCATCATGCGTGATGGGAGAGATGATTGGGTGAAAGGCTTTTGAGACTATTTGAATAGGGCTCCCGATCGTGAGACCTTCACGTTCACGTTCGGTCGCCATCACTTTAACTACTTGCGTTCCAATCGCGACAGTGAGTAGATAGATCATTTCACACTGCTCAATCGCAAGCACTTCACCGACAAATTTGAAACTACTACTAATCTTCTCTTTAACAAAAATCTCTGAAGGGGTTCCCGCTTTTTTGATACATCCTTGTTCAAGATGATAGAGCCGTCCACATAAACGGAAGATTTCACTTGGATCGTGACTGACGAGGATCGTTGTGAGTCCAAACCGTTGATGGATTTTTGCCAACTCATCTTGTAATTTATGACGCATGGCATGATCGAGTGCTGAGAGCGGTTCATCGAGTAGGAGAAGGCGAGGACGACGCACCAATGCACGTGCCATCGCTACGCGTTGTTGCTGACCGCCAGAGAGTTGTGCAGGAAGACGATCGGCAAGTTCACGAAGGCCGATGACTTCGATCAACTCCTCAACGATGGCAGGATTATCTCCTTTTTGTAGGGCGAAGCGGAGATTCTCTTTCACGCTCATATTGGGGAAGAGGGCGTAATCTTGAAAGACAAAACCGATGGGGCGTTTGGCTGGGGGTAGATTAATCCTCTTTTGGCTATCAAACCATGGGGTACCATTGACGATAATGTGGCCACTATCAGGCGTTTCAAGTCCCGCAATCATTCGCAGTATTGTTGTCTTTCCTGCACCAGATTGCCCGAAAAAGGCGATAAATTCACCTTCTTCAATCGTTGTTTCAAGCATAAGCTCCAGTGACCCTTCAGCCGAGAGAAGTCGTTTTTTTACAGAAAGCTCGATCATCGTTACACCTTATGCATAAATGAGCGGTTGACAAGATAGACGAGTAGTAGAATGAAAAAGGTGATGGCAAAGAGGATGAGTGCATAGTTGTGTGCTGTTGCGTAGTTGAGTGCTTCGACTTCATCATAGATCGCAATGGAGGCAACACGTGTTTCACCTGGAATATTGCCACCGATCATTAAGACGACACCAAACTCTCCAACGGTGTGGGCAAAAGTAATGACAATGCCTGTCAATAGCGAGGGTTTGATATTGGGCAGTAGCACCCGAAAAAGGATGGTTGTGCGAGATTTGCCAAGCATCTGTGCCGCTTCGGTCAGTGACTTTGGAAGGTTTTGCAGACCACTTTGAATGGGATGTACCATAAAGGGAAGACTGAAAATGACCGAACCAAGTACCAATCCCTCAAAGGTAAAAGAGAGCCGAAATCCTAAGACCTCTTCGCAAAACTTTCCAAAAGCGTGTTCACTGCTAAAGGCTACAAGGAGATAAAATCCAAGTACCGTTGGTGGTAATACCAGTGGCATGCTCACGATCGTTTCAATAATAGGTTTAAAGCGTGAGCGTGTGGAGGCGAGAAAATAGGCGAGTGGTATGCCAATGAAGAGTAGAATGATGGTTGTGATCAGTGCAAGCTTAAAGGTGAGTGTCATCGTTGTCCAAAACTCTGCATCCATTAGTGATACTCCATCAGTGTCATCTCATTGGCCTTAATCAGTGCTGTCACATGGTCACCAACTTTGAGCTTCATCGCATCACAGGCACGGCGACTAATGATGGAGACAATCGTATCATCTCCAACCTTTAGGGTCACCTCTGCCAACAGATCGCCAACAACAATCTTTTCAATATACCCCTCAAGGCGGTTACGAAGGCTAATAGAACCACTAAAATCTTTGGCAATGGCTACCTCACTCTCTTTAAAGAGTACCCAAATATCTTGCCCCACAGTAACCTCTGGATGCTCATCGGGTTTTCCAAGCATAAAAGCTGTCAAATGAATTTGATTGTAAGCGATATCGACCAGTGAGAGTTCACCAGAAGATTGTATCGCAGTGATATGCCCTTTTAAGCGGTTCATGGTGTGGTATAGCCATATGCTTTGAAGATTTTTTGAGCTTGTGGGCTAAAAAGATAGTCGTAGAAGGCTTTGACAGCTTTGGGATGGTGTTCTTGACCATGTTTGAGGATCACAACACCTTGTTGGATAGGGGTGTAGAGTGCAGGATCAACATCAATATACTCTCCTTTGCCTGCCATTTTAGGTGAGAGTACGACCGATTTGGCAGTGATACCCATATCGACTGCTTTAGAGACGATATATTGGTTGGTTTGTGAAACACTTTCGCCATAGATCAGTTTTGGTCGAATAGTGTCGTAAATGCCTGCCTGTTTCATAGCTTTCACTGCTTGCGTACCATACGGAGCATTTTTGGGGTTAGGAACGGCAATACGTTTGATGGTAGGGTCTGTTAAAGATTTGAGTCCATTTTTGAGATCAATTGGTTTAAGTGTCCAGATCACCAGAGAGCCATAGGCATAGACTTTGGGCTCTGTAACAGCCAATTTATGAGCTTTTAAATAGTTGGGGTATTTCATATTGGCAGATAGAAAGAGATCAAATGGCGCACCGCTTTTAATCTGTGCCGTCAACTTACCTGAAGAGGAGATAACAGTATGCACTCGAATACCATACTCTTTTTGAAAACTTTGTTGTAATTCAGCCATTGCAAACTGCACATTAGCTGCTGTGGCAACGGTGATCTCTTCAGCTATGGCATGGATGGTAAGCAAGATCATAAAATATGCCCATAGCATCTTTTTCATCATAGTACTCCTTATCGGTGCCATCTTCATATGGCAGGTGAGGGCGTAGATTGAATTGTATGGCGTTATTATATCGCAGGCTTAGTAGATCGTCATACTTTTGGATTAACTAATGAGGGTTAAAAAGTTTTGTAGTTAGATAGTTTGTTGATTATGACTTTGAAAGATTCTTGGAGTCTTTATAATGTTGCTTGGAAGATAAATGGTGGCGGGGGGGAGACTCGAACTCCCGACCTCCGGCTTATGAGACCAGCGCTCTAGCCAGCTGAGCTACCCAGCCAACCTCTGTCTTTGTGGAGTGGCATTTTAGCTAAAAACAGAGGTGATGTCAAGGGTTTAGAGAAAATTTTTGATCAAATCGCCAAAAGGAGACTCTTTTATGTTTTCAGGAAGCCTTTTCTTAAGTTCTTCTTTTGCTTTTGATTTAAATAGAGCCTTGGTATCGATTTTGATGTCGGGCGATGTAAGTGCGCCTGTGAGTGTCACTGGAAGTTTGTTTTTACGGATTTTGATATTGAGTGTCGTATCGATCGTTTGATCTTCTAAATCAATCGTGCCATTTGTCGAGTTGATCTCTGTAAGACGGCTTTTCATATAGAGATCAGAGTGGAGTACCTTTTTATCAATCTTTGTATCGATGATAGTGCGTTGATAGATCTCTTTTGTAATATCGAAGTTTGCCATCTGTTGAAGGAGGAAGCTCATCTTATTAGGAAGAATCTGACCATTAAGAAGTTCAGCATGGAGTGTTCCATCTTCTTTATCTGTATTATAGTCGATTGTGACATTGGCACGTGAGTCAAAAATATGAGGATAAAGAAGCATATCGGTCAATGCAACGGTTTGGATATTTTGTATTTTTACATATAATTTACTTAGTTTTTTTTTATAAGTTGCTTCAAGAACACCACCAAAAATATTAGCATGGGTATTTATTTGAATATTCTCTTGATCTACTTTGACATCACCTGTCAGATTGACCTCTCCATCCATATGTTGTTGCGTGATAAAGTAGAGTTTATCGAGGTCTGGTACTTGAAGATCATAGTCTGTCGATAGTGATCCCTCTTTCAGATTATAGACCAAGCTTTTTGATTGAAAGTTTGCAATGGATGTTGTCAGATCAAGATGTGAGATCGCTTTGGTACCGATGAGTCGGGTTTGAATATCACCGTTGAAAGTGAGGTTATGAGGGATAGAGATATTGAAATCTTTTTGGATCGGTGTTGGCTGGAGCATACCTTGAGAGAGTGTGGTAACGATATTTCCTTTGAGGCTCTCCATATCAAGTTGTGGAATGTTGGCATCAATATCAACCAATCCTTTGGTATAGATCGGTTGATTGAGCATGTAGAGGAGTTGATCAATATGCAGATGTGCAATCTTTGCCGTTAATGCTTCGGGTGTAAACTCTCGAAGTGTGAGGTGATAGGCTGTCTGACTCTTTGCAACATCGCTAACACCATCGATGGTCATGATTTTTAGATCGCCTTTGATATTCCCGTGTGTCTGAAAAGGACCATTGAGTTGTTGACCGATCAATGTTTGTAATTGAGAGAGCTCATGAATAGCAACATCATAAGTCGCATCGATCGATTGTGTGCCGAGTTCAATCGTACCTTTGGTTTGGATCGATGTGTCATCTCCAATCTTTAGAGAAACTTCAAAGCGATCTGGACGGAGAAGAAAGTGTTCAAGCTTGGTTGATAGTGCTATTTGGTCTGCAATCTTTTGTTCGATGATTGGTTGAAGAAACTGATTGCCTGGTGCAGTAAAGAGTAGGCCATAAATGGTTCCTACCAGTAGAAATAGTAAGATGATGATGGATAAAAGATACTTCATCGCATGCCTTTCTTTATAATATAAAATCCTTCATGAATTATATCATGTGAATTGAAAGCAGGTGACTCTATCTAAAATATTTAGTCCAATAGACTAAAGAATATGTAACAAAAAAACTAAATAAGTTGACAAAACTCTTGACAAATAAAAAAAATTGGGTTAAAATTTCGGCACTTAAAAAAAGTAATTGCTAAAATAACAACCTTGAAAGGAGCGTCAATGAGTTTCCAACCACTTGCGAACCGAGTTCTGGTAGAGCGTGTTGATGAACCACAAAAAACTGCATCTGGTATTATTATTCCTGATAATGCTAAAGAGAAACCACAAGAAGCGATTGTTCTTGAAATTGGACCCGAAGTAGAAGAAGAGGGACATATCAAAAAAGGTGATAAAGTTGTATTTGGTAAATATAGCGGAACAGAGATCACCATTGACGGAAAAGAGTTGCTGATTCTTAACAGTGATGACATTCTCGGAATTTTGAAATAAGAGGAGGGTGAGATATGGCAGCGAAAGAGATCCATTTTGCAGATGCAGCACGCAACGAACTGTTTGAAGGTGTGAAGAAACTGGCCGATGCGGTCAAAGTGACTATGGGACCTCGCGGACGCAATGTTTTGATTCAAAAAAGCTTTGGCGCACCAAACATTACAAAAGACGGTGTAAGTGTTGCACGTGAAATTGAATTGAAAAACACCATTGAAAATATGGGTGCACAACTTGTTAAAGAGGTTGCAAGTAAAACAGCTGATGAGGCTGGAGATGGTACAACAACTGCAACAGTTCTTGCATATAGCATCTTTAAAGAGGGTCTTCGCAACATCACTGCAGGAGCGAACCCAATTGAAGTGAAACGCGGTATGGATAAAGCTGCGAATGCAATCATTGAAGAGTTGAAAAAGATTGCAAAAGAGGTTAAAGATAAGCGAGAGATTGCACAAGTTGCAACAATTTCTGCAAACTCTGATACCACAATTGGTAACCTTATTGCCGAAGCGATGGAAAAAGTCGGCAAAGATGGTGTGATCACTGTTGAAGAAGCAAAAGGTATCATTGACGAGCTTGAGGTTGTTGAAGGTATGCAGTTTGACCGCGGATACCTAAGCCCATACTTTATCACTGATAGTGAGCGTATGGAAGCGGTTCTTGACAATCCATACATTCTCTTGACTGATAAGAAGATTACAAACCTTAAAGATATCCTTCCAGTCCTTGAAGGTATCCAACAAAGTGGACGCCCATTGCTCATCATTGCTGAAGATGTTGAAGGTGAAGCATTGGCGACACTCGTTGTCAACAAACTTCGCGGTATCTTGAATATTGCGGCTGTTAAAGCACCTGGATTTGGTGATCGACGTAAAGCAATGCTCCAAGATATTGCAGCATTGACTGGCGGTACTGTCATCAGTGAAGAGGTAGGACGCACACTTGAGAGTGCAAACATTACTGACCTTGGACAGGCTGCACGTGTTGTTATCGATAAAGATAACACAACAATTGTTGATGGTAAAGGTGATAAAGCAGCTGTTGAAGCTCGCATCAAAGAGATCAAAATTCAGCTTGAGAACACAACAAGCGAATATGATCGCGAAAAACTTCAAGAGCGCCTTGCGAAGTTGAGCGGTGGTGTTGCTGTTATCAAAGTTGGTGCGGCAACTGAAACTGAAATGAAAGAGAAGAAAGACCGCGTTGATGACGCACTCTCTGCAACCAAAGCAGCTGTTGAAGAGGGTATCGTTATCGGTGGTGGTGCGGCACTTATCCGCGCAGCAAGCAAAGTGAAACTTGACCTTTGCGGTGACGAAGCGATCGGTGCTGACATCATCATGCGCGCAATCAAAGCACCAATGAAGCAAATTGCTGAAAACGCAGGTTTCGATAGCGGTGTTGTTGTCAATACTGTATTGAGCTCTGAGAATGAAAACATCGGTTTCAACGCAGCAACTGGTGAGTATGTCGATATGATCGAAGCAGGTATTATCGACCCAGTTAAAGTTGAGCGTGTTGCATTGCAAAACGCAACCTCTGTTGCAAGCTTGCTCTTGACAACAGAAGCAACTGTTAGCGAAGTGAAAGAGGATAAACCAGCAGCTGCTCCAGCACCAGATATGGGTGGTATGGGAGGCATGGGCGGCATGATGTAAGCCGCTTTGCTTCTATGTAAGAGCACTTTTAGGGGTTGGGCGTATGTGCCTAACCCCTTTTTTTATTCTTTATGCCGATTTTCGGCACTCTGGACAGATACCACAGAGTGTAATAAAACTCTCTTTGATATGGTAACCACTTACCACTTCAGCACTTTTAACCATTTTGTCTGTCTTGACAACAATATCTTCAACTTTTTGACATAGACTACAGATCATATGGAGATGAGGCTCTTTCTTTAGTTCATAGACAGATTTGGTACGAGGTAGCTTCACCTCTTGTACGAGACCACTTTCAACCATTTGATTGATATTTTTGTAGATAGTGGCTAATGAAACATTGGGAAACTCTTTTAGCATTTTGTGATAGAGGTCTTCAATATTGAGATGACCATACTCTTCAAGGATTGTAATGATCTTTAACCGTTGAGGTGTAACTTTAAGTTGATACTCCTTTAGTAGCTCTGCTGTTCCTCTCATAAATGCTCCCTCATAAATTTCCTCCATTCTATCAAAATATTAATTTTTATCAGTTTATATTCACAAGCTTTATATTGTATAGCTTTATATTGACTCAAATAGAAACTAACATCCTTTTAAGTTGAATTGTACAACAATGGAATAAGGGATATTTTGTCCTAACAAGGAGATAGAGATGGCAAGAGGTGGAAATTCGATTGTTAAAGGGATAGAGATTGATGAGGTGATTGCACTACTCAATCGTGCTTATGCCGATGAGTGGTTGGCTTACTATCAATACTACACAGAGAGTAAAGTAATTAAAGGCATTATGAAAGATGCTGTGGTCGTGGAGCTAGATCAACATGCTATGGATGAGTTGCGTCATGCTGGTTTGATTGCAAACCGTATTATACAGTTGGGTGGTACGCCACTCCTTGATCCACGTGAGTGGTTTGAACAGACCCATTGCGGTTATGATGCACCAACCAACTTTGATGTTGTAAAGATTTTAGAAGATGCCATTAAGGGCGAACAGTGTGCTATTGGGATTTATAGTCAACTCTCTGAAGTGACCCAAGGAAAAGATGTTGTCACCTACGATATGGTGAATCAGATTTTGGCTGATGAAGTGGAGCATGAAGAGGATCTGGTAGCACTTCATGAAGATATTACGGCATTTATTCAACAGATTAAGGATACAATGGATCTTTAGCCATTTGATCAAAAGGGGGTAATGGAATGAAAAAGTTATGGATGATGGTCGTGATGACACTCTCACTCTTTGCTATGGAGCCATTGGTGAGTGTTGATTGGTTAAAAGTGCATCTGCACGATAAAGATCTTGTGATTGTTGATGTCTCATCCCGTAAACTTTATAAAAAAGAGCATATCCCAGGTGCTGTACATAGCGGTATTGGAAAGTGGCGTAAGGTACATGGTACCTTTGCACTGGTTCGCTCATTAAAAGAGATTGAAGCACATATGCGTGCTTTAGGGATTAATCACAATAGTAAAGTGGTGCTCTATTCACACCATAGTAATAGTAAAGATATGCTCAAACCCTCCTATGTGATTTGGGCAATGGAGTTGTACGGATTGAAAAATACGGCGATATTAGATGGTGGACTAAAAGCATGGAAATCAGCGGGTGAAAAAGTTTCTACGACAAAATCTGTGGTCAAAGTAGGGGATTTCAGAGCAGTTTATCATCCCGAATTGGTTATCGATCTTGAAGGTGTGAAAGCACGTATCGGAAAAGTCCGTATGCTCGATGCCCGTCCACCTATTTTTTACTTTGGTGCGAGAAAGCAACCGGTCTTAAAGCGTGCTGGTCATATTAGCGGTGCAAGTAGCTACTTTTGGAAGTTTAGTTTCAATGGTGATGGTACTATGAAACCGACTCCTCTTCTTCGGGAGATGTTGATTGATGGGATGAAACTTGACCCTAAAGAAGAGGTGATTACCTACTGTACAGGTGGTTTGGAAACTTCAATGAACTACTTTGTTCTGCACCGTCTATTGGGCTTTTCAAAAGCAAAACTCTATGATGCTTCGATGCGAGAGTGGGCAAATCGTGATGATACACCAATGAATTTATATCAATGGGAATAAATCATTTTATTTAGGAAAATATTCATTTTTTGATGATATGATTCTAAAAAAACTTTAAAGGAGCAGGAATATGAAAAAGATGGCACTAACACTCACAATCTTTTCGCTATTTGGTATTAGTTCGATTGCGTCAGATACATTAATTGAAAAAGCAAAAAATGCTGGTTTAAAACCAATTCCAGATAATCAAGCAGAACTTTATCAATTGATTGACAACCCTAAAAACCCAATCACTGAGAAAAAGGTTGCATTGGGTAAAATGCTCTATTTTGATCCACGTTTGAGTAAGAGTGGATTGATTAGTTGTAATTCCTGCCATAACCTTGCAACCGGTGGTGTTGATGGTGTCGATGTTGCAACAGGGCATAAGTGGCGATCCAATCCACACCATCTTAACTCTCCAACTGTCTATAATGCCGTCTTTATGCAAAAGCAGTTCTGGGATGGACGCAGTCCAGATCTTGAAGACCAGGCACAAGGTCCAATTCAAGCAGCACCTGAAATGGCAGCAACGCAAGAGCATGTTGAAAAGGTCATTAACTCTATTCCTGCTTATGTTGAAGCCTTTAAAGATGCTTACAACGATCCAAACTTCAAACCAACATTTAAAGATGTTGCTGATGTGATTGCTGTCTTTGAACGCACACTTGTCACACCATCACGCTATGATGACTTCTTGAATGGAAATGATAAGGCTCTCACTGAAGAGGAGAAAGAGGGGCTGAAAGTCTTTATCGATAAAGGGTGTGTGAGCTGTCACAATGGTGTTGGATTGGGTGGAAGCATGCAACCATTCCCAGCGGTTGGAACCTATAAGTATGCCAACATTGGTGACTTTAAAGGGGATAAGAATGGATTGGTAAAAACCCCAACACTACGCAATATCCTTCAAACACGTCCATACTTCCATAATGGTGCAGTTTGGGATATTAAAGAGGCGATTAAGATTATGGGTGAAACCCAGCTTGGTGTGAAGATTAGCGATGAAGAGGCTGAAAAGATTAAAACCTTCTTTGGTGCCTTAACAGGTAAAAAACCAGAGATTCGCTACCCTGAACTTCCTGCAAGCACCAACGATACTCCAAAACCTGACCTTCACTAATCTCTGCTCCGCCTTTGGCGGGGCTTTTTCTTCTGAATTTTTATAACGGTTTACTTCTCTCTATTCGCATGAGTTTTAAAGGCTTCATACGCCTCTGAATGGTTCTCTTGTAAAAAGGCTTCAAGCTCCTCTTGGCTGGCATTGAGGAGGTGAGAAAAAGTGTTGGGGTTATCTTCATTTGGCTCTTGCTTTTGAGTGTTAAATGTATCAAGGAGTAGGTTGGTGGTACCAACAACCATAAGATACTGCTTATCAGCAAACTCTAAAAGGAGGAGTCGATTGTTTGGATCGAGCGGTTTTTGGTAGCGAATGGTTGCCTCATGAGTAGGTTTTTGAGTAGAGTAGGCTGAAGGAAAGAGCCAGCGATGTTGTAAAAAGGATGGAACACCTCTCTTTTTGATACGCCATAAGATGAAAAGAAGAAGAAAGAGGACTCCAAGAACACTCCAGTATCGCCAACCTGGGAGAGTCTCTCGATCATCGAGGGTTTGAAGTGGTTTGGGGGTATTGACAACAGTCTTTAGAGCCATCATCCCCGATCCCTCATGTATCGATGGATTCTCTAATGGTGTGATACGAAGGCGTAGGTTAAAGCCATCGGCTGTTTTAATCGCTTTGACCGATAGATGATGGCTCTGTGACGGCTTGAGTTGGATCGCAGTTGTGTGGTTGGATTGGGTATGGAGGGTGATCGATTGAAGGAAGCTTTGTTGCAAACTCTGTTCAAAAGGTTTTTGAAGATCAGTATTGCTTAAAAGAATTGTAATCGTTCCATCTTTTTCAATCTGTTTGGAGACGGTACCTGAAAAGGGGGTATCAAAAGAGAGGAGAAGATCGATTTGGTTTGGATCTTGAGAAAGTTTTTGGTTAAGGAGTAAGGAAGCAAATAGAGTATGTGTAAAGAGTGCGAAAACCAGAAGGAATCGCATGGCTATTTCTTCTCTTTAGAGAGGTAGTAGATGACAGCATCGGCATCAAGAATTTCATTGATTCGAATCGCAAGATTCTGTTCATAGACCATCACTTCGCCCTTACCGATAATACGCCCATTCACATAGGTTTCGACACTCTCACCAGCAGGTTTTTTGAGGTCAATGACAGAACCGACATTTAAGTGTAAAATATCGTTAAGTGATAGTTCTGTTTCACCAAGGTAGGCACTAATCTCGACCTCTATATCTAAAAGCTTTTCAAAGTCGAGTTGCAACTCTCTCTTTTTTTCTTCTATTGTATGTGTTTGATTCATTCAGACCCTTTTAGCAATTGCAACAATTCATAATGATTTCATCTTTTCGTTCTAAAGTTTTAAGACCTAAAAAGTGGACTGTCGAAAGGGATTGTGCCCATAATCGGCGTATTGTAAAAATGGTTTAGAGGACGATGATAGAATCGATCGATCAAATCTTCCCCTTTTTAGGTAAATGGTGTTTGATTATAGAATAAAAAATTTAAATTACGCATTAATGGTATCGACCGATTCAATCCGATTTGAGTATAATAGATGACTTTTTTCTGAGGATAGAGATGGAAATTTTGCTGATTCTTGTCGGTATTGTAATTGGTGGTATGTCGGGGTTTTTCGGTATCGGTGGCGGTACGATGCTTGTACCAACACTGATGTTACTGGGCTTTGACATCAAGACAGCCGTCGGTATCTCTGTGATGCAGATGGTCTTTAGCTCACTCTACGGTTCATGGCTCAATCACCGAAAAGGACACCTCAATTTTCAAGAGGGATTGGTGATAGGTCTTGGTGGTTTTGCAGGGGCCCTTGGAAGTGGTTGGTTGGTCAAAACCGTTCCCGAAATTGTCTTAGAGTCGATGTTTGTTGGGGTTGTACTCTTTGCACTCTATCGCTTTTTTAAGGTGCCAGCTTCAACAGAAGGTGAAGAGGAGCATACCCTTTCACCCTTTCTTTTAGCAAGTGTAGGGGCTGTGATTGGACTCTTTGCTATTTCAATGGGAATTGGTGGATCGATTCTATTGACACCTATTTTGGTGGGGGTATTGCACTATCCACTCAAAAAGGCGGTTTCAGCAGGTCTCTTCTTTGTGGTATTCTCTTCGATCTCTGGCTTTATCAGTCTCTCAATGGTTGGGCATATCGACTATTGGCACGGCTTTTTAATCGGTATCGCCTCCTTAGTAGGTGTACAAGTGGGTATCTGGCTGGCCGATCGAACAGGTAACCAAAAGTATAAACGTGCATTGATTGCACTCTATGTGGTCATTTTGGTTTTGATGCTTAAGAAGGTATTGGGTCTTTAATGCTTTTAAAAATAAATGTGATAGGAGTAGAATCCCTTGGATACAATTAAAATTTTCGGTGCCAAAGAGAATAATCTCAAGTCTGTTAACTTGGAGATACCGAAAAATAAGTTGGTGGTTTTTACAGGTTTAAGTGGTAGCGGAAAGAGTACATTGGCATTTGATACCCTCTATGCCGAGGGACAACGCCGTTATATCGAATCACTCTCATCTTATGCAAGACAGTTTCTTGATCGTGTTGGTAAACCCGATGTGGATAAGATTGAGGGGTTGACACCTGCGATTGCCATCGATCAGAAGACTACATCGAAAAACCCCCGTTCAACGGTGGGGACAATTACTGAAATCTACGACTATCTTCGCCTGCTCTATGCACGGGTGGGTAAGCAGTATTGTCACCTCTGTGGTCGCCCCATCTCACAGATGAGTGCGAGTGATATTATCGATCAAGTCCTTAAGCTTCCAGAAGGCTCAAAACTGGTCATTATGGCACCACTTGTGCGTGAAAAGAAGGGGAGCTTTGCGGATCTGATCGAATCACTACGTCACAAAGGGTATGTGCGTGCCCATATCGATGGTGTGATGGTACGCTTGGATGAGGATGTAGAGCTAAGTAAGACCAAAAAGCATACGATCAAAGCAGTGATTGACCGTGTAGCAGTCAAAGAGGGGGCAAAAGAGCGGATTGCTCAAGATATTGAGAAGGCGTTGAGTGAGAGTTATGGTGAAGTGGAGATTGAGGTGCTCAATCATGAAGATATGAATACAGCACCCCTTATCCACTATAGCGAGCATTTGGCCTGTTTTCACTGTAAAGTGAGCTTCGATCCTCTTGAGCCATTGAGTTTCTCTTTTAACTCTCCCAAAGGGGCATGTCCCACCTGTGATGGGTTAGGGCTTCGCTACACCCTTGATCTGAGTCGTGTCATCGACCCTCACCTAAGCATTGCTGAAGGAGCCATCAAAACACTTTATGGATTTAACAAAGGGTACTACTTCGGTTTTCTTAAAGCCTTTTGTGAAACCGTTGGTATCGATATCAATATGCCGTATGAAGCGCTTGAACCCCATCAGCAGAAGCAGATCCTTTATGGTACGCCAGATAAGGTGAGCTTTACATGGAAGCGTCATCGCTTGGAGCGGGTATGGCCAGGTATTATCAAAATCTCTTACGATATGCTCAAAGAGGATAAAGAGTTTGGTGAGTATATGACCGAAAAGGTGTGTGATAGCTGTAACGGGCATCGCCTCAAACCTGAATCATTGGCGGTTCGTGTTGGGGGTAAGACCATTGCTGAAATTATCGATATGCCGATTGAAAACTGTTATGAATTTTTCCACAATGAAGAGAACTTTAGTGATTTAACCGATCAGCAAAAGATGATTGCCACCCCAATTTTAAAAGAGATTCAAGAGCGTCTCTTTTTCCTCTATGATGTGGGGTTGGGCTATTTGACACTGGGGCGTGATGCCCGAACAATCAGTGGAGGGGAAGCGCAACGGATTCGTATCGCCAGCCAAATTGGAAGTGGCTTGACAGGAGTGATGTATGTTTTGGATGAGCCGAGTATCGGACTGCATGAACGTGACACCCAAAAGCTTATTCGTACCCTAAAGTCGCTTCAGAAGAAGGGGAATAGTGTTATTGTCGTTGAGCATGACAAAGAGACAATCGAAGCGGCAGACTTTATTGTCGATATTGGACCGGGAGCTGGAAAGTTTGGTGGTGAGGTGATCTTTGCTGGGACACTAGATGAGCTTAAAAAAGCTGATACACTCACTGCACACTATTTGACGGGGCGCAAAAAGATTGAGTACTTCTACCGTCGGGAGCAGAAGGAGTGGTTGGAGATTAAGAATGTCACGATCAACAATATCCAAAATCTCTCTACCAAAATCCCTCTGCGTAATTTGGTCTGTATTACAGGGGTGAGTGGTAGTGGTAAGAGCTCTTTGATTCTTCAGACACTTTTACCAACCGCTAAAGAGATTTTGAATCGTGCTAAGAAGGTACAAAAGGTTGATGGTGTCGAGATTGTAGGGCTTGAGCATTTTGATAAGGTGATTTACCTTGACCAGAGTCCTATTGGGCGAACACCACGCTCCAACCCTGCAACCTATACGGGTGTGATGGATGAGATTCGCCAACTTTTTGTCAAGACCAAAGAGGCACAGATTCGTGGATACAAGCCAGGACGCTTTAGCTTTAACGTCAAAGGGGGGCGGTGCGAAAAGTGTCAAGGTGAAGGGGAGATTAAGATTGAGATGCACTTTTTGCCCGACATTATGGTCAAGTGTGATGCATGCCAAGGCAAACGCTACAATCCACAAACTTTGGAGATCACCTATAAGGGGAAAAATATTGCCGATGTCTTGGCAATGAGTGTCGATGAAGCACTCCACTTCTTTGAGAATATTCCAAAAATCTTTACAAAGCTTAAGACACTGCAAGATGTTGGTTTGGGATACATTACACTTGGTCAAAATGCTGTGACACTCTCAGGGGGTGAAGCCCAACGGATTAAGTTGGCTAAAGAGTTGAGCCGACGCGATACAGGCAATACCCTCTATATCCTTGATGAACCAACAACAGGGCTCCACTTTGCCGATGTTGATCGTTTAACAAAGGTACTCCACCACCTCACTGACCTTGGAAATACGGTTTTGGTGATTGAACACAACCTCGATCTGATCAAAAATGCTGACTATATTATCGATATGGGACCTGAAGGTGGTAGCAAAGGGGGAAGAGTTGTTGCTGTGGGAAGCCCTGAAGAGGTTGCTAAAACAGCAGAGAAAACGGGAAGTTATACGGGAGAATTTTTGAAAAAAGAGCTTAAAAGGATTTTGTCTTGAAAACATTAACCATTATCGATACATTTGGATTCTTTTTTAGAAGTTTCTATGCCCTTCCACCATTGAAAAACTCTGAAGGGTTTCCAACAGGTCTCTTAACAGGATTTGCCAATCTCATCCATAACTTAGAGAAAGAGTATCCGACCGACTATCTTCTTTTTGCTCTCGATGCACCAGGACCAAGCTTTCGTCAAACGATTGATCCCAACTATAAAGCCCAACGACCCGAAGCACCACCAGAGTTGAAACAGCAGTTGCCTGTGGCGATTGAGTGGATTGAGAAGATGGGGCTTAGTAAATTGAGCCTTGAAAATTATGAAGCGGATGATGTGATCGCCTCGATGGTGAAGTGTGCCAAAGAGCAGGGGATCAAAGTTCGCATTGTGAGTCACGACAAAGATCTCTACCAACTTATTGATGATGGACGGGTTGTCCTTTTTGATCCGATGAAGAAGGTAGAGATTGACGAAGAGGCGTGTTTGCAAAAATATAGCATCCACCCCCGACAATTTGTCGATTATCAGGCACTCATTGGTGATAGTGCCGATAATGTTCCAGGAGTTCCTGGGATTGGTCCCAAAACAGCTGTAAAGTTGTTGACTCAGTTTGAGACACTTGATGGTATCTATGAACATATTGATGAGGTAAAACCAGAACGGATCAAAAATCTACTCATAAAGCATAAAGATGATGCCTATCGTAGTCAAGCACTTGTCACACTGCGTGATGATATCTTTGATAATTGCGACTTAACTGCATTTCGTATGCCACCGAGTGATCCACTGCTAAAGATTAAAGATGAGCTTGAGCGGTATGAACTTCGCAACATTCTACGCCGTCTTGGACAAAAGGTTGAACAAACCACTGTGACAGAGCGTAAAAAAGAGGCTTGCACCTTTGAGGCGATTTTGATCGATGATTGTGACAAGCTTTTTGAGATTTTAGAGAAGATTGATGACGATAGATTGGTGGCAATTGATACTGAAACCGATGGACTCGATACCAAAAGTGCTGAGCTTGTAGGGTTTAGCTTCTGCTTTGAAGATGATAGAGCCTACTATGTTCCTGTAGCACATAACTATCTTGGGGTTGGGACGCAAATTGCCTTTGAGGATGCGAAAAGAGCATTTGAGATACTTTTGAAAAAGTGCTTCTTCGGTCACAATATGAAGTTTGACTTGGGGCTTTTGTATCGGGTCTTTGGATTTGAAGAGGTTGAGCCGTATGCCGATACCATGCTCTTGGCATGGTTGGTTGATCCAGAGGGTGCTGTGGGGCTTGATCGTTTGGCACTGCGCTATTTCGATCATGAGATGGTTGCCTTTAAAGATACTGTCAAAAAGGGAGAGAACTTTAGTACCGTTCCTCTTGAAGAGGCAACCAAGTATGCGGCTGAAGATGCTTGGATGAGTTATCGCCTCTACTTTAAATTGATGGAGATGTTGAAACTGCAAGGGGCAGAGCATCTGGTTGATGAGGCAAAGAGAGTGGAGTACCCTTTTGTTAATCTTCTCATCTGTATGGAGCATCATGGTATCGCCATCGATATTGATCGTTTTGAGTCTTTAAAAGAGGAGACAGCCAAACGTTTGAGCGAATTGACCCAACAGATCTATGAGTTGGCAGGTCAAACCTTTAATATCAACTCTCCTAAACAGTTGGGGCATATTCTCTTTGAGGTACTTGAACTCCCAGCGGGTAAAAAGACTAAAACCGGTTATAGTACCAATGAGAAGGTGCTTGACTCCCTCAAAGAGGCTCATCCGATTATTCCAAAGATTCTTGATTATCGTGAACTGCATAAGCTGATGAGTACTTATATTGAGCCACTGCTTAAGCTTGGAAAGAGTGACTCGAGCCACCGTATCTATACCTCATTTATTCAAACTGGTACTGCAACGGGACGTTTGAGTAGTAAGAACCCGAACCTGCAGAATATCCCTGTGAAACGAGAAGAGGGGAGACGGATTCGTGAAGGGTTTGTAGCAAGTGAAGGTAAGCTACTTGTAGGGATCGACTATTCACAAATTGAGCTCCGTTTCTTGGCACACTTCTCTGGCGATCCTGTCTTAACAGAAGCATTTGCCGAAAATAAAGATATTCATATGGAGACTGCGATTAAGCTTTTTGGTCCAGAAGAGGCGGCAGAGAAACGCCATATCGCAAAAACGGTCAATTTTGGACTCCTCTATGGTATGGGAAGTCGTAAGTTGGCACAGACACTGGGGATCTCAACCAAAGAGGCAAAAGTGATTATCGAAAACTACTTTGCCTCATTTCCAACGGTTAAATCATTTCTTGAATCGATTGAGACCAAAGCCAAAGAGCAGGGCTATGTTGAGACACTTTTAGGTCGTCGTCGTTACTTCGATTTTGAACATGCCAATGCGATGCAGTTGGCGGCTTATCTGCGTGAAGCGGGAAATACGGTTTTTCAAGGAAGTACAGCAGACTTGATTAAGTGTGCCATGCTTGATATTCATCGCACCATTAAAGAGGAGCAACTACCCGCTGTGATTTTGTTGCAGATTCACGATGAATTGATCTTTGAAATCAGAGCTGAAGAGGCTGAAGCGTTGTCAAAAAGATTTTCAGAGATGATGGAGAAAGCAGCTACGTTGCGTGTACCATTGACAACAAGTATTAAGATTGGTGAACGCTGGAGTGACCTAAAATAGAGGTTAAAAAATTAGTTAGCATATTTTTATAAATAACTTGATGAAATATATGCTACCATAACAAGATTAAAATGACTGGAGTCTGTAACATGAAAAAACTCTTTGAGTATATCCTCTCGATGCATAGTGCAATCATACTGATGCTGGTGTTTGCCTTTTCGATTGGTGCCGCCACATTTATTGAGAATGATTATGGAACCCAAACGGCAAAAGCATTGGTTTATAATGCACGGTGGTTTGAGTTTCTTTTACTGCTCCTGACAATCAATTTGATTGCCAATATCATTCGTTACCGCATGTGGCGTGCAGGAAAGCGTCTTGTCTTTGTTTTTCATGCCGCCTTTATTGTGATTCTTATTGGTGCGGCGATTACCCGTTATATCGGTTATGAAGGGATGATGCATATTCGTGAAGGTCAAACCAGCAATACGATTATTAGTGATCGTACCTATCTTCAGATTAAAGCTGTCAAAGATGGTAAACATTTGATGTATGCCAAGCCTGTTCTCTTCTCTAAGATCGGAAGCAACCATATGGAGCAGGATATCCGTTTTGGTGATGAGACAGTGACCCTTGAAGTTTTACGTTATATTCCTAATGCGACCGAAAAGATTGTTGTCGATCAGTCGGGTGGACCGATTATCTCATTAATGATTGCATCGGGTGAGAAGCCTCAGCAGGTGACACTCAAAGCGGGTGAGAGTTTTGAAACACCATCTTTTGTGATCGCTTTTGAAGTTCATGTTCAGAGCAGTAAACCGATTATAGAGATCCATATGGATGGCGATAAACTCCAAGCAAAACTCCCTTTTGTGCTTCAATATTTACGTATGAGCGACCGAAGCTCTGGTATGCTTGAAGCGGGTGATCAAGAGCTTAAAACACGCCATCTTTATAGTACATCAGGTGTTAACTTTGTTATTAAGCAGGCATTGCCACACGCTAAAATTGTTGTAAGCAGTGCGGATAGTAAGCAGAGTGGACCAATGATGCGTAGTATGCTCGATGCTGTGGAGTTGAAGTTGACGATGGGGGATACTTCAAAGGTTGTCACGGTCTTTGGAGCCAAAGGACAGCCGGGTGATCCTGTCCATGTGCAGTTGAAAGATTGGACACTTGCCGTCAGCTACGGTGCACGTATGATTCACCTTCCATTTGCATTAAAACTGGTTGACTTCCAGCTTGAACGTTATCCTGGATCAATGAGTCCATCTTCGTATGCGAGTGAAGTGATTGTGATCGATCCAAAAAATGGGGTGAAGATGCCATATCGTATCTATATGAACCATGTCCTTGATTATCAAGGCTACCGCTTCTTCCAAAGCTCCTATGATATGGATGAGAAAGGAACCATTTTGTCTGTAAACCATGACCCAGGAACACTGCCAACCTATTTGGGGTATCTGCTTCTTGCCATTGGTATGTTTGGCTCGATGTTGACCTATTCAAGCCGATTCCAAACTTTGATGCGTCGTGCGCGTGATCTTCAGAAACTCTCTAAAAAGTGTGCCTCACTGATTGCGGTTTTAGCACTTTCAAGCATCTTTGCACTTCCAAGTTATGCGAGTGAGATTGAACGCCCCAAAGATCTACCTGTCATTCCAAAAGCACATGCCGAAAAGTTTGGTGAGCTGTTGGTGCAAGATAATGGGGGGCGGATTGAGCCAGTTGATACATTGGCACGAGAGGTTCTACGCAAAATCAGTCGAAAAGAGGAGCACTTTGGGCTTGAAGCGGATCAAATCTTTTTAAGTATGATTATCCGCCCAGAGCATTGGCAGAATATACCGATGATTAAGATCTCCTTACCAGGTGTAAATGATATTATCGGTATCGATAAAAAGCTCAAATATGCAACTTTTAACGACTTTTTCGACTTTTCACAAAAAGAGAGCTATAAACTCGGTACACTGGTCGAAGAGATTACCCGTAAGCGTCCAGCAGAGCGTACGAAGCTTGATAAAGAGATTCTAAAGGTTGATGAGCGGGTCAACGTGATGTATATGACCTTTACCGGATCACTCCTGCGTATCTTCCCGAATCCGAAAGATAAGACAGGACGCTGGTATGCACCGCTTGATGCGATGAAACAGTTTAATGAGAAGAATGGAAGGTTTGTTCAAGCGATTCTTGCAAACTATTTCAATAATATTGATGGTGCATTGACCGATGGGAACTGGAGCAAAGCAGATAAAGCGTTGGAGGTGATTAAAGAGTATCAACAATTTTATGGTGCGGCAATCATTCCCACCAAAGGGCGTATTGAAGCAGAGCTTTGGATGAATGAGATGAAGCCTTTCCAACGCTTAATACCGCTCTATTTGGGTATCGGTTTTATCCTTTTGATGCTCACCATTGCCCATATTATCAAGCCAAAGTTCCATCTTAAGTGGCCTGTTCGTATTGCAATGGCTGTTTTGGTTGCAGGCTTTTTGGTTCAAACCATAGGGCTTGGACTTCGATGGTATATTTCAGGTCACGCACCGTGGAGTAATGGGTATGAGTCGATGCTCTATATCGCATGGGCAACACTCTTAGCAGGCTTTATCTTCTCTAAAAAGTCACCGATTACTTTAGCGGCGACAGGGATTTTGTCGGGCTTGATTCTCTTTGTTGCCCACCTTAACTGGTTGGATCCAGAGATTACCAACCTTGTACCTGTTTTGAAATCCTATTGGCTTATGATTCACGTGGCTGTTATTACGGCAAGCTACGGTTTCCTTGGGTTGGGTGCACTGCTTGGATTTATTACCCTTTGGCTCTACATCATTAAACATGGTGAGAATCGTACCAATATCGAATACTCAATCCGTGAATTGACCCATATCAATGAGATGAGCCTCATTTTTGGGCTTTCACTCTTGACCGTTGGAAACTTCTTAGGTGGTGTCTGGGCGAATGAGAGTTGGGGACGCTACTGGGGATGGGACCCAAAAGAGACATGGGCACTGGTCACAATTCTTATCTATGCGGTTGTGGTTCACCTGCGCTTTATTAAGTCGATGAAGGGTATTTTTGCCTTCAATGTTGCATCACTTTTGGCATTTAGCTCGGTTGTCATGACCTATTTTGGTGTCAACTACTATCTTTCAGGCATGCACTCTTATGCAAAAGGTGACCCTGTACCGATTCCAACATTTGTCTATTATGTAGTTGTAGTTGTGGCAGTGACGATTCTTTTAGCGTATCGTAAACGTGAGCTTTTACCGATCAAAAAAGAGAAGTAGAAGAAGAGGAGGGCTGTTAGCCCTCCCTAAGTGGTAGCGTGAAAGCGACTACTTTTTAAACCACCCTTTGATCTTCTCAAAGGCTGACTCAAAGATACTTTCATGCGGTTTTGATTCGATACCGAAACTCTCTTGCAACTCTCTTAATAGCTCTTTTTGCTTATCGTTGAGTGATTTTGGATAGACAATCGTAATCTGTGCAATCAGATTTCCAAGCTGTCCACTGTGGACATTACGGATACCTTCACCTCTAAAGACAAACTGCTGTTTATCTTTAGCCCCTTGTGGCAACTTGAGTTCTTTTTTTCCACGGAGTGTTGGGATTTCAATCGTATCACCTAAGACAGCCTGTGTAAAGAAAACAGGTACTTCAAGGTAGATATCATCACCATGGCGGATGAAGTGTTCATCCTCTTCAACATAGAAGGTGATATAGAGGTGACCACGGCGACCATCTACTGCCATATTTCCAGCATTTGGAATGCGTAGGCGGTTACCATCGTCAACGCCTTCTGGAATATCGACAGTAATGGTTGTTTCAACCTCTTCATAACCATATCCCGAACAGCTTGGGCACTTCTCTTTAATCGATTGACCGCTACCGTGACACTGTGGACAGGTTTGTGCAAAGGTCATGAAGCCTTGACGCATATAGACCTGTCCTTGACCATTACAATACTCACATGTGGTGACAGCACCATCTTTGGCACCCGTACCCTTACACGGTTCACACGGCTTTTTGTAGTGGTACTTCAGCTCTTTCTGGCATCCAAAAATTGCCTCTTTAAAGCTGATCTCCATCTGTGCCGATAGGTCAAGGTTGTACTTTTCTCCTGAACCACGGCTTGCTCTTCGACCTGTAAAGCCACCGCCAAATACGGACTCGAAAATGGCACTTAAATCATCCATAATATCGTCGTAGCTTTGTCCTTCAAAGCCGTGGAAGCCTTGCCCCTCAAGACCTGCTTTACCATAGCGGTCATAGACGGCACGTTTCTTCTCATCACTGAGAACTTGGTAAGCCTCATTGATGAGTTTGAACTTCTCTTCGGCCTCTTTGTCATCCGGATTACGGTCTGGATGGTACTTTAGTGCCAGCTTACGATAGGCTTTTTTAATCTCATCTTGTGTTGCAGTCCGTTCGATTTCAAGTATTTCATAATAGCTAAGTTCAGTCAAAATGGCTCCTGATCGATTATATCTTGTAGGGATAGAAGTATTAAATTCCGCCTGCGATTTTATCATATTTTCAGTATAATCGCGGTTAGTTTTAGCACGAAAAAGTCTTGATAAAAGATCATCGATAAGGTTTAGAAAGAGGATAGAGCTGTTACTATGAAAAATAAGATTGAGAGTTTTGAAAATTTGGTAAGTGCCCTTGAAGCACTCCCGTCGATTGGGAAAAAGTCGGCACAACGGATGGCATACTATATGGCGATAGAGGATCATTTTGCGGCGATGAAGATTGCCCATGCGATTGAAAAGGCGGTGCAGAAGATTCAGCGATGCGAACGGTGTGGGGCGATGAGTGAAGATGAGCTTTGCCCAGTCTGTTCAGATATGACACGTGACCATAGCAAGCTCTGTATTGTCGAACATGCAAAAGATATTTTGCAAATTGAGGCAGGGGGAGAGTATGACGGTACCTACTTTGTTGTAGAGTCTGTCGAACATCTTGATAGTGGAAAGTTGGCAAAACGTATCGAAGAGGGCGTAGAAGAGGTGATTTTTGCCTTCACGCCAAGCATTGCCACCGATGCGATGATCCTCTTTATCGAAGAGAAACTGAAAGATTACAACCTAATCTTTACAAAGATTGCCCAAGGTGTTCCAACAGGTGTAAGTTTGGAGAATATCGATATGCTCTCACTCTCACGTGCATTGCAGGATCGGGTGAAGGTGTAAAAAAGTTCCTATTTTTATTACAAAAAAAGTTATTTTTTAATAAAATCAATATTATTTTTTTGAATGAGTTAAATGGTTACTTTGGAAAAGTAAAGCAAATGGTAAGTATAAAATCTTTATAGGAGAATAGTTTTGAATGGAGGGTTTATTTGCTCTGTTTGTGATGAAGAGGTTGATGAGAAATATTTTGATATAGAACAAAAGAGGTGTATCTTACATTGTGAGAAAAAAGAAAATGATTGGTATGTTATTAGTTCAAATGGCGAAAAAGATTGGAATGAGAAAAAAGTAGATAAATTTTGGAAGTATATTCAAGATGAGCTTGATAGCTTATATAAGCTTGATTTATTAGGTGATTTATATGATTTTAATCACAGTTATGAAGGTGTTATTTTTCCAGCTTTTCAAAAAGAAGTCGAATATAATCCATATGTAGATAATATAGAAGATTTAGGAACAAATTTTTATTCGTATGGTGTGTTTGAAACTCCACAAGACTATATAGAAGATATTAATAAAATAATTAATAAATTATCTATAAAATTTATAAGCTGTACATTCTTAGATTTCGCAAATTTTAAAAAGTATCACTTTAAACGAGAAATAGTATTTGACAAATGTAAGTTTAAAAATGGTATAGCACTAAGTACTATGAATGAGTCTAAAGTTAAGTTTACTCATTGTGGTTTTTTCAATAAAAAATTGAACTTTAATCAATCTATTTTTGAGAGTAGTATAGAGTTTGATAACTGTAAAGATATAGATTTCTCAGAATCTGAATTTCATAAAGAGTTTATATTTAAAAATTGTTCTGTTCGTGGAAAAGCAAATTTTTATAATACAAACTTTAAAGGTTTTGCTGATTTTACTGGTACAAAATTTCAAAATGCTCATTTTGAAAAGGCTCATTTTGAGGATATCGTAATTTTTGCAGAAGCAACTTTTGAGTCTGATTTAGATTTTAAAAATACAAAATTTACAGATAAGGCTATCTTTAGAGACACTACAGTAGAAGGACAATTGAATTTAAGAGAAGCAGTTTTTAAGGATGAAGCAGATTTTTTGGATATTAACTCTAATAAAAAAAATAGGCAAATGATTAGTGTTGCTAATAGAGAAACTGCAAGAATCATCAAAAACTTTCATGATCAAGCAAACAATATTATTGAAGCCAATAGATT
>QNYO01000007.1 GCA_003978765.1 Hydrogenimonas sp. | reverse complement strand
CATTTCAAAAAAATCTTCAATGGATTAAAGAAAATCAAGATCATTTTATTATCTTTGCAGTAACAGCATTAATGAGTACTCTTGAAAAAGAGAATATCGTTCCCGACATACTTGTCCATGTTGATGGGTTTGAACCTAGTATGAGACATATAGAAAAGGTCTCTTCAATGGACTTCTTTAAAGATACTCTCTTATTTTTCTCATCATTTACTTATCCTGACTTTATGAAAGCATTCAAACAAGAGAATATTTATATGATTCAAGGAGTTGAAAATATTAAAAAAGATTTTATATCATTGTCTGCATCAAATGTTGGGTTAAAAGGATTGGCTTTAGCACTCTATTTACAAGCAAAAGAGATTTATCTATTAGGATTGGATTTAGCTCTTGATCCAGAAAGTGGTGCAACCCATATAGCGGATCATGCCTATGCTAAAAAGCTTGATGTAGATAAAAAAGTTGAGCTTGGTGAGATGATTGACTATAAAAAAACTGTATTTGAAACAGAAGGAAATTTTAGACAAACTATACCGACGACCCACTATTTTTATGAGGCACAACGAGAAGCTTCTAATATTGTATTGGCATTGAAAAAAGATAGTACACATTTATATAATTTAAGTGATGGTGCTAAAATTCAAGATGCTACCGCTTCGAATAGAAGAGTTACAGGGAATAGAGTCTTTTTATAAAACTAAAGAAATTCGTTTAGAGTTAAAAGAGACTTGTGAACGTGCATCAGAAAAAGAGTTAACAGAAGATGAAATTAATAGTATTCGTCAACGTATTACGTATGCAGAAAATGTTTTAAAGATCTTAAAAAACTTTAAACATAAAAAGTATACCTCACTTGATTATTTTCATTATGACCTTTTGGGTGTTTTTTTAGATATATTAGCTGATGGGGAAGAAGAAGCTGCAAATGATACTAATAATATTATTACACTTTATTTGAAATTCATTAGTGGCTATCTTTTTGATGCAATTAATACCAAGGAGATAGATAATCCTAAAAAACATATCAAATATTTGAAAAATGAGTTTGTTTTTCAGCTTGAAAGAATAGTTCGTTATTATAAAAATTATTTAGAAGATTTTTTAAATACAATAGATGTATCTAATAAAACTTGAATAGTTGATTGAAATTTAAAGTATAATAAAAAAGTAGTCAACTGTGGTAAAATTACTTGAATAATCTGGCGGGCTCAGGAGTTCTGTGAACTATATCCAGTTGACTATGCAATAAAATACTTTAAAAAAAGAGAGGGTGAGTTAAGGAATATATCCTATTAGTGATGATGAAAATTACCACGCAATTATCGCTAAAAAACTTATGTAGGCTTTTACTTTACCGATCCTTATCACCTTTAGATTTATATAATAATACTTCCCTAAAAAAATTTTCTTTAAAAATATGACCAAGTAGTAAATTGTTGAAGAAAAACAAATGCAGTCATCAATATAGAAAAGTATTAGGCTATAAAGTTCTATAAGAGGTTTTTTAATAGAATTAAATAAACTTATAATATAAATTACTTTGTAGTTAATGGTTACATAAACGAGCTATATTTAAAAGTTGAATAGGAGCATCCGAAGATTATTCTTCGGATGCCATAAAAGGTGTTTAATATTTGTTACTACTGAAGTAGTCGCTGAACATTCTGCTGAACAGCATTTGCTTGGCTCATTGCATATGAACCAGACTGTGCGAGGATATTGAATTTGTTGAAGTTTGCAGATTCAGCTGCGAAGTCAACATCACGGATTTGAGATTCAGCTGCTGTAACATTGACTTGAGTAACTGAAATATTTCGGATGACAGATTCAAGTTGGTTTTGTGCAGCACCAATAGTTGAGCGAACACCATCAACTTGTTTCAATGCAGCATCGACTGCAGCGATTGCTGATTCAGCACCTGAACGAGTTGTAACGTCCAAAAGGTTTTGACCAAGAAGATCGCTTGCTCCCACAGAACTAATTACAGTACTTGTGACTTCATCTTTATATGCACCAATATGGAAGACAAATGCTGAGCCTCTTTTGAAAACTAATTGACCATTAAATTTTGTTTGGTCATTAATAAAGCCCAATGAACTTTCAAGTCTCTTAATTTCTTCTTGAATGTAAGAGCGAGATTGTGTATCTTGCGTGTCGTTGGCTGCAGTAACTGCAAGCGTACGAATACGCTGAAGAATATTTGTTGTCTCTTGAAGTGCACCGTCACCAGTTTGAAGTAGACCAATAGCATCATTTGCATTACGAACAGATTGACCCAAGCCATTCGCTTGTGCTTTAAGTTTGTCAGCAATTGCCATACCTGATGCATCATCAGCTGCTTTATTGATGCGGAGACCTGAACTTAAGCGTGCAAGAGAAGTATCAAGATTTTTTGAGTTTCTCAATGCATACATATGTGCATTCATTGCACCAACGTTAGTATTAATACGAAATCCCATGATTTCCTCCTTGGTTTAGTTGTGAGATAGTAAGAGCATCCTTGCTCTTACTATAAGTATCGGTCAAAAGCAGAAGAAGTTTAGTATTTTTTTACATAAAAAATATAAAAAGTACTCACAAGGGGTCTATTTTTTAGCAACTTGAACATCGATCATCATAGAAAGAGTATTAAAAGAGGCATTCATTTTAGCAATCATTGCATCATATGCCATAAACTGTTTTGCCATGATTTCATATTTGCTATCAATACGTTCTAATGCTTTAGTTTTTTGATCTTCAAGATTTTTGACATTATCTTTTAGATACTCATCATATTTGCTTAAAGTGCCACCAAACTTTGTTGCATCTTCAAGGTAGCTTTTTAGATCGGCAAAAATACCTGGTGTTGTTGTATCACCTGCAAACGTGGCTTTAATTATTTCAGTGTCTGTTTCAAGTTTGTTGATAAATACAGAGCGATCAAAACTCATAACGCCATCTTTGTCAACCTCAATACCAAAGTTGGCTAAAATTTCTCCATTAGGTGCAATTTCAGAGACGATAGTTGTCAACTTCCTTTTAATATCTTCAATAGTGCTATCACCTTGAAAAACACCTGTCTCTTTCGTTTCAGGATCATACTTTGTAACATTGGAAAGCTTAGTCGTAAGCTCATTATATTGATCGACAAATGCTTGTACTTTATCAGCAATTCCTTCATTGTCTTGAGTAATTGAGAGATGATTGGTTGATGTACTAACACTGTTAAGTGTTAAAGTAACACCATTGATGGCATCATTAATTGTATTGCTTGAACGAGTAATATCAACACCATCGACGTTAATAATGGCATCTTGGGCATCTTGCAGAGAAGCAGAAGTTGCTGTTAAATCTAGAAAGTCATTATCATTACTAAAGGAGAAGCTCATGGCTTGATTCGCACCTGTTTCAGTTGTCTTTAAAATAAGACGATAAGGGTCTGTACTATCTCCTGTATTAAGGAGGGTGACATTGACTTGTCCATCCATTGCATTACGGATTTGATCTTTTAACTCGGTTAGAGTAGTTCCAGCGGTGACAGTAAAGGTTGTATCAACACCATCAATTGTAATTGTCATATCAGTATCAGTATCAGTGACAACTGTGTCAGCAGTTGCAAACCCTTTTGTCTGTTTAATATCGGCTTTGGCTAGTTGTTTGACTTGAACATCAACCTCTTGAGTGATTGCACCATCAAGAACAGTTGCTGTTATATCACTTCCTGTAACATCAATGGATCGTGCGCCATAAAGAACTGGGCCTGCCAATTCAAAGAGAGAAGTTTCCATATCATTGAGCATTGTAACAATATCTTGAAAGACCTGTTCCTTATTCTGGCCATTTTCAATTTTTTTATCTAAAGGTGCAATAATTGCATCTTGATCGACAGCTTTGAGCTTATCAATAATATCATAATTTAAAACACCACTACCAAGCCCAAGTGTACTGAGTGCTCCCATATCTGCCATACTTCAATCCTTTGAATAGCTTATTTGTCTTAATATCGGCAATTCCTTAAAATAGTTTAAGATGGCATTATGTTAGAATTGCAACCAACGACTTTTTATTGATCATACATTATATAGGATAACACATTGAAAAACCTTATCATCGTCGAGTCACCTGCCAAAGCACGTACAATTAAAAACTTTTTGGGAAAAGAGTATGAAGTGATCGCCTCAAAGGGGCATATTCGTGATCTTCCTAAGCATAGCTTCGGTATTAAGATCGAAGATGACAGGTTTGAGCCACAATATCGTGTCGATAGAGACCATAGTGCAATTGTGAAACAGATTAAAGAGTTGGCCAAAAAGAGTGATCAAATCTATATCGCAACCGATGAGGATCGTGAGGGAGAGGCGATTGGTTATCATATTGCCAAAGCGATTGGTAAAGATCCTGAAACTCTGCCACGGATTGTCTTTCATGAAATTACCAAAAGTGCTATTCAACATGCGTTAGAAAACCCCCGTAAAATCAATATGGATCAGGTTAATGCTCAGCAGGCACGCCGTCTGCTTGACCGTATTGTGGGGTATAAACTCTCACCATTATTAGCATCTAAAATTCAAAAGGGGCTGAGTGCTGGACGTGTACAGTCAGCGGCACTCAAGATTGCTGTTGATCGTGAACGGGAGATCCAAGCCTTTCAACCGGTTGAATATTGGAGCATTGATGCAATTTTTCGACCTGAGATTGAAGCGGGCTTGATAGAGTATAAAGGGCAGAAGATCGAGAAGATGACGATTGGCAATGAGAAAGAGGCACGTGAGATTGAGGCAACCCTCAAAGGTGAAACTTTCCATGTCAAAAGTATCGAAAAGAAGCAGCGTAAAAGTTCGACACCACCCCCTTTCATGACATCAACGCTTCAACAGAGTGCTTCGGGTCGTCTAAGCTTCTCTCCTAAAAAGACGATGATGATTGCCCAAAAGCTCTATGAAGGTGTCAATACAGACAAAGGGCAGATGGGGGTTATTACCTATATGCGTACTGATAGTCTCAATATTGCGCAAGAGGCGCGTGATGCGGCACGTGAGACTATTTTGAAACGATATGGAGAAAACTATCTTCCATCGAAACCAAAAATTTACACCTCTAAAAGTAAAGGTGCCCAAGAAGCGCATGAAGCGATTCGTCCAACACGCCTTGACTTCACGCCAGAGATTGCTGCCCAATATCTCTCTCCTGATGAGTTGAAGCTCTATAAGTTGATCTATAACCGCTTTTTAGCGAGCCAGATGGCAGATGCCATTTTAGAGTCTCAAACGATTCTCTTTGCGAGTGATGATGGAGTTTTCAAAGCGACAGGGCGCAAACTCATCTTTGATGGTTTCTACCGTGTGATGGGGTATGATGAGAAAGATAAACTGCTTCCTGAACTGAAAGAGGGTGAAGAAGTACCTTTGGAGAAGTTGACAGCCAATCAACACTTTACCGAACCACCACCACGCTATACCGAAGCAAGTTTGATTAAAAAGTTAGAGTCGCTTGGTATTGGTCGTCCAAGTACCTATGCACCAACCATTTCACTCCTTGTATCACGGGAGTATCTCAAGATTGAGAAGCGTCAGCTCATTCCTACTCCGATTGCTTTTACCGTGATTGAGATTTTAGAGAAACATTTCCCTGAAATTGTGGATTCAAACTTTACGGCTGAGATGGAGGAGAAGCTCGATGAAGTGGCTGAGAAGAAGATCGATTGGCAGAAACTTCTGCTTGACTTCTATACCCCCTTCATTGAAAAGGTAGAGAAAGGGAAAAAGGAGATTAAAAGTCTCAAAAAAGCAGAACCCATTGGACGAGAGTGTCCAGAGTGTGGGAGTGAACTGCTCTTGCGAAGTGGTCGCTTTGGTGACTTTATTGCATGTAGTAACTATCCAAAATGTCGTTATACTGAGGCGATCAATAAAGAGGGAGAAGAGAAGCCAACACCACAAACAACCGATGAAGTGTGTGAAAAGTGTGGTGCACCCATGGTGATTAAGAGTGGACGCAGAGGCTCTTTCTTAGCGTGTAGTGCCTATCCAAAGTGTAAAAATACCAAACCTCTTGAGAAACCAAAAACACTTGATGTAAAGTGTCCAGAGTGTGGGGGAGATCTGCTTGAGCGTAATTCACGGCGTGGTAAATTTTTTGGGTGCAGTAACTACCCTAAGTGTACCTTTGTTTCAAAGTTTGAGGTGACAAAAAAGAAGTGTCCTGAGTGTGACTATCCAATGGCAAGACGTACCTTTAGAGGAAAAGATGTCTATGAGTGTCTTAAGTGTAAACATCGTGAAGATGCCACAGCGGATAGTAGCTCCTCTTAATGGATGATGGATGAAGATCGGCATTCTCTCTGATACCCATAAGAAAGTAGGGCGTGCCAAAAGAGCGATCGATATGCTCTTAGAAAATGGTGCAGAGTATCTCATTCATGCTGGAGATATTGTAAGAGAAGAGGTACTCTATTATTTTGAAGAGGTGAAGGTGCCGTATGTGGCGGTGCTAGGTAATAATGATCGTAAACTTGCACCACTGACAGAGAAGTTTCACCTCTTTCGAGAACCACACTACTTTTCGATTGGTGATCTGCGTATCAAGTTGATGCACCATCCATGGTTTTTGAGTACGGATGCCGATCTGATTATCTTTGGTCATACCCATAAGTTTTCATTGGAGTGTCGCATAACAGGGGAGATTTTTATCAACCCTGGTGAAGTGTGTGCACGAAATAAGCCGATTAGTGAAGTGGTGCTTCTTGATGTACGTGATGATGTGTGGGAGATTACCCACTGTCAAAGGCGCATCAAAGAAGTAACTTGGAACTATCATAAAAAATTATGTGAAAGAGTAAGAAGAGATGTCTAAGAAAGTATTTTTATGTGCGATTAGCAATATTTCAAGTGGTCACTGTCTTGAGGATTGTAAGTTTTGTACCCAAAGCGTCAAGTATGGTGCAAAGATTGAACGCTTTTACCATAAACCGATCGAAACGATTGTGGAAGAGGCGAAACAGGCCAAAGCACGACAGGCAATCGGTTTTTGTCTTGTCACCGCTGGTAAAGGGATTGATGATAAGACCCTACGTTTTGTCTGTGAAGCGGCAGAAGCGGTGAAAAAGGAGGTTGAAGATCTCAATCTGATTGCTTGCAATGGAACAGCAAGTGTCGAACAGCTTCGTATTTTAAAAGATCATGGGGTTGATAGTTACAACCACAATCTGGAAACTTCAGAGCGTTTTTATCCACAGATCTGTACGACACATGATTGGAGAGAACGCTATGAGACCTGTGAAAATGTCAAAAAAGCGGAGTTGAAACTCTGTACGGGTGGTATTTTTGGTTTGGGTGAGACGATGGAGGATCGTATTGCAATGCTTGAAGCGGTGCAAACTCTTGATCCTGAATCGGTCCCGATCAACTTCTACCATCCCAATGAAGCACTGCCACTTGAAGGTAAGACACTACCAATTGAAGAGGCGTTAGAGATGATTCGTATGGCACGCCAAATGCTTGGCAAACGCCGTATCATGATAGCAGGTGGGCGAGAGATTACCTTTGGTGATGAGGATTATAAAATCTTTGAAGCAGGTGCCAATGCGATTGTGATTGGAAACTATCTCACCACTCAAGGGAAAGATCCGATGCGTGACCATACCATGCTTGAAAAATATGGCTATGAGATAGCAACCAGCTGTCATGACCAGTGACGTTAGCATCATTGTCACACTCTCTCTTCTGATTTGGGTGGCACCATTTATTGCCAAAGTGATTAAACTGCCAACAGCTCCTGTTGAAATTATGCTTGGCTCTACAGCAGGAGCTCTTGGATTTTTTGGTCATGGTCACAATGAGCTTTTTAATTTGGTTGCAGAGTTTGGTTTTCTCTACTTGATGTTTGTTGCAGGTCTTGAAGTCAATGTTAAAAAGCTCATGAAAACCGATCCTAAGATGTTAAAGACGGGATTGGTCTATCTTGCAACACTCTATATTTTATCCACACTGATCGCCTATCAACTTGGGATGAGTTTTGTCTTTATGATTATCTTCCCACTCATCTCTGTTGGATTGATTGCCGCACTCTCTAAAGAGTTTGGTAAAGAGAGTGTATGGATTAAACTCTCATTGACGATTGGTATTCTTGGTGAACTCATTAGTATTATCGTCCTGACACTAGCAAGTGCTGGGATTGAGTATGGTATCGGTTTGGAGTTTGTCACAAAGATTACGACGCTACTGCTCTTTATCGGTGCATTGGCACTTCTTTACTATCTTTTGCATCTACTCTTTTGGTGGTACCCTGAAATTCGCAATCTTATGATGCCCTATTTTGATACCAAAGAGCAGGATATTCGTCTGAGTATGGCGACCCTCTTTATCATGCTTGCGATTATGATCTACTTAGGGTTAGAGACCGCCTTTGGGGCATTTATTGCTGGGGTCTTTATTGCCACCTTCTTCTCCCATAAAGAGGATTTAGAAGGAAAGCTTTCAAGCTTTGGATTTGGTTTTTTGATTCCAATCTTCTTTATCCATGTTGGAAGCTCTCTGCCCTGGGAAGCGTTTGAAAAAGAGGGATTTATTCTTTTGGCATCAATTATTGCAGGGATTATGCTTATCGTACGACTCTTAGCCTCTTTTGTTTTTATTCCTCGATGTGGCTTTAAAAATGCTCTTCTTATCGGGCTTTCTCATGCAATGCCATTAACACTTTTGATTGCGGTTGCTACATTGGCCTACCATGCAAAGAGTATCGATCGGTTTAATTATGAAGCCTTTGTATTAGCGAGTCTTTTAGAGGTTATTATTGCGATGGTTGCTATTAAGTGGTTGACCCGTGAGTCTCATCAAGCCATAAAAGAGTCTCATTAACAATCTCTTCAACACTACGATCAGCATTGAGTGTGATGTCTGCTTCGGCTTCATAAATCTTTTCACGCATCTCAAAGAGTTGTTTCGCTTTTGCAAGATCGTGAAATAGAGGCCGTTTTGCACGCTCTTCAGGGGTAATACGCTCTAAGATTTTCTCAAATGGCAGTTTGAGATAGATGACATGACCAATGGTGTGCAGCTCTTTAACGACCAATGGCATACCACCACCTGTCGCAATGACACTCCCACGTACGCATGTTGCCATCCATTGGGCACTCTTTTTCTCAAGCTCTCGAAAGTAGGCTTCTCCATTCTCTTTGAAAATTGTAGGGATAGTACGCCCTTCAGATGCTTCAATGAGTGTATCAACATCAAGAAAGTAGCGATCACTCTTGTGAGCAAGCATACGTCCCACAGTGCTTTTGCCTGATCCCATAAAACCGATGAGAAGAATATTTTTATTGCAGGTCAAGAAGGTATCCATGATCCATTTTTTTGATGGTATATTTGTATGGGGCATCGAGTGTAATAACGACACGGTAATAGCCCTGATGGTTGCCAATATCGATCGCTTGAAATGGGGGGTGATTCAATGGAATATGTTTTGTCAAAAATGTTGTATTGTAAGCAAAATCGACAACAACTTTAAAGGGGTGTGAGAGGTGAAAGTGGCGAATCTTTCTATTCTGCGTGACGATTTTGAGTTGATTGTGTTGCACCTCAAAGGCAATAAATGGAAGAGGGTGGTAGATCGATTGTGTTGGATCTTTCTGCACTTTCGTATGGTGTGAATTTTTTAGTGTGAAGCTTTTATGCTCTTGTGTAATGAGAATAGGTTTATGCCAATCGATTGCGCGATCAACAGTGACCAGCTCATTTTTAATGGATCCATCAATCGACTGGTAGTAGAAGACAACCGAATTGAGTACTCTTGCATCATGAGGAAGTCGTACTTGAATCTTTTGAAAAGAGGGGACTGCTTTGGTGATGTTGGATGTCGTAGGTAGGACATTCTGATCAATAACTGGTTGAAATGGGTTTTCACGTGCAGAAAGGACTATTAGGCTTAAACAGAGTAGCAGTAAGGTTCTCATCATTCCGGCTCCAGTTGTTTCAATTCAAAATACTCTTTCTGAAGAGCCGCATTTCTGGCTTTCAGTATTTTTATATAGGTCTCATACGTGGCTCTTTGCTCTTCAAGGCTTAAAAGAACCGTTAAAGAGTTGGGGCCAAAAAGTAGAATACCCGCATAGATACCCAGTACAATGACTGCAGTGATAATGATCATAATACGTTTTAGAGGCAACCCAAAGAGCACCCATGATCTGTGCTCTTTGGTTGGTTCAACCTCAAAATCGGACATTATCCAAAGATTTCGCGACCAAGATACTCAAAGTATCCAAGTTCACGTTCAATCTCAAGTAGGCGGTTATATTTTGCAATACGCTCACTGCGTGCTGTTGAACCTGTTTTGATTTGACCTGTATTGAGTGCAACAGCAAAGTCAGCAATAAAGCTATCTTCACTCTCTCCACTTCGGTGACTCATGACACAGGTGTAACCATTGCGCTGTGCAAGACGAACGGTTTGCATTGTTTCACTGACTGAGCCAATTTGGTTTGGCTTGATAAGGATAGAGTTGGCAATCCCTTTGTTGATACCTTCCGCAAGAATCGAAGCGTTGGTAACAAAGAGGTCATCACCAACAAGTTGAATCTTGCCACCAAGGCGCTCTGTCAATACTTTCCAGCCATCCCAGTCATCTTCACTCAAACCATCTTCGATGCTGACGATCGGATATTTAGCGATGAGTTGCTCATAGTACTCAACCATCTCTTCACTGCTGAGTGTGCGAGACTCACTCTCAAGTCGGTAGCCATCTTCTGTCACCAATTCGCTACTTGCAACATCAAGGGCAATTGAGATCTGCTCACCAGGTTTATAGCCCGCTTTTTCGATCGCTTGCATAATCACTTCAATCGGCTCTTCGTTACTGCTGAGATTTGGTGCAAAACCACCCTCATCACCGAGTGCTGTACTGTGACCCATCTCATTGAGGATCTTTTTGAGGTTATGATAGACTTCCGCACTTGCACGCAATGCTTCAGAGAACTCCTCAAAACCTGTTGGCATAATCATATACTCTTGGAAATCGACGCTGTTATCCGCGTGGCTTCCACCGTTAATAATGTTGAGCATTGGGGTTGGCATGACCATCGCATTGGCACCGCCAAGGTAGCGATAGAGAGGCATCTTCAAGCTATTGGCTGCAGCACGTGCAACGGCCATAGAGACACCAAGAACGGCATTTGCACCGAGGTTTCCATAGTTTTCAGTGCCATCGATCTCTTTCATAATCGCATCGATTTCACTCTGATTAAATGGGCTGAGTCCAATCAACTCATCAGCAATTTTAATGTTAACATTTTCACACGCTGTTAACACCCCTTTACCCATATAGCGATCGCCACCATCACGAAGTTCAAGTGCTTCACGCTTTCCTGTACTTGCACCACTTGGAACAATAGCATTGGCACTTGTACCATCACTTAGACGTACAGTTGCTCGTACAGTTGGATTACCTCGGCTGTCCATAACCTCGTCGGCTCGAATATCATCAATAAATACCATAATTATTACTCCTCTCCTGCTAATTTAATCTCTTCTTCACTCATCTCAAGCATCGTGCTTCCGATACCAAGGGCTTGCTTAATCTCCTCTTCGATCTGTGCTGCAAGCTCTGGATTATCTTTGAGTGTCTGTTTGGCATTTTCACGCCCTTGACCCAGTTTGGTCTCTTTATAACTAAACCAGGCACCGCTTTTATCGATAATGTCAAGTTTAACACCGTAGTCGATAATTTCACCCTCTTTACTGATACCTTCACCAAACATAATGTCAAATTCAGCGATTCTAAAAGGTGGGGCTACCTTATTTTTGACGACTTTGGCTTTGACACGGTTTCCGATCTGGTTTTCACCCTGTTTGAGTGTGGCAATACGGCGTACATCGATACGAACCGATGCATAGAATTTGAGTGCATTACCCCCTGTGGTTGTTTCAGGAGTACCATATCCCATGGTGCCAATCTTCATACGAATCTGGTTGATGAAGATAACAGTAGTCTCCATCTTATGAAGAATACCGGTCAGTTTACGGAGGGCTTGGCTCATGAGACGTGCTTGTAGTCCGACATGCGTATCACCCATATCCCCCTCAATCTCTGCTTTGGGGGTGAGTGCAGCTACGGAGTCAACAACAATCACATCAACAGCACCACTTCGTGCGATGGTTTCGACAATATCGAGTGCTTGTTCACCAAAGTCGGGTTGGCTGACCAGCAGATTTTCGACATCGACTCCAAGATTCTTTGCATAACGAACATCAAGAGCATGCTCTGCATCGATAAAGGCGCAGATACTACCATCTTTTTGTGCTTCTGAGATGATCTGTAGTGCCAGTGTTGTTTTACCTGAACTCTCTGGTCCATAGATTTCGATAATACGCCCACGCGGTACACCACCGATACCGAGTGCCATATCGAGACCCAAAGAACCGGTACTAATCGCTTCAATGGGCTCAATCTCTTTGTCCCCGAGGCGAACCAGTGCTCCCTTACCGAATGCCTTATCGATCTGCTTGATCGCGACATCCAGTGCCTTCTGTTTATTCGGATCGATCTCCATAGGTACCTCACGTCAATTTTGAAATTAGAGATATTTTAACACTATTTCGATAAAATCAACCAAAAAAAGAAAGTGGGTGATCCATCGTGAGTCATGTCATATCACAAGATAAGAATTTATCATCAACTATCCATCCTCCATCTTCCATTACTATTGCCCACTCCCCCGATGCTGATGATATATTTATGTATTATGCCATCAAATTTGGTTGGATCTCTACACCTGCACCATTTAAGAATATTGCACTCGATATTGAGACCTTAAATGAAGGGGCGATTGCTGGTACCTATGATGTGACAGCGATCAGTTTTGCACTCTATCCAAAGATTCGTGATGATTTTGCACTTTTGCGTACTGCTGTCAGTTTTGGTGAGGGGTATGGTCCTAAGTTGATTAAACTCAAAGGGAAACGATTGCGCCGCAACTTTAAAGTGGCACTGAGCGGTCGTCATACAACCAATGCAATGCTCTTTCGTATCGCTTACCCTGAAGCACGTATTGTGTATAAAAACTTTCTCGATATTGAGAAAGCGGTGTTAGACGGTGAGGTCGATGCTGGAGTACTGATTCATGAGAGTATTCTCGATTTTGATGAGCGTTTAGAGGTTGAGTCTGAAATTTGGGATATTTGGCAAGAGCTTGCCGGTAAAACATTGCCCTTGCCACTTGGGGGGATGGCACTGCGCCGATCGATTCCGCTATCACGTGCGATTGCCATTGAAAAAGCGTTGATTCAAGCGGTTGATGTGGCCCATACTCACCGAGGGCTTTTGGCCAAAATGCTTCTTGAACGCAATCTCGTCCGTATCGATGCTGTTGCTCTTGACAAATATCTTGATCTCTATGCCAATGAAACTTCGATTACGATGAGTGATATTCAGCTTGAAGCACTCGATCGTCTCTTTCAAATTGGCTATGAACACAACTTCTATGAGTGCCCTATTCGTGCGGAATCTTTTATGATTCCTCATGAGTATATGGATGTAAGAAACAGTTAGAAAGATTGATTCTAAAGTAAGGGTTATTAAAATTATGGAAGCACAGTTGATTGCACTTGGTGTTGAAACACTCAAAACAGCGTTGATTCTCTCTCTACCCATGCTCCTTGCTGGACTCATCGCTGGTTTGGCGATCAGTATTTTTCAGGCAACAACACAGATCAATGAGATGACACTCAGCTTTATTCCTAAAATTCTTGTGGTAGCACTGGTGATGATTATTACAATGCCATGGATGATGAATACGATGATCGACTTTACAACACGCCTTTTTAATATGATCAAGGGTTTTGCTTTTTGAGAAGACGAACCATCGACTTTTCAAAGTTTTCTAGCATCAAGGTTGGTCCACAAATTGATATTATGGTTTTGGAAAGAGGGGATCAACCTCCTAAAACCCATACACTGATTGGTCATGCCAATAATCTGCTGGTTGGTCCGACACCGCCACCTTTGATGATGCTTGGTCGTGACTTTGACTATATTAAGAGAGAGGGTAACTATCTTACTATTGGTGCGGCAACACCGACAGGTAAGATTCTCTCCTTTTGTAAAAAGTTTGATATTGGTGGGTTTGAGTATGTGGCAAAGCTTCCTGGTACTCTTGGGGGAATGCTTGCGATGAATGCAGGTGTCAAAGCCTACGAAACCTTTAATCATCTTATAGAGATTCAAACCGATAAGGGGCGATTTGCCAAAGATCAGATTGATCACGGTTATCGCTATGCCAAACTCCCAGGTATTGCCTATGAAGCAACTTTTATCGTAAAAAAGGGGTTTGATCGTGCATTGGCGGAAACGCTCCTTGCGTTACGAAAGAATCAGCCACCACTTCCAAGTGCTGGTAGTGCTTTTAAAAATCCACCAGGCGATTATGCTGGTCGTCTGATTGAAGCGGTTGGATTGAAAGGACACCGTATCGGTCAGATGGCTTGGAGTGATATGCATGCCAACTTTCTTGTCAATCTTGGTGGTGGTCGCTTTGAGGATGCCATGGCACTGATTACATTGGCACAAACACGGGTCTCTTCGATATTTGGTATCAAGTTGGAGCTTGAACTCAAAATAATTCATAATTCTCATTAAATCTACTGATTTCATAAATCCTACTAATTTTTTATATAATTTCTTGAAATTTTTATCAGAAGGATAGCTTATGCCAAGAAAAATTTCCTGGTTAACAGGTGGTATCTTGATGGCACTCTTGATCCTTTTTACTTTTTCGATATGGGGTGCGGATCGTCCAATAGGGGCTTCAACCTATGTCCCATACTTTGCAAGTATCATTTTTGGTCTGGATCCAGCAGAGTATGAGTATGTTGCTGAAATCGAAAAAGCAGGGGCATGGGAAGGGGTGATGTTGATTGGTGCCTTTTTGGGCGGGCTTTTTATGTCGCTCTTTGTGACCAAAACATTCCGTTTGAGTGTTGTGCCGACACTTTGGAAAGAGCGCAAAAACAACTCTGTTGTCTCACGGTTGGTTTGGAGCTTTATTGCAGGTTTTATCATGATTATTGGTGCCCGTTTGGCAGGTGGATGTACCAGTGGTCACTTTCTCTCTGGAGCGAGTCAAATTGCTGTGAGTGGTCTTATCTTTGGTGGTATTGTCATGGCAACGGTGGTGATTACCGGGCGACTCTTTTATAAACGTAAGGGAGAGTAGAGATGTTTGAACGTTTTATGCATATGTTTGAGATTGTTGCCAATGAGGGGCATGGTTCGGTTTGGATGGTGCTCTTTATCGGGTTTGTATTTGGTGCTATTATCCAGTATGCACGGGTCGATAAGTTTGAAAAGATTGCTGGATTTGCGATGCTTGAAGATATGACCGTGCCTAAAATGCTCTTTTTAGCGATAGGGTTAGCAAGTATTGGACTCTACTTTATGAATGAGATGGGGTGGGCACACTACCATATTAAACCGATTATGCTTGGTGGTTTGGTTGTAGGTGGTATTCTATTTGGAATTGCGATGGCAATCTTTGGAAAGTGTCCAGGTACAGGACCAATCTCTGTAGCAGAGGGGCGTATCGATGTTCTTGTTGGTGCGATTGGTGGCATCATGGGTGGACTCTTCTTTACATGGGCTTATCCATGGTTAAAGCCACTGATGGGACCAGATTTTGGAAAATTAACACTTCCTAAACTCTTTGAAGGGCATGAATCACTTGTGGTACTTATTTATGGCGTTGCACTTGTCATTATTGCATTCTTAATTCCAAATATCGAGTATCTCGATCCAGAAGATCGCGAAGAGAAAGCTGATATTTAACCACCGTGTTCCTCCTGTTTCAGGAGGAGATGTATAGATTGGATTGAATAAAATTTTTTTTGAAGGTTTATGACACACTATATGCTCAAAGTAGGGCTGGTAGAGAAAAAATTGACACGAAAAAAGGGAGAACCCGAAAGCTCTCCCTTGATTCCCCCAAATGTAGCAGCTATAACAGAAAAGCTTACTTGCTTGCAGCAGCTTTTGCAGCTTCAAGAGCGTCTGCGTAATCAGGCTCTTCAGTAATTTCAGGAACGAGTTGTTTATAAACGATTGTTCCCTCTTTGTCAACAACGAAGATTGCACGAGCAGTAACACCTGCAAGTGGACCATCAGCGATAAGAACGCCGTAAGCGTTTGCAAAATCTTTGTTGCGGAAGTCAGAAGCAACAGTCAAGTTTTCGATACCTTCTGCAGTACAGAAGCGACCAGCTGCGAATGGAAGGTCCATAGAGATAACAGTTGTATCAACACCTTCGATTTTAGCAGCTTCTTCGTTGAATTTGCGAGTTTCAGCTGCACAAACTGGAGTGTCAAGAGATGGAACAACAACAAGAAGTTGAACTTTATCTTGTGCACCACCAACTTTTTTGTCAGCAAGACCTTCTGCATTTACAACAGTGACTTCTGGAGCTTTATCTCCAACATTGACTTCGTTACCAGCCAATTTGACTTCATTACCTTTGAGCTTAGTTGTTGCCATAGGTTATTCCTTTTTATTGATGTTTTGATTAACATTTTTAATTCGCATTTGCATGCGATTAATGTAATTGTACACGAATAGGATAAAAAGACTCTTAATTAAAAAAACTTAGTTTTAAGATTTCTATAAACTTTTATCCATTAGAAAAAGTTTTCCGTACGTGGTGTAACTTCAATCGTTAATGGGTCAGTAAAATGTTTGAGGTGGTAGGCATCGATTGCACATCGTCCAACCATCGCCGCATTATCGGCACAATAGCTCAAATCAGCAAGGTGAAGTCGGCAATCAAATTGGGTACAAAGATGGGAAAAAGCTTCACGTACAGCCATATTGGCACTCGCCCCACCAACAATGGCAAAATCTTTTGGTCTTAAATGTGAAAAGATCTTTTTACTCTTTTGTAACAGATGGGCAATGGCTGCTTTTTGAAATGAAGCAGCAATATCGGCTTGGGTCTGTTCATCAAGGGGTTGATTGGCTTCGACAAGGAGTCGGACAGCATTTTTAATCCCAGAGTAGCTAAAGGCGATTTTAGAGGAGTGTTGCAAAGGGATCGGCATCGGAAATTTTTCAGGGTCACCCTTTTTTGCCAACTGTTCAACAATAGGACCACCAGGGTAACCAAGCCCCATCATCTTGGCAACCTTATCAAAACTCTCTCCAAAGCTATCATCCATTGTTGAGGCTATGATTGTAATATCATCATACCCTTTGACATCCAAAACCATGGTATGACCACCAGAGATGAGTAAGACCACCATTGGAAAGATCACCTCTTTTTCAATAAAGAGAGAATAGATGTGGGCTTTGAGGTGATGAATCGGGATGAGTGGTAACCCTTTGGCAATACTCAGAGCTTGTGCCATTGCCACCCCTTCAAGAAGGGTCACTGACAAACCTGGAGCGTTGGTAACAGCTACAGCTTTGAGATCATTAAGATAGGGTTTGGCCTCTTCTAAAAGTTTTGGCAAATCAACCGCATGGAGTCGGCTGGCAAGCTCTGGGACAACACCACCATATTTGGCATGTTCACGCTCTTGTGAAATTTTACGGTGAAAGAGGAGCTTTTTGGTCGCAATCTCCGTAATCGCAATAGAACTGTCGTCACAACTGCTTTCAATGCTTAAAATCATGACTCTTTGGCTCCTCCAGTTGGACAGATCTCATTGCTCATAAGATATTGCCAGATCCATGGCCACTCACCATAGCCACTATCGGCATTGATATGACCAGCATTCTCAATTACTTTCATTGGAATACCAAGTGTTTCTTGCAGATCCCATGCCTCATCCATACTCATATAGGGGTCATTGGTTGAGACCACCAGCATGGCACTTTTGGCAAAGAGATTTTGAGGGGGTTGGACAGGGAAGAAACTCTTGATGGTTTCAATATCGCAATTGAGTCTTGGTGGTGCGACAAGGATTAACTTTTCAACAGGCTCAATCTCCCCTTCATGACAAAGATGGAACCAAAGGGTATTGGCAAGTGAGTGGCAAATGACGGTATGCGGTTTGAAATCGTTAAGGTGTGCTTTGACCTCCTTTTTCCAGCGGTTCAGATGTGGAAAGTGGGGGTGCTGAATCAGTGGAAAGCTGACAGTACCATAATGTTTGGCCAATTCACCAGCCAGCCATGCTTGCCAATGGGGGGCATCACTACCACCCCAGCCGTGGAGTAGAAGGGTCTTATTGGGTTTCACACCATCTCCTTATTTCACAGTCAATCTCAAAGACATCATCAATACTTTGAGGATCGACATCGCTAAAGTGTTCATAGGCTTTGATTGTGAGTTGAGATAACGCACCAAATGGAATCTCTCCATTCATAAACTTTGTAATTGCCACTTCATTGGCGGCATTAACCACTACGCCCCGTTTGGGGTTTTGAAGGAGATCCTCTTTAATACTCCAAATAGGATAGCGTTCGGTGGTAATTTGACGAAACTCTAAGGAACCGACTTTGAGAAGATCCACCGAGTCAAGGATAGGAACATTGACCTCCTGCATCAGTGCATAAGCGATGGGGAGTTTCATATCGGGATGGGCTAACTGGGTGGTTGTGGCACCATCGGCAAACTCGATAAAGGCATGGATGACCGATTTGGGTTCAATAATGGCATCAACATCACGACAGCCGTAGAGCCAATAGGCTTCAAGGAGTTCAAAGAGCTTATTGGTCATCGTAGCACTATCGATCGTAATTTTAGCCCCCATACTCCAGTTGGGGTGTTTGAGGGCATCTTGGGGCGTTGCATGGGGAATGTTTTCGATGGGCCAGTCTCGGAAGGCACCACCACTGGCAGTAATCACCATCTTTTTGGGTTTGCGACCATTAAGAAGGTACCAAAGACCAAAGTGTTCACTATCGATGGGGCGGAGATATTTGGCATCGATAAAAGCACCTGCCGCAACCAGTGACTCTTTATTGGCGAGGGCGACAGTTTTCCCCTCTTTGATCGCTTCAATCGTGGGGCGTAGCCCTAAAAAACCGACCAACGCATTGACAACAATTGATGAACTGCTGCGACGAATGACTTCTAAAATCCCCTCTTCACCCCAAAAGACACGGGGATGGTCGATCTGTTCGGCCAATGCTTTGGTCGCAACACAGACAAAACAGGGTTGAAACTTAAGAATCTGCTCCTTTAAGCGAGCAATATTGTGACCTGCTACAAGTGCTTCCACACGAATATTAAAGCGTTCAGCCACCGCCAATGTATTAACACCGATGGAACCTGTAGAACCTAACAGTACCACTTAGACAAGCCCCCTAAGTAGAAGAACCATCACGATACCACCAAAGAGGTAGCCATCGACACGATCGAGTGCACCGCCGTGACCTGGCAGAATGTTACCACTATCCTTGACACCCGCTTCACGCTTGAGGTAGCTTTCAAAAAGATCACCAAAAACCGATGCGATAGAGACACCGAGTGAGATGACCAGTGCTTGAGGCCAATCGACCAGTGTACTACCGCTAAAGAAGCCTGCAAAGGTTGCGACCAAGACACCGCCAACAACCCCTTCGATCGTTTTATTGGGTGAGGTGGGACAGAAAGGGCGTTTGCCGATCATTTTGCCAGTAAAGTAGGCACCAATATCGGTTAATGCGACGACAACGAGTAACCAAAAGAGCGCATTGACACCAAAGTCGTGGTAGAGTGCAAGCAAAAAGAGAAAGGAGGCTGTCGGATAGAGAAAAGGGAGAAAAAGTTTTGTATTAAAGTCACGAGTATAGGCAAGCAGTGAGGCAAAGATGACAGCCACCACAAAGAAGAGATCATCAGCATTGGGGTAGATGAGTGCTAAGAGCCAAATGACGACAGCATAGGTGTACATTTGGTTGTTTGTCTCGATATGAAAGAGGCGCATCGCTTCATAGAATGAGAAGAGATAGACAATACCGAGAAAGAGCCACATTAAAAAGAAGTTGTCAATCAAACCAATGGAGACAACAATCGCAATAAGAATAGCACCTGTAATAAATCGGGCGCGATTTTGAGAAATAAATGAGAACAGAGACATGCAACAACCTTTTATGAAACCCAAAATAAACTCTAATTAGAGTATATCGGATAAAAGGTTAAACATGAATATCGAGATGAGTGGTGCCATCATCGTCGTGTGTAATGCCACTCTCTTCTTCCATTTTTTTGGTCGTGGCATCACTCTTTTTAGATCGCTTCTTCTGTTCATCAGCCTCTTGACGTGTGTGTTCCCGTTCTGGATCGATCTGATGCAACTCTTCGGGTGGACGCACTTCGTCAACAATCTTCTGCTTCTCATTGACCATCGCCTGTGCTGCAGCATTTTGAACATCGTAACGGTTAAACTGCATATTTTGTGTGGATGCTGCGACATGCATATTCTGATTGACATAGATAATGCCACCAAGTGGAGTGATTGCCATGATGACTATCCTTTCTCGACCTTTAGCGTATCGTAATTGACATAGTTGACATGTGCCCCTTTAACAATTTTCACATTGCGTCTATGAGTAACATCGACCAAATAGGTACCCGGTTGAGTCACACTTGTCTCAACACAGATTTTGGCAGCCTTTTCGATCACCTCTTTGGGAATCTGTTTGCGACCGCCACTTTGGATAATCACGTGAGAGGAGGGGCGATCTTTAAGGTGAAGCCACATATCATTGGCTTTTGCCTGTTTGAGTACCCACTCATTTTCGCGTTCATTCCGACCAACCATGACCCGAAAGGCATCGATCCAGAAGATTTCACATTGCGCTTTTGTCTGCTTCTTTTTACGTTGTTGTTTGGGTGGAAAGAGAAGGGCGATTTGTGCTTCACTCTGTGCCTGTTGCAGATTCTCTAAAAGCCGTTGATAAAAGGCGATACGGCTTTTGAGATTCTCCTCTTCAATATGTAGATGGGCCGCCTTGTTGGAGAGGCGTTTGGAGAGGGTGTAGAAGTGTTCTCCCATACGCTTTGGATTGGGAAGGGCAGGGAGTTCGATGGTAATGGGATGACCCTCAAAATCCTCCGTTTCAAGTTTGGTATCGTAGGGTTTAATCTGATGAAGATGTGCCAAGACGATGGATGCATAGAGGGCGTAGGTTTGTGCCTTCTCTTCCAATTTTGATTGATCGGGAAGATGGTTGAGCTCCTCTTGAAGACGGGCAATCTTCTTTTTCAACTTCTGTGCATGGCGTTTTTTAAGCTGAGTGAGGCGTTTTTCTCTGCGTCGTATGGCACGCTCATTGAGCCATGCTTCGACATCTTCTATTACTCCTTCTGTCCGTTTGCCTTCATAAGGAATCAGTGGTTTAAGCTCGATACCTGGTTGGACGACACGGTAGCTTGCATCACTATCGACATGACGGAGTGCTTCAAGGATAATCCCATGCTCATCAAGGATAATTGCATTGGTATGACGACCTGTAAACTCAAGTTGTAGAAAGCTTGTTTGGGCTTTGTAGGCTCCTTGAAGGGAGGCGTGAATGCGGATGATTTTATCATTTTGGGGCATATCGACATCAACGATTTTGGCACCATTAAAACGCTTTTTAAGCATCGTATCAAAGGGTGCATGGTAGCTTCGCATACTCTCATACGTTTGGGCTGAAAAGATTTCACTCTCTCCACGAGAGAGGTCAAAACCGAGCGCATGGTTTTTATCAAAAACGAGACGAATGACATTGTCATCAACTCTTTCAGCGGAACGGATCTGTTTAAAGTGACGTAAATACTCTGCAATGGCTTGAAGTTCGTAAAATTTCATGGCTATTTAACTGAATCCTTCTATAAATATAGGTAAAGTGATGAATGACTATCATTGTAACATACCCCTTAAATCGTGAACGATATGCCAAAGAGTCGATAAGGGATTGCTGATAACCTTTGAGAGTTAACAGCTCTTTTTTGATATAATCCGGGCAGTCAAGCCATCCAGAAGGATTTTCATGGGACAGACCATTACAGAAAAGATTTTTAGCGAGCATGTTGGACGTGAGGTCAAAGCGGGCGAGATTGTACGGTGTAATATCGATATGGTTATTGGTAACGATATTACAACCCCGATCTCGATTCGTGCATTTGAAGAGAGTGGTGCAACAAAATTGGCAAATCCTGACGGTTTCTCAATCGTTATGGACCACTTTATTCCAGCCAAAGATATTGCCAGTGCCAATCAGGCGAAAATTAGCCGAGAGTTTGCTTATAAGCACAATCTCAAGCACTTCTTTGATGAGAAGGATATGGGGATTGAGCATGCCCTCTTGCCTGAAAAGGGTTTGGTTGTACCCGGTGATGTAATTATTGGTGCTGACAGTCACACCTGTACCCATGGTGCGCTTGGTGCCTTTGCAACAGGTATGGGATCGACAGACTTGGCATTTGCGATGATCACCGGTGGTAACTGGTTTAAAGTACCTGAAACGATCAAAGTGGTCTTTACAGGAAAACCAGGTGAACATGTTTACGGAAAAGATTTGATTTTGGAATTGATCCGTAGAATCGGTGTCGATGGTGCCCTTTATAAAGCACTTGAATTTACCGGTGATACGATTGAATATTTGAGCATGGATGACCGCTTTAGTCTTTGTAACATGGCGATTGAAGCGGGTGCGAAGAGTGGTATTATCGCATGTGATGATGTGACCAAAGCATTCCTTGCTGATAAACCATTGGCACGTGAACCAAAATTCCACTACTCAGATGAAGATGCCGAATATTGTCAAGTGATTGAGATTGATGTGAGCAAACTTGAACCGGTGATTGCTTATCCACACCTTCCAAGTAATGGTAAGCCAATCAGTCAAGCTGTTGCAGACGATTTGAGAATCGATCAAGTCTTTATTGGAAGCTGTACCAATGGACGTCTTAGCGATATTAAGATTGCCGCAGAGATTGTCAAAGGTAAAAAGGTTGCACGCCATACACGTATGATTGTGACCCCTGCAACACAGAAGATTCTCAAAGCAGCAGAAAAAGCAGGATATATCGATACACTCATTGATGCGGGTGCGGTTGTCTCTAACCCAACATGTGGTGCATGTCTTGGCGGTTATATGGGAATTCTTGGTGACAATGAGCGCTGTATCTCAACAACCAACCGTAACTTTATTGGTCGTATGGGTGCACGAAGTAGTGAGATCTATCTTGCCAACTCAGCAGTTGCAGCAGCAAGTGCCATTGCTGGTAAAATTGTCGATCCTCGTGACATCTAAATGAAATTTTCTCTGCCTTGCGTTATTTTTGCAGGCGGTAAAAGCTCACGCATGGGAGAAGATAAAGCACTTCTCCCATTTGGCGGTTATGAGACTCTCACAGAGTATCAGTATCGCCGACTCCTTCCACACTTTCAAAAGCTCTATATCAGCACCAAATGTGATAAGTTCTCTTTTGAAGCTCCCCTTATTTTTGATGATGAAACACTTGGTACCTATGCACCGACAGCTGGTCTGTTAGCTGTTTTTCATCACCTTGATGATGAGGCTTTTTTTGCTTTGAGTGTCGATACCCCATTTGTAGATGAAGCTGTGATTGAAAAGATGGTCTCATCTTTTAACGCAGGGGAGATGGAGGCTGTGATTGCCAAAAGTCCAAATGGTATCCATCCAATGTGTGGTATCTATACACGAAAACTTTTACCAAAGTTGATGCAGATGGTTCAAGAGGGTCAGCATCGATTGGGGTATCTTCTTAAATCATCAGCGACCCATTTTGTGCCATTTGATCGGGATGATCCCTTTTTGAATCTGAATCATCCCGAAGAGTATCAATTGGCGATTAAGAAGATCCAAGCTTAAGCGGTGTTACCGTTTGAGTATTTTCCCCAACTGAATTCTTGTGAAGTAGATAAATTTATTGAGAAGAGAAGTTTTGTACTTATCTTTATGGTAAATGAGAAGGAATTGGCGCTCAAACTTCAACTTTTTGATTTTGACTTCAAAGAGATCTCCACGCTCAAGCTCTTTCATGACACTGATACGCGGTAGGCACGTGAGGCATTTACCACTTTGAATCAACATATTTTTGATCGATTCAGGATGACCAAGCTCTAAGAAGAGGTTGAGTTGCGATGCCATCTCTCCAAGATGTGTTAGAAAAACCTCTCGCGTACCTGAGCCCTCTTCACGTAGAATCCACTGTTTATCTAACAGGTTATCGATATAATAGCCCTCTTCATTGGCAGCAAGCTCCTTATCCCCTGTGACAACGATCAGCTCGTCAAGTCCAACCGTCTCTTGTTGAATCGATGTAGAATCAACATGCCCTTCGACAAATCCAATATCGATTGCACCATTTTCGATCATCTCTGCAATTTGACGGGTATTTCCAATTTTGAGATTGACCTTAACATGAGGATAGATATTCATATAGTGGCAGATAATGGGAGGAATGAGGTAGTCAGCAATCGTGGTACTGACACCAATGAGAAGTTCCCCATTATTCTCATCATTTTTGAACTCTTCTTCAATATCATTTAGTTTTGCAACCAATGGAGCAATCGCTTCAGCAAAAGCACGCCCCTTTTCGTTCAAAACAAGCTTTTTGTTGATGCGATCAAAAAGCTTGTATCCGATAATATTTTCAAGCTCTTTGATCGACATTGAGACCGCTGATTGACTCACCCCCATCTTCTCTGCAACTTTTGTCAGATGCCCTGTATGTGCGACTTCAAGGAAGATCTCCATTTGGCGTAGTGTTGCTTTCATCTTCTACTCTCACTCCAATAATGTCAAATATTCTTATTATTGTATCACATTTATTTTATTTTGCTTATCAAAAGAGGATATATTATAATTCCAAAATCTAATACTATAATTTTGGGTAATAGAAGTCTCTTTTTTACTTTATACAAAAGGAGTACAATGCCATTTTCACCAGAGAAGCGGAAGGGGACGATTAGCGGTATTATCTTTGTTGCGCTCGTTGCATCGGCTGCAACCTATATTGCTGATCTTGCACCTATCCAAAAACTGGGTATTTCACCACTGGTTGTCGGTATCGTCATCGGTATCTTTTATGCGAATACACTCCATAACCGCTTTCCAGCTGAATGGGAGACGGGGATTGTCTTTTCTGCAAAAAAGATTCTTCGTTTTGCGATTGTCTTTTACGGTTTTCGTATCACTTTTCAGCAGATTGCTGAAGTGGGTATCGAAGGGTTTATGGTTTCACTCATTATGCTCTCAACCACCTTTATTCTTGGAACATGGTTGGGGCATAAGATCTTCAAACTTGATCGTGATACCGCGATGTTGACAGCTTCGGGTGCCTCTGTTTGTGGAGCAGCAGCGGTATTGGCGACGGAGCCTGTTTTAAAATCAGAGGAGCATAAAGCGGCTGTTGCTGTTTCGATGGTTGTCCTTTTTGGAACGATTGCGATGTTCCTTTATCCGATCCTTTATACCTCGGGTATCTTTGATATGACAGGGCGTGAATTTGGTATCTATGTAGGAGGTACCATCCATGAAGTGGCACAGGTTGTTGCTGTTGGAAGTATGAATGGTCCCGACACTGAAATGGCAAAAGCCGCTGTGATTGTTAAGATGACCCGCGTTATTATGATCGCTCCAATGCTGATTTTGCTTGGTATCTACCTCTCATACAGTGCTAAAAAGAGTGGTGCTGAAGGGGGTGGTGTGAAGCTTGTGATTCCATGGTTTGCCGTCTATTTTATCGGTATGGCAGGTGTAAATTCACTGATTCAAGGCTATATCCAGAGTGGTGCAAGTGAGAGTATGGCACAGATGCTTACAACAGCTATTGCCAATATCAATGCCATTGACACCTTCTTGTTAACAATGGCAATGACAGCACTCGGTATGGGAACACGCTTTGCAAAATTCAAAGGGCTTGGACTAGCACCACTTTATACAGCAAGTGCTATGTTTGCTTGGCTCTTGATTGGTGGTTATTTCATTACGAAGTGGGTCGTCGCATTTTTTTAATCTAAATTTCTAGTTGAGCAACAACACTTGTTGCTCTTCATCAAGCTTAGCTACTATCATAGAAAAGGCTGTTTCAACGCCTTTTCTAATTTTTTCAACGGTTATAATTCTTTGCTCCATAAATCGCTCTTCAAGCTTTTTATGGAGTACTCTAGATCCTTCTTTCTAACTAACTAGCAATTTAGGTTTTAATATAATTAAAAACATATAGTATAAGTTTTTATATTGACAAAATATATTGTTTTTGATACTATTTTTTGAAAGTGAATAAATAGTTAGCAGTGGAGGTAATACTATCAAATTATATAGAGGTTTTAAAAATTTACCAGAAATTGGAAGTATCATCACTACAAGAAAAATCGTAAGCCTAGAAATTTAGCTTTAAATATACATGAGCGTGTTGATGAGTATTTTATGAAAAAGTTTGGCATAAGATTTAGAAGCCAAAGCATTTTTTGTACTGGTGATATACAAAGTGCTAAACAGTACGGAGAAATTGCAGTAATTGAACCTATAGGTGACTTCGAAATATGCTGGAGTCCCAAATGTCATGATTTAATTGAAATTGAAGATTATCCATGGATGTCTATTGAAGAATTTATAATTGAAAATGAATATCAAATAGGAAACTTACAAAAAGCAATAAAATCATGTAATGAAATTATGTTATTTTGTGAAAAATATAAGGTTGTTTCGTATGAATAAAGATAAAAATATTTTAACTCTAGCCAAATTAGATCAAATTACTATTGATAATAAAGTGTATCAAATAGAATCTCAACTTGGTGGAAATGGTGCTTCCTCTTTTAAATATTTTAATATTGAAAATTTTGATGAAAAAATATTTATTAAATTTTTAATTTCACCAAGAAATGAGTTAGAATTATATAAATTTAAAATGGAAGCAAAGTTCTTAGAATCAGAAAGAATGAAGCCTATAAAAATAGTACCTCGTATACTAATTGCTAGTGAGCATGAAACATTGCCAATATATTACTATGCTACAGAATGGATAAATGGCAAACCTTTAGAAAAAATTCTTTTAGAATTAAATAATCCTACTTTAGAAGAAATAATTAATATAGTCCACAGATGTTGCAGTTCAGCGGCATATATGGCAACAATGATTTCACATCGAGACTTCCATCCTGGAAATATTATTTTTTTAGATGAAGAACCAGAATGGGCTAACCAGTTTCATACTGCTAGGAACTTTGTTGATGCAAAGGTAATTATTACTGACTTTGGTAATGCAATTATGCCACTTGCATTTAATTATGAAGATGATGGACATGGCAATGAAAAAATTTATCAAAATGTAAATAGAAGAATTGAAGGTTCCTTTAGATCATTGCCACCAGAAATATTTTCAAATCCAATAGATGCTTTCAGTTATAATCCTGGTTGTGGAGAAGCTTGGGCTATTGGTATATTATTTTATAAACTTCTTAAAGGTGAAGATATTTTAAATATTGAATCTATTTCAGAATATGCACATTTAGTATGTACAAAAGAAATTGAAAATATAATCAGCCATAAGCTTACTTCAATCCACGATAAATTGGATAATAATTATATTTTAATTAGAATTTTAGAAGGTTTACTTAAAGTTAAAAGTTCAAGCAGAATGTCATTAGGAGTAGCTGCTGGACTTTTCTGGGATTATCGTTTCGGAGATTTAAATGATAAACCTATAGATTTTCAAAAAAAATATATAGACTCAGGTAGAAATTATCCACCTTTACGACCAGATGAATATGAATGTTATTAAAAATGCTAATAAAACCTAGCACCGAATAGGTAAACCTGTCAGTGAAGTCAGTCGTTAGGTTAAATTTAATAAAGGATACTCATGAAAAGAAGAGCTCTAATTATAGGAAACTCAGGAGAACCAGAAGAATATCTTGAGGGTGTAAAAAAAGATGTTCAAAATTATAATAAATTTCTGAAATCTAATATGGGTGGTAAGTGGTATGAAAATGAAATAATACTATCTTTAGACGAAACAAAAGAACAGGTCTTAAAAAAGTTAGAAGATATTAAAAAAGAAAATAATGATTTTGTATTTTTATTATTTAGTGGCCACGGTAGTTATTCTAGTTGGAAAGAATGTAGAAAATTATATCTTTATAACGATTTTATTTATGAGAATGAATTAATCAATATAGCTAATAAACAAATAACAATACTTGATACTTGTGCAGGAGTAGAAAATGATATTCCTTTTGAAAAAACTGTAATAGCAATGGAAAGTCTTGGAGAGCGATATAAATTCCATAAAGATTACAGAGCAATGTATCAAGAAGCCATAATAAAATGTCCTAATCAACAAGTTATATTATATTCAAGTAGCATCGATGAATCATCACAAGATGATTCAGAATTAGGTGGATATTTCGCATATAACTTATTAAAAGTCGCACTAAACAATAATGAAGAAATTCTAAATTCAAGAGTAGCCTACTTGCAAGCAAAAAAAATAGTGCAAGAGAAAACTAGTAATAAGCAAAATCCACAATGCAGTTGTATTAAATCAAAAAAAATATTGCCATTTTCACTTGGAGAATAAATAGATATGGATAGTAATGCAACTATACATTGTTTGTTACAATCGAATTATATTGATTTAAAAACTATTGTTTTAGCATTATCATTGCTATTTTCTACAGGTTTAAGCATATTTTTTTATCATAAAAATAGAGCTTTTGGATTTGAAAATACTATAAATGATAGATTATTTAAAATTCAAGATATTGCTTTTCATAATCCATTTTTAGAAAATAAACAATTTATAGACGGGTGGGATGATTTTGCTGAAGAATATAGAAAAAACTCTAAAATCAATTTTGAAGATGAAACTGTAAAAAAATATTTGCAATATGAACAATATTGTGAAATGATTTTTAATTTAATTTCAGATACATATTCATATACAAAAAATGAAGAAAAAATGCTAAATCTAGTTGATTATAAAGAATGGGTAAGAGTACATAAAAGATGGTGGCAAAATCCACTTGAAGAACATTCTAATCATGATACATATGATAAAGAATTAACAAAAATTATTGATGAGTGGATAAAATAACCTAACAAATTATTGGAATTTGAGAGACCGTTCAGAGTTTTGTGTCAATAACCGATAGTTCTAAGATTATATCATAGCTCGAGAGCTTCTTCGAGCCTGCCTTCGAAAAATATAGCGAGTTGTGAGAGTGTCAGACTCTAGTTAGCGATTGCCTCCAATTTTCTCTTTTCTCCCTTATTCGCTTTGATATAATCCCCACAACACTTTTCTTAAAAGGTCTCATGTGTGTGGTATCTTTGGTATTATCGGCTCCTATCATAAAGAAGAGGCGAAGAGAGCTCTAAAAACATTAGCACATCGTGGTCCTGATGCCTATGGTCTTTTTGCAAAAGAGGATCTCTTTTTAGGACACTATCGATTAAGCATCATCGACCCACATCCAACAGCCAATCAACCCATGCAGATAGATGGTGCGGTGATTGTGATGAATGGTGAAATCTATAACTATCGTGACCTTCAAAGGGAGCTTGGTGGAACTTTTCACACCCAAAGCGATACAGAGGTGGCACTTCGAGCATTTCAGCGATGGAGTCAAACCGTGCCAACACATCTGCGGGGGATGTATGCGATGGCGATTTGGGAGAAAGGGGTTTTGCACCTTTTGCGTGATCCATTTGGTAAAAAACCGCTCTACTATGCCCAAGTGGGAGAGACCTTTATCTTTGCCTCTGAAATTCGCGCGATTCGAGCGATATTTCCACAGATACGTTGGTCACGTGACCGTATCACCTCCTATCTTTCATACCAATCCTCTATCTCACCCCACACCTTCTACCCTGAGATTATGCAGTTAGAACCAGGGGGGTATCTGCGTTATGAAAAGGGGCATGTAGAGATTGTGACCCATGATGTGATGGGTGTGACATCAGAGTCTGGAACAATGGATGATGATACGCTTGACCATCTGTTACACGAGAGTATTCGCTATCGATTGGTGAGTGATGCTCCTCTTGGAGCGTTGTTAAGTGGTGGAGTTGATAGTTCGCTGGTTGCTGCGATGGCACAAAAGATGTATAACCAGCCACTTCCAACCTTTACCATCGGATACAAAGGGTTTGAGAAGTATGATGAACGAAAGTATGCCCAAATTGTGGCAGACCATATCGGAAGTGACCACCACACCTTTGAGATGGGGATGGAAGATTTTCTTGAAACTGCTGATGCACTCATTGAGCATCTTGATGAACCTCTTGCTGATCCGGCAGCGATTCCCCTTTGGTTCTTAAGTCGTCAGATTCAATCACAGGGGATTAAAGTATTACTTAGTGGTGATGGGGCTGATGAACTCTTTTTTGGGTATCGTCCTTATTATGAGATGGCTGACATCGAAAAGGCGCGTGATTTGAAGTATAAAAATTGGTTGCGTAACTACTTTAGAAGCCACTATAGCCCCAATCGAGAGTGGGAGTGGTACAAGCGTATCTTTGATGATTCGGTGCTCTTTCGCTCCTCAGCCGAACTCTTTACCGATCTCCAACAAAACCGCCTCTTAAAACAGAATGTCAAAGATGACCATTCATTGACATGGATTGCCCACTATATCGACCGTTTTGGTCAAACAGTTGGACCACAGTGGTATAGCTTTATCGATATTAAGGTGCAGTTGGGAGAGGTCTTTTTGAAAAAGCTTGATCGTGTTACGATGGCACACGGTATCGAGGCACGAAGCCCCTTTATGGATCGGGTATTGGTTGAGAGACTCTTTGGTTGTGAGCCTATGTGGCGAATGGGTGAAAAACCGAAATGGTTGCTCAAAAGAGTAGCAAAACGGTATCTACCTGTGGAGATTATTGAGCGTAAAAAGAAGGGCTTCTCGTATCCCTTTATGGAGTGGCTCCATGCAAGTGGTGAGTTGGATGTGATAGAGCGTATCAATGCACGCTATAAGCTCTTTGATACCGAAGCAGTGCGATTTATGATAGAAAAGTCAAAAAAAGGGCGTTTTAAACACCATCTCTATGCGGTTTGGTTGCTTTGTAAATGGATTGAGAAGCATTAGTCGTTGAGACGACGTGCAATGCCGAGCAGTGTTTTGCGTGTGAGATCGGGGAAGGTGCCATGAATCCCTTTGCCATTTTCACCATGACATCCACCACAGTTACTGATGTAGAAGGTACGCCCCTCTTTGACCCATTCGGGGTGGGTCGGTTGTTTTCCAGAGAGTGTGATAACATAGGCGGTAATCTTTTTTGCTGCTTCTTTGTCAGCAAACCCTCCCTCCATATCGCCATAAGCAAAGCCAAGATTTTGGGATGAGCCGTGATTAATGATATCTTCAATATAGGTTTCAAGATAGTTTACAGACTGCAAAGGGTAGTTATCATTTGAGGTTATAGGGGTTTGTGGTGATGACTGTTTGATCGTAGAGTGTGATAATGATCTTTGAGAGTGTGAATGGTTGATAAAGAATGCTACCCCCACAAAGAGGAGGATGAGAAGGAGAGTGAGATTCTGTTTCACTCTTTACCTAAAATACGTGGGAGTGTAATACCTGTTTGGGCTTGGTATTTACCCGACTTATCTTTGTAGCTTACTTCACACTCTTCATCCCCTTCAAAGAAGAGAACTTGTGCAATCCCTTCATTGGCATAAATTTTGGCCGGAAGGGGTGTTGTGTTGGAGATTTCGATTGTGATATGCCCTTCAAACTCAGGTTCAAATGGCGTAACGTTGACGATGATTCCGCAACGGGCATAGGTGCTTTTGCCCAGACAGATTGCCAAAACATTTCTTGGAATACGGAAATACTCAACGGTGCGTGCCAGTGCAAAAGAGTTGGGTGGAACGATACAAACATCCCCCTCAAAATCGACTACATTACGCTCATCAAAATGTTTTGGATCGACCACCTCGGCATTGACATTGGTGAAGATTTTGAACTCATTACTGACACGAATATCATAGCCGTAGCTACTTAGACCATAACTGACAACACCTTTACCCACTTGATCGTCACAAAAAGGTTCGATCATCTTCTCTTTAAGTGCCTTTTCTCGTATCCAGCGATCGCTCTTTAGCCCCATCAATTATCCTCTAAATTAAATTGTGATATTATAGTACACCTTACTTTAATTTTTGGAGAATGTAATGAATTTGAAAGAGATAAAAGAGCTTATAAAAGTATTTAACAGTAGCGATTTGAACAAACTAAAAATCGAAGATGGAGATTTTGGATTAACGCTTGAAAAGGGTGGTGTGGTTGTTGCTACAGCCCCTGTTCAAGCCTCAGCACCAGCACCACAAGCAGCCGCACCTGCACCTGCTGCAGAGGCACCGGCAGCTGATGAAAAGAGAATCCCTGACAATGCTGTGCATGTGACATCACCTATGGTTGGAACCTTCTATCGTGCCCCATCACCAGACTCTCCTCCATTCGTGAATGTTGGTGATACCGTGCGTAAAGGTCAAACACTCTGTATCCTTGAAGCGATGAAGATTATGAATGAACTTGAGGCTGAGTTTGATTGCAAAATTCTCGATATTCTTGTCGAAGATGGTCAGCCAGTTGAGTATGATATGCCACTCTTCTTGGTAGAAAAGGTTTAAGCTGATGGCTGAAATTAAACGTATTTTGGTTGCCAACCGTGGTGAGATTGCACTACGGGCAATCCGCACCATTAAAGAGATGGGTAAAGAGGTTGTCGCCGTTTACTCAACTGCCGATAAAGATGCCAGTTATCTGCGTTTAGCCGATGCAACGATCTGTATCGGAGGACCTAAAAGTAGTGAGAGTTATCTCAATATTCCAGCCATCATTGCCGCTGCTGAAGTGAGTCAGTGTGATGCGATTTTCCCAGGTTACGGCTTTTTGAGTGAGAACCAAAATTTTGTTGAGATCTGCCAGTTCCATAACATTAAGTTCATCGGTCCAAGTGTTGAAGTGATGGCATTGATGAGCGACAAATCAAAAGCAAAACAGGTGATGAAAGAGGCGGGTGTTCCTGTCATTCCTGGTAGTGATGGGGCGGTGAAATCTGTCGAAGAGGCAAAAAAACTGGCCAAAGAGATGGGCTTCCCTGTCATCTTGAAAGCGGCGGCTGGTGGTGGTGGCCGTGGTATGCGTGTGGTTGAAGACGAAAGCTATGTCGAAAACGCTTTTCTTGCCGCTGAGAGTGAGGCGATTACAGCGTTTGGTGATGGAACGATCTATATGGAGAAGTTCATCGAAAATCCACGCCATATTGAAGTGCAAGTCTTGGCAGATCGTTATGGCAATGCTGTCCATATCGGTGAGCGTGATTGTTCGATGCAACGCCGCCATCAAAAGTTGATTGAAGAGTCACCGGCTGTTTTTCTTGATGATGAGACACGTGCAAAACTACATGAAGCAGCAGTCAAAGCGACCAAACATATTGGTTATGAGAGTGCTGGAACCTTTGAGTTTTTGGTGGATAAGCATAAAAACTTCTATTTCATGGAGATGAATACCCGTCTGCAAGTGGAGCACTGTGTGAGTGAAATGGTCAGTGGTATCGATATTATTGAGTGGATGATCCGCATTGCAGAGGGTGAAAAACTCTTTGATCAAAGTGAAGTACAACTCAAAGGGCATGCGATTGAGTGTCGTATTACTGCCGAAGACTCTGTCAACTTTATTCCATGTCCTGGAAAGATCAACAAATGGATTGCACCAGGTGGTAAAGATGTGCGTATCGATAGCCATGCCCATGCAGGCTATATTATTCCTCAACACTATGACTCAATGATTGGTAAAGTGATTGTTTGGGCAGAGGATCGTGATCGTGCGATTAAAAAGATGCGTCGGGCGATGGATGAGTTTGAGATTGGTGGTGTCAAAACTGTCATCGATTTCCATCGTCGCATGATGCGTAACCCTGACTTTATTGAAAACCGCTTCGATACCAAATATCTCGAATCACATATGTAAAAAAGGGGGCTGTTAAGCCCCTTCTTCTTTCTCCTCTTTTAAAACTTCCACATCAGTGAAATTCTTTGTGATACATCGTACTGTTTGACCTGATTGTTCTTTGGTGGTGTTGAGTCATAATCGTTAAAGAATCGGAGCAGAAGATAGAAGTTCTCAAAGATGGGGGTCTGCAGTTCAGCAATAGAGTGAATGGTGTAATCTCCCCAAGCTCGAATATTGGGTTGGTAGTAGATAAAGGCATTGATCTCTGTTTTGTTTTTTAACCGCTTGGTGTAGTGAAGGTAGTTGTTTCCACGCAGATTATACTCTGTGGGATCGACCTGAGTATTACTAAATCGTAGATACTCATAGAGCAGACCGATACCAAGATAGATACGCCCATATTTACTATTGTCATAAAAGCGGTAGCGAATACCTGTACCAATGAGTGAACGGTTTTGAATCTCTCTTAGCTTATTGTTTTCGGTTTGTAGGTAGGTTTCGGCATAGAGTGGATCCTCTATTTTATAGAGGTAGCGTAGATGGGCAAATCCCCGATTCTCAATCTGTACACCAGGGATATGGGTATAGTTATAGCCACCAAGGAGCCACAAGGCATAGGTGGTATTACTATCGTACCGTAGATTGATATTGACTCCCATATCACTTTTGTTGGTATTGCCTCGCTGATTGGAGAGGGAGAGTGCCAATGAACCGCTAGTAGCAGGGTGTTGTCCAATCTCAATGGGAGAGATATCAATATAGGCAAAAAGTGGTCGTGCCAGTAGTATGCATACGAGCAGAATCGATCGATAGCTTTTCATGGTCATTAGGGTGTGCGAAGGATTTTGATATTGGCAGCAGCACGAAGCTTTTCAAAGTGGCTCTCAATCGCCTCTTTACGTTTCTCTTCCATCCACTGGGCATAGACTTTCTGCTTAACCTGTTCAAATGGAATAGGCTGTGGATTGATAAACTCTTGAATCAAAAAGGTGACATATTGCCCATTGGTAGGGATAATCTGCGTAAACTCCCCTTTAGGTGTTTGGGTGAGTAGAAAAAGGAGTTGAGGATTGAGTTGATCGGTTGTAATGGTTTGAGATGACTGGGTGACCCCTGGGATCGATGCCAATGGATTACGCATAACCTCTTTGAGTACCTCTTTGGATGGGGCACTATACTGAACTACTTGAATTGCTTTGGGAAGAGAGAAGGCGTTACGATGGAGTTCATAATACTCTTTCAATGTTCGATCACTTGGTGGCTGAATCTTGGTACTAAGAATTTGGCGATAGAGACGCTCTTGCAGAAGTCTCTCTTTAATTTTCTCTTTGTAACGTGCCCATGTGACTCCTTGATTGGCCAAAATACTACGCATTTTCAGAGAGTCGATACCATTTTGTTGGGCAATCCGTTCGATCTCTTGATTGACATCAAAATCATCCACTTCAATTCCAAAGCGTTTGAGCTCCTCATCTTTAAGACGCTGTTTGATCAGATACTCAACAGCACGCTCTTTGGGTAAACCCAGTTTCTTTTGGGTCTTATAGATCTCATAGAGTGTAATCGGTTCACCATCCACAACAATGCTAATGGCATCCACAAGACCTGCAAAGAGAGGGGCACCACAAAGGAGTGTGGAGATAAGAAGATGTTTGATATGTCGAATCATAGAGTTTTTCTACCTTTAAAAGGGGTTTATTGGGTGTGATTGATACGATTATGGGTGCTATTGTATCAGCTTTTTATCTAAAAGAAACTATAATGAAACATTCATGATTTTCAGCTAAAATCATACACAAGGGTGAAAATCTAGAGTCAAATGTGAGAGGCTCTAGTCAAAGCAATTTTTATTTGAAGGTGGAAAAATTATGGTAGTAACACGTTTTGCCCCATCCCCAACGGGATTTTTGCATATTGGTGGTTTAAGAACAGCACTCTTTAACTATCTTTGGGCACGAAGAAATGGTGGGCAGTTTAAACTGCGTATCGAAGATACCGACCAGAGTCGTAACTCAGCTGAAGCGACCAAAGCGATTCTTGAGGCTTTTGATTGGGTGGGTATGGATTATGATGGTGAAGCGGTCTATCAATCGGATCGTTTCGATCTTTACAAAAAGTATATTGCACAGCTGTTGGATGAAGGGAAAGCTTACTACTGCTATATGACCAAAGAGGAGCTTGATGCTCTGCGTGAAGAGCAACTTGCACGCAAAGAGCGACCACGTTACGATCGACGCTACCGTGATTTTACTGGAACACCGCCTGCTGGTGTCAAGCCTGTTGTACGGATTAAAGCTCCATTAGAGGGTGATATTGTCTTTGAAGATGGAATTAAGGGGACGATTACGATTAAAGCGGATGAGGTCGATGACTTTATTATTGCACGCAGTGATGGAACGCCGACTTACAACTTTGTTGTCGCCATCGATGATGCTTTGATGGGAATGACCGATGTGATTCGTGGCGATGACCACCTCTACAACACACCGAAGCAGATTATCGTCTATGAAGCCCTTGGTTTTAAATTGCCACGCTTTTACCATGTTCCAATGATTTTGGGTGAAGGGGGTAAAAAGCTCTCTAAGCGTGATGGTGCGGCTGATGTGATGGATTATAAGCGTATGGGGTATCTGCCTGAAGCACTGCTGAATTTCTTGGTGCGTCTTGGTTGGAGTCATGGAGATCAAGAGATCTTCAGTATGGAGGAGATGCTTGAATATTTTGATCCATGCGATATTAATGCATCAGCATCACAGTACAATCCTGACAAACTCCTTTGGCTCAATGCCCACTATATCAAAAACAGCTCCAATGATCGGTTAGCAAAACTTCTTGAAGATTTTGGTCTCTATCTTTTGAACCATGATAAGCGCGAGATTCTTCTCGATATTTTCAAAGAGCGCTGTAAGACTATCAAAGAGATGGCAGAGCAGATTAAAGAGGTGTTGGAAACACCAAAAAGTTATGATGAAAAGGCGATCAAGAAGGCGATGAAAGGGAATGCTGTTGAGATTCTTGAAGCCTTTATGAAAAAGTTAGAGACGACTGATACACTCCATCTTCCAACCGACTATCATACACTTTTGGAAGATTTTGTCAAAGAGCAGGAGATCGGTTTTGGAAAGATAGGGATGCCTCTTCGTGTTGCATTGATTGGGCGTCTTGGAGGTCCAGATTTGAGTGATGTGATGAGTATTATTGGTAAAGAGGAGACGATCACACGTATTCAGAAGCTGTGTGAGCATGTGAAGATGACAAGTGCCTCGTAAGATCACCAAAGAGGCGATTTTAACCTACCATCAAGGTGGAAAGATTGGTGTGCATGTCACTAAGCCGTGTGACACGGCACGCGATCTTTCCATGGCCTACACTCCAGGTGTGGCTGACCCCTGTTTAGAGATTGAAAAAGACCCATCCCTCTCCTATACCTACACCAATCGAGCCAATCTTGTTGCTGTGATTACCAATGGTACCGCTGTTCTTGGGCTTGGTGATCTTGGCGCTTTGGCAAGTAAGCCTGTGATGGAGGGAAAATCGGTTCTTTTTAAAAAGTTTGCCAATATCGATGCTTTCGATATTGAGATTGATGAAAAAGATCCACAGAAACTCATCACCATCTGCAAAGCACTTGAACCCACCTTTGGTGCGATTAACCTCGAAGATATTAAAGCCCCTGAATGTTTTGAGATTGAAGAGCAGCTCCAAAAATGTATGAAGATTCCTGTGATGCACGATGATCAGCACGGTACCGCTATCATTACAACAGCAGGCTTGATCAATGTACTGCAGTTGACAGGTAAAGATATTGCAAAGATGAAGATTGTTGTGATTGGTGCTGGTGCAGCCGGTATTGCGTGTGCCAAGATGTATCGCTTAATGGGTGCACAACAGATTGTGATGCTTGATTCCAAAGGAGTGATTCATGCGGGGCGTGATGATCTCAACCCTTATAAAGCAGAGTTTGCGATCGATACCGAGGCACGTACTCTTGAAGATGCGATGCAGGGTGCCGATATGCTTCTTGGTTTGTCACGTGCAGGGCTTGTCACTCAAGCGATGGTTGCTTCGATGGCACCCCATCCTATTATCTTTGCATTGGCCAATCCGACTCCAGAGATTTTACCGGAAGCGGTTGCTGAAGTGCGTGATGATGTGATGATGGGAACGGGTCGAAGTGATTATCCCAATCAGGTCAATAATGTTTTAGGCTTTCCATTCATTTTTCGTGGGGCACTTGATGTACGGGCAACAGCGATTACGGAAGGGATGAAGATGGCAGCAGCAAAGGCATTGGCCGATTTGGCTAAAGTGCCAGTGCCACAATATGTCAAAGATGCTTATGGTGGTGAAGAGATCGTTTTTGGTCCTAACTATCTGATTCCCAAACCCTTTGATAGACGGGTCCTACTCTGGGAAGCCTCTGCTGTTGCGCAGGCGGCTATTGAGGATGGTGTAGCCCAGATTGAGGATTTCGATATGTGTCGTTATCGTGCTAAGCTTGCTGAAGAGATAGGGTTAGTAATCAGTCGTCCCTGTTAAGAGGGTATCACAATCGGCTTCGACCCGATTTTTGCCATTCTGTTTGGCACGATAGAGTGCAATATCTGCCCGTTTAATGATGGATGTGACATCATCATCAATGGCACGCTTGGCACTAACACCAAAACTGCATGTCACATGTCCTGGTCCTTTAAAGGGCTGTTTTTCTATGATTGCGCGCACTTTTTCTGCCACAATAATGGCATTTTGACACGATGTTTGGGGTAAAAAGATAATAAACTCTTCACCACCCCAGCGAAAGAGAATATCATTTTTTCTTAGATAGCACTGTATATTGGCGACGAACCCTTTTAAGACACTATCACCAATATCATGGCCATAGGTATCATTCACCTTTTTAAAGTTATCAATATCGATCAAAATGAGTGAGTAGAAGGAGGTGTTGTAGCGTCGGATACGTTCTTCCTCTTTTTCGATAGTCTTCTCAAATTGGGCACGGTTATAGGCATGGGTGAGTGGGTCGATCATGGCAATCTTCTCCAACTCTACCGCCTTTTTTGCCAAATCGAAGCTTTGACGTGTCAACTCCAGCCACTTATTGTAGAGCAGACGTGTCAACTCAGTTTGTGAAATGATGCCCAAAATCTTTCCTGATTCATCCGCAATAATGGCCCGTTTAAAGTGTCTTTGGGTTAAGAATTTAAGGGCATCTTGAACTGTTGCCTCTTTGGGAAGGGTCTGAAGAGGTGTACTCATATATGTTGAGATCGGCTTTTCAAGTGACTGGTTATTGGCAAAGATCTTTAGAACATCACGTATCGTGACAATACCGACAGATTTTCCCTCTTTTTGAATAATAATGGCATCATCGATATCCTCTTCTAAGAGCATAATCGCCTCTTTGGTGGCCATATCGTGAGGAACATAGTTGATCTTTTGGTAGTTGATGAGATCGATGAGCCGTTCAAAGTTTGCAAGGAGTTGTGGATCATAGTTGGTGATAATATCACTTTTTGAGACAATTCCCACGAGTTGATCATCTTCAATCAGACAGATATAGTTGAATCCCAGACCATGTTTCTGGATCACATGCTTGACATAACAGTTTTTGGACTCAACAATACAGGGTTCGAGTTTGATTTCCCGTAAAGGTAGATCGGGCGTTGTTGAAGCCTCCTCTTTGATAATATCTGCAACGGTTAAGATTCCAAACTTTTTGGTTGTCTCATCAATGACGACGACATCTCTTAATCCATTTTGATGCATCAAAGTGATCGCATCTTGGAGTGTTGCATTAAGTGTAATTGAGATGACATCTTTGGTACAGATGTCATAGAGGGTAATATCTTCTTTCATCTCTTGAACTGTTTTCACGGCGACTCCTTACATCATCATTATCATTATAGAGGGTTATCCAGGGTTAGTTGAATCAAAGAGTTGACCAAGATGGCGACATCTTCCAACTCTTGAATCTCTGTTTGATCGAGAAAGTTTTTGAAACGCATCTGGAGTATCTGGTAGCGCTCTTTATAGTCTTGAAGATAGTTTTGTAGTGCCTCTTTAATGGTCTCATCTTTGCGTTGATAGCGGATCACCTTCTCACTCAATGATGTGACAGAAAACTCAACAAACTCTTTGAGCTGTTTTTTTATTGTGTGTTCCTCTTCCTTTTTGGGCTGATAGTTCTCAAGAGCCTCTAAAATATCATTAATATGGAGCTCTTGAATAATGGTATGCATCAGTCGGGCAGTCTCATCGAAACGGCGGTGGTTCTTTTCATGCAGAATAATGGCTGCAATCGTAAATTTCATATAGGGAAGATGGTAGAAGAATCGGTTCAGATGAGGGGCTTTAGGAATAATTGGGGTGATTTGATCATCAGGTGTTAATGCCATCAGTGTTGAGAGTTCACTCTTATAGCGTAGAAGGGTAGGGGCATGAATTTGATCGGGCTGAAGGTGGTGCATCATCCAGTTAACACTAAAAGAAAGGGTTGTCTCAATATCAAAAAGAAGGCTATACTGTTGTATCACTGGAATTTTATAGTCGTGTTGAAAGATTTCGTAACGTATCGTATTGCAGTCAAAGAGTTGATTGCAGATGAGGTAACTCTTGATCTTTGATAAGAAGCGCTCCTCTCCTAAGGTTTCAAAGTCACTGATAAAGGTAATTCCCGCTGTATTGATGACACGGTTGGCAATGACAGTGGCAGCAATTTCACGTTTCAGCGGATGGTTCATAATCTCCTCTTCGTAGATGGTTGCAAACGATTTTGGAAAATATTTAAAGAGATACTCTTGTGCAAATGGCTCTTCAAGAATGGTGCTTGCAAGCAGATAGCGTTTGACAAAGATTTTGGCATAAGAGAGAAGGGTTCCAAGGACGGGACGTACAATACCACCCGACTCATCTAAAATTTCTGAAATCTTCTCATCTTTTGGGATATGGAACCGCTGGCGGTTAAAGATAGGGAGCTTACGCTCAATGAGTGCAATGGTCTCTAAAAAGGGGAGCAGATCTTTTTGACTTCTTCGGTAATCGAGAGAGATAGCCAGTGATTGGTGATAGTTGGTCCATAAGACACTCTCAGTCACCATCTGTGCATGGTGTTGGAGGGCTTCAAGACGGCTCTTCTCATCGATTAACCCTTTTTGCTGAAGATCTCCAAGGGCAATTTTGAGGTTCACTTCATAGTCACTTGTGTTCACACCTGCCGAGTTGTCGATCGCATCAAGGTTGATAAATCCACCCAGTTTGGCATATTCGATACGTGCAGGAAGCGTTAAGCCAAGATTTCCCCCCTCACATACTGTTCTTGCTTTCAACTCGGATGCATTAATACGGACATTCTCATTTGCTTTGTCCCCGACATCCAGATTACTCTCCCAGCTTGCTTTCACATAGGTACCGACACCACCATTAAAAAGCATATCGACTTTGAGACGCAAAATGGCTTGAACCATCTCTTCACCACTCATACTTTGGCGTGTGGTTTTGAAGAGTTTTTGAATCTGCGTTGAGAGCGGGATCTCTTTATCATTTCGGTTGAAAACACCCCCACCTTTGCTGATCTTTTTAGGATCATAATATCTCCAACCCCCTTTGGGACTCGCTTCAAAGAGGCGTTTACGCTCTTGATAGGCAATTTCTGGATTTGGATCGGGGTCAATAAAGATCTCATTATGGCTAATGGCTGCTAAAAGTTTGAAGTAGCGACTTTGAAGCATACCATTTCCAAAGACATCACCATTCATAGAGCCGATACCGATGACAGTAATAGGGGTTTCATAGAAGTTGATCCCCTCTTCAATAAAGAAGCGTTCAACCGATCGCAGAGAACCTTTGGCGGTAATACCAAGTTTTTTATGGTTGTAGCCATTACTTCCACCACTTGCAAAGGCATCACCAAGCCAGAAATCGCGTCGAAGTGCAATGGCATTGGCGGTATCACTCATATGGGCTGTTCCCTTATCGGCAGCCACGACAAAGTAGGTATCATCCTCATCATAACGGATGATACGGGGATCAACAATGGTGCGATGCTCTTTTTGGTTATCGACAAGATCGAGCAGAGCATCGATGTAGAGTTCATAGAAGTGGGCAAAGGTTTCGTGGGTGATCTCCTCTTTAGGAAGACGGATAATAAAGCCCCCTTTGGCACCACTTGGAATAATCACTGCATTCTTCCCCTCTTGGGTGAGCATTAACGAGCGTACTTCAACACGGAAATCTTCAAAACGGTCACTCCATCGAATACCACCTCGGCTGACAGGTCCCATGCGAAGATGGACACCACTAAGACGATAGTGGTGAACAAAGGCTTCAATATGGGGTTGAATACCGACCATCTTACTTGCAATCTTGTTCGTATGGACTTTAAAGGCGATGGCAGGTTTGTCTAAAAAGAAGTTGGTACGAACCATCTGTTGAATAATTTCAAAGAGTGTTCGGATCACTTGATCTTCAGTAATGTGTGTAATGGGATGGAGCATCTCTTTGATCTGCTCTTCATGGCGACTCATCTCACGTTTGCGGTACTTCATATTTGGATTAAATTTGGTAAAGAAGTAGTTGAGAAGTGCCTTGGTGATAGCATGGTGTTTAATCAAAATATTGGTAATCGTCACTTCGTTGAATGAGGGAACAAGTTGGTTTTCAAACTCAATGAGTGCCGTAAGAAGCTCAAGCTCTCTGGGGGAGATATTTTCAAGAAGTGTCAGACGGAGCAGTGATGTATTAGGAAGTGTTGGATCACAGAGCATCGTCTCTAACAGGTGAAGAATATTGTTTTGGGTGCGTTTGAGTTCATCAAGCTGTTCATGGACAATTCTGTAGCGACTGACATGGATAGTGGTACGATCTAAAGTGATCTCATACGATATTTCGCTATGGATCATGAGACCGATATTTTTTAGAATCGGTACGATTTGTGATAGCATGAAGTGTTGGTGGCTATAGATCTTAAGATAGGGGGTACCATCTTGATCGGTGATAAATTCAGCGGCAAAAGCCTCTGTTTGGAGTGTTTTGGCGATCGTATCGGGCAGTGTCAAGTCATCATTACGAAGAATCTGTAAACAGGTGTCGGCATATTTTCGATCAAGTTCCATGCTATTCCTTATGGGTGATAATATCGGGTTCAGGTTTTCCAAGGTAGAAGCCCTGACCCATTTCGATACCGAGTGCTTTGACCTTCTCTAAAACTTCTTGAGAGTGAACATACTCTGCAACAGTTCGGATCCCTGCTTTTTTGGCAAAATTGCAGATTGTAGTAACAACCATTTCAGCATGTTGGTCATGGTCAATATCTCGAATCAGTGTACCATCAATTTTCAATAAATCGATATCCATTTTTAGAAGTTTTTCAAAATTTGAGTATCCACTACCAAAATCGTCGATTGCAATTTGGCATCCATACTCTTTAACTGCTTGGATAAATTGAAACATCAGGTCATAATCTTCAATCTCTTCACTCTCTAAAATCTCAAAAGTGATTAAATGGGCAACATCACGAAAGCGTGAGAGCATAGGGATAATCATCTGTTGGGTCCCTGCATGATCGATATCTCCTGATGAGATATTGACACTGAAAGCTTGCTGGGTGATCCGTGCTTTCTCTAAGGTCTTTTCCAAAATCACAGAAGTGATAAGACTACTAAGTTTTGCCTCTTTGGCAGCATGGAGAAAGTGGAATGGGGTTAAGACTTCGGTTACACTAATACGTAGTCGTGCCAAAGACTCATATTTGACAATCTGGTTGGTTTGCAGGTCAAAAATGGGTTGGAAGTAGGGGATAATGGCATCAACTTTAATGGCTTGGTTGAGCTGTTTGAGCTCTTTAATATTTTTGGCAATGATATCTGACGTGTCGAGTGTTGGGTTGTAGATTGCATAGCGTTCGCGTCGTGACTGTTTGGCATATTTGAGTGCCATATCGGCTGTTTCAAAGAGTTTATCGGTATAGCTTGCACCAATTGAGATGGTAATATCGACACTAACACCATTGGTACTAAAGGTTTGGTTATTGAAAAGCTCCAAAACCTTCTCAATCACTTGATGCAGATGTTGTTCGCCTTGATACTCAAAGACAATGGCAAAGTCATCTCCCCCTAAGCGATAGAAGTGTGCCTCAGGAAAATCTTTGGCAAAGTCACTTTGAAGCCGTTGTGCGACCTGTTTTAAGATCGCATCTCCAATAGCACTTCCATAAAACTCATTAATATGTTTAAATTTATCAATATTGAAAAGAACCATGGCTGGGTGTTTGAAATTTCGGTAGTCACGTTTGTAGGTTTTTCGATTGCCCAACCGTGTAAGAGGATCGACAACAAGCGATTTATGGAGAGCATTTTTTGTACGTCGAAGTTTAATATTCTCCTTCTCTGAATGGAAGATAAAGTAGAGAACAACCAAAATACTCAGAAGATAGAGGAGTAAGAAGAGTTGAGAGACGGTATTGAGAGTCTCATAGTTTTGTGTCGCTTCATCATCAAAGATCTTCATTGTTTGATGGAGTGCTTCAAGGGTTGAACGATCTAAAATGGTATGAAGATCTTTTTGAAAGAGAGGAAAATAGTTGATAAAGATCTCTAAGTGGTTTAAAGCAGTCTGAAGCAACCGCTTGTGTGCAGGTTTTTTCAAGGTTGTCTCGATTTGGTAGAGACTGTTATGGTAGTTTTTGAGCTCATCCATAAATGTACTATCGAGGGCACTTTTGGTAAGAAAGATACGTGCATTGATTTTGGTTAGCATCTGGATGATTTGATAGTGTTGAGGATCTCTTTTGTCAAAGATCTCAAAGGCTTTGAGCGAGAGGGTTGGTAGATAGACAGTACTATTTTTAAGAGCAGCATTGATGGTAAGAAACTGGGTAATAAGATCTTTAAATGTTAAAAACTTTTTTTGAAAGGTGTGGAGCTGTTGGGCACTGCTCTGAAAGTTCTCCTTTTGAAAGAGAGGGTGATCAATGAGTTGTTGTAATGTTTTCTCAATAGTATAGGTTTTTGTAAAGATTTTATCATTATTGAAATAGAGAAAATAGCTTGTCTGTAATGTCAGATATTGTAAAAGTAGAAGATCGTGTTGAATCGATTGCAGGGAACTCTTAATGGCTGTTTCGGTCTGAAAACTCTTTTTAAGAAAGCTTTGTTGATAGAGTAGTAGGGCAAGCCCCAATCCTGCAGCAATGAGTGCAGCAAAAAGTTTTAGATAGAGTCGTTTCATATTAGTGATGCTCCTCTCGATGATCCAAAGCTTTGAGTCTTACTGTTGTAACAATTGTCAATAATTACCCTCATCATGGTGTAGTATCGCTCTCTTGTAAGATTTTAGGTTGCTCACCTGTGAGTGTTTTCATAAAAGCAATAAGTGCTGTGATCTCATCAGGGCTTAAGTCAAATCCTAAGTTGTGATAACCCATCTTTTGTAGAGCCTCTTTGAGGGTGAGCACACTGCCATTGTGGAAATAGGGAGCTGTGAGTGTGATATTTCGTAGAGTGGGAACCTTATAGACATTTTTATCTTGAGGATTTTGGGTAACGGCAAAGCGATCAGGAAAACAGTTTTCCCATGTATAGGGGATAATAAGACCAAACTTTTGGTAGCTGTTGCCCCCAATATTGATACCATTATGGCAGGTAATACACCCAAGGGTTTTAAAGAGGTAGTACCCTTGACTCTCTTCTTCAGAGAGTTCAACTTCATGGCGTAGATAGCGATCAAATTTGGCATTGGGTGTATAGAGTGCTTTTTCAAACTCTGCAATGGCATCCAGTGTCTGTTGATAGGTTGGTTCGGTGCCATAGACCTTTTTAAAGAGGGTACGGTAGGTACTGTTTTGACGCAAATAGGCCTCTACATCCTCTGGGTTCATATCCATCTCAACAGGGTTGTGGAGTGGTCCTTCGGCTTGCTCTTTAAGATCTTTTGCCCGTCCATTCCAAAATTGACGAAAGTTAAAGTAGCTATTGTAAACAGTTGGAGCATTAACACTCCCTTTACGCCCTTTGACACCAATCGATACAGGACGTGGATCGGCACCACCTGTCTCAAAACTGTGACAACTTACACATGCAACCGTTCCATCAGAGGATAGATTAGGATCGATAAAGAGATATTTTCCTAAAGTTGCTTTGGATACATCATAGTCGATATGTTGAGGAATGGGTTGAATCGGCTCATTTGCCCAGACACTGACTATTAAATAAATAGATAATAGAATGATTCGTTTCATGTTGCCTATTGTATTGCAATCAATATTTATCCAAAGTTAAATAAACTTTTTCTTTATCAAACAGATAACGGCTATATCAAAATAATTATATATCTAAAAAAACAATATATTTCTATTTTTTGGATAATGAGTAAAAGTGAATAGTTGCACTCAAAAGAGTGCAATGGCGTGTGTTAACGCTTCTTAGGGTGTTGGTAGGTGTGGCTGAGTGCGAAGAAACGGTGAAGTGCTCGTTTTTCACGCCAACCAAGCTTATAGTGAATATGTTGAAGGTAGTTTTGGAGTTGGCGGGGAGTAAGACCATGTTTGTCTGCGGCATCACGTAGGATACGGTAAGGGATCTTGGGAGGTGCTTTAAAGAAGGCTTCGGTCATCTTTTGAATGCGTTGACAGTGGGGTGGATGGGCACATAGACGTGCAAAGACAAAGGGGAGCCCCTCTTGTGCTTTCCAAGCGGTTGCTAAGTCGATGGCACTATCGGGATGTTCGAGCCAAAAGCGTAGTGCTTTATCGCCAATAATAATCTTTCCTTGAAGTCCTAAGACTTTAGCAAGTTGATTGGAGGTATCTGACTCTTTGTCGGTTTGTGCCTTACCAGGGATTAATAGGACACTCTGCACTGCACCATCGGCAACAATGCCAAAATCGCTACAGCGATACCGACGGCTTTTGATACTAGAGATGACAGCCGCATCGATCCGTTTGGCGATAAATGCCCGGTTAATTTGCGATGGAACAGAGCCACGCAATTGCCACGCCTTCTTCTCACTACTATGGCGAAGATAGCGTTTCAGAAAGATGTGAAATGGTAAAAGGTTCAGATATTCTATTTTTCCAAAAATCATACCGGCATTATACCCTGTATGATATAATCAATCTAAAAAATTGAGGAAAATTTATGGTTAAAGTGGAGTTTTTGGGACCGATTGGCAAAGAGCCGATTGAGATTGATGCCAAAACACTTGCCGATGTTGCAGAGATTTTAAAGCAGGATCCTGAGATTAAGGTGTGGCTCGAGAATTGTGCAGTCGCTGTGAATGATACGATGGTCAATCGCCTTGATGTAGAGCTCAAAGATGGTGATAAAATAAGCCTCCTTCCACCCGTTTGTGGGGGGTAAATCGCGTTAAAAAAATGAGACCTGCGTCTCATTTTTAGCGATTTACGAGCTTGCGGTCTGCAAACTTGCAGCCGCAAGGTCCGGGTAGTCAGAAGGGCTAAGTAAGATGATTTGCAAGAGAGATTTACGAGTTTATAGTCTGCAAACCTGTAAGTCAAAAAAACTCAATACGATACTATGCAAAATTGATGAATTTCTGAACAAGTAAGATACTGGTTCGATTCTTTAAAGAAAGGTGTGGATAGGGTATGGTACTCATTTATCAAGGTCCAATTGATGTCGATCAACTTTTAAGCCGTTGGTACAATGCAGAGCATAATAGAAACTATGGGGCGATGGTGAGCTTTGTAGGAACTGTTCGTGAAGAGGGGGGAATTGAAGCACTGAGTTTCGATATTTACCGTCCTCTGCTTGAACAGTGGTTTGATGGATGGAAAACAAAACTGGCAAAAGAGGGGGCTTTGCTGGCAATGGCGCATAGTGAAGGGGATGTACCTGTGCATAAATCCTCTTTTGCCTGTGCCATCTTTAGCCGTAAACGGCGTGTGGCACTGGAGATGCTTGATGCTTTTGTGGAGGATTTCAAAGCCAATGCCCCGATTTGGAAATATGATGTGATCGATGGAGAGCGCATCTATGCGGCGGAACGCTCAACACCAATGGCGGGTAGTGGACTATTAAGTAAAGAGGGGTGAGGATGGCATTTATCTCATTTGAAGCATCGATGGAGAAGATGGATAGTTTGCAGATTGAGCCTGTAGGCGTTGAAAAGGTCTATCTACCCGATGCTGTTGGTCGTGTTTTGGCTGAAGATATTGTGGCACAAGAGAATTCACCGCATTATCCGACATCGGCGATGGATGGCTATGCAATTATTGGTAAAAATCAAGCAGAGGGTCGTTTGGAGATTATTGAAGAGAATCCAGCAGGTAGTGATACAGAGGGGTTGCGTGTTGTCCCTGGTACAGCGATTAAAACCTTTACGGGTGCCTTGATGCCAGAAGGTGCCGATACGCTGATCCCTATCGAAAATGTGACAGTAAAAGATGGTGGGATTACGATTGATGAACCTGTTCCAGAAGGTTTTGCGGTACGCCCTGTTGGAGAGAATTTTAAAAAGGGTGACGTGCTTGTCAAAAAGGGAGAGACGATCGGTTTTGCTGAAGTGGGTGTGATGGCAAGCCTCAATGTGGTTGCACCACTGGTTGTTCAAAAGCCAAAAGTAGCGATTCTTGCCACAGGAAGTGAAGTATTAGAGCTTGGTGCATGCAGTGACAACCCTGCACAGATACGAAGTTCCAATAACTATACTCTTGAAGCTTTGGTGAAACAGCATGGTGGTGAACCGATACAGTTGGGGAGTGTCCACGATGAGCGTTCGGTCATCACCTCTGCGATGAAAGAGGCACTGCGTAGTGCGGATATTGTTGTCACAACGGGTGGTGTGAGTGTTGGCGATTATGACTTTGTTAAAGATGTGATTCGTGATGAGTTGGGGTGCGAGGTCATCTTTAAAGGGGTACGCATCAAGCCTGGGCAACATATCATGGTGGCACAGAAAGAGAATCGATATATTGTCGCACTGCCAGGATTTGCTTACTCCTCAACGGTCACCTTTATCCTCTATGTATTACCGATTCTGTATCGTCTGCAAGGGCGTACGTATCAACTGCCTGTTGTGCATGCTAGATTGCTGGAAGGCTATCGGAAAAAGGCGAAAAATAAAGCTGAATTTACAGCATGCAATCTACGCCTTGAAGGGGGTGAATATCTTTGTGACTTTGAGGGCAAAAAGAGTGGAAGTAGTGCTATCTTAACCAATCTACTTGGCAATACAGGACTTTTGTGGTTAACCGAAGAGGAGGGTGATAAAGAGGCTGGTGAGATGGTGCGTGTGGTGATGCTCCGTTAAACGGAGCGAACCACGTTGCTACTTTTTCATAATCACTTCAATCTCTAGGAGATCAACTTCACCTTTATTCTCTTTTTTGATCTCAATATCATTGATACAGATATACTTTTCAAGGACACGAATAATCTCTGCACGCATCTCATCCATATTGGGAATGAGACTATTTTGGCGATCGGTCGCAATCGCAATCATCAACCGATCTTTTGCAATATGGGCACTTGTTGTCTCTTTTTTAAAAAGATTTCCAAACCAGCTCATTTGAAGAGTCCTGTTATTTTTTGAAGGAATCCTCGTACTTCAGGTGATTCCACATCGACAAATGGGACATCGATACCACAAAGACGTTTGGCAATACGGCTGTAGGCTTCACCAGCTGGTGAAGATTCATGCAAAATCACAGGTTTACCAGTGTTTGAAGCATCGATGACACGTTTATCCTCAGGCACTTTTCCCAATAGATTGATAGAGAGAATATCAAGAATATCTTCGGTTGAGATCATCTCTCCCTTTTCAATCAGATCAGGATCGATACGGGTAATAACCAAAAACTTGCCAACCCTCTCTCCCTCTTTCGCTTTATGGCTCTTGGCATCGACCAATCCAATGACACGGTCGGCATCACGAATCGAAGAGACCTCTGGATTGACAACGACAATCACATTGTCAGCATAGAGAATCGTATGTTCAAATCCACCCTCAATACCAGCAGGCGAGTCGAGGAAGATGTAGTCAAACTCCTCTTTGAGTTGATCGATCAGTTTTTTAACCTTTTCGCGATCAAGAACCGACTTATCTTTGGTTTGGGATGCTGCAAGAAAGTAGAGGTTCTCTTGACGCTTATCTTTAATGAGTGCTTGTGAGAGGGTGGCATCTCCATCCATTACATTGGTAATATCATAAACAACACGATTCTCAAGACCTAAAATCATGTCAAGGTTGCGTTGTCCAATATCAAAATCGACGACAACGGTCTTTTTACCTTCGATAGCTGTACCGATGGCAAGGTTGGCAGAGGTGGTCGTCTTTCCAACGCCCCCTTTACCACTAATCACTGCAAATACTATGCCCATTGAATATCCTTTGCATATTTTGATATGAGAATCTCATTATTTTCAAGACGTATTTTATAAAAGATCTCTTCATCCATCGCTTCAGAGATGTCCACTCCATTAAAGATAATGGATGCTTTGGATGAAGGTTTCAAAAGCATAAAGTCGCCATTACACTCAATATGGCCATCAATTGATGAGAGGGCAATAAAGTTGCCATCTGTATGGACGGTTGCACCACTATTGACCCTCTTAAGAACAAGTAGGTCACGCTTTTCAATAATCTCTTGCCCACTCCGTACCAGTTGATCGATAATTCTTAAACCACTCTGCTTTGTAAAGTGTTGGGGTTTGTCATTGGGTGGTTGGAGGGAGAGATTATGTGTAAAAGCGATCTCTTCCTCTTCTAAAAAAGCCTCAATGGTTGGTGTGACATCACCTTTAAGAAGGAGTAGATAGCGTTTGAGTAAGAGACTATTTTTACGTGCAAAGGCTAAAAACTCCTCCTCATTTTCAATGGTAACTTCAAAGACTTTGACACTATACTGTTTCACCTGCATGGAATTAACTTTTTTGCACGATTATAGGGTATTTAAGGAAAAAAATCAATTGATAATTCATAACCTTTTTGCAGGATCGATACACTCCATCCCTTATTCAATATCTTTAAACTCTGTGGATTCATAAATGACCATGCCACAAGGGGATTTGATATGATAGACATTGACATCCATATACCCTTTTTTTGTAAAGTAGGCATAGTGGTCGGTCTCATTTTCACGCTCATAGTCTGGATTCTTTTTGGTCTTATTGTAGAGTTTTAGAATATTGTCAGATTGACCCTCAATATACTGTTTAATATGGATAACAAGTTGTCTCTCTTTTTTAAAGAAGATAAAGTTGATATTGGTCACTCTCTCATTGTTGTAGATCATGACATCTACAAATTTTGTATCACTCTTTTCGATTTTGCTATTGGCTGCTGTATAGTTGGTGACCCAATGGGCTGACCAATCTTTTTCAAAAAAGGGTTGAAGCTGTTCAAGAATGATTTTACGAACTTTTTGGGTATTGGGTGTGTCTAATTTGAGAATAATGCTATCAACAACCTTTTTTTGAGACTCAGGAATGGCACTTATATCATCAAGTGCAAAGAGGTGTAGTTGAAGGAGTGTTAGCAGAGCCAGCAATACTTTAAAATTCATTTTAATACCTTTATTTAATAGATGTTTTAATTATATCTTTCAAAAAATAAATCTTTTATTAGTAGATTGAAAGAGAGATTGATGGATTGTGAAGATCCCTCTCTGACACATAAAGTGTACAGAGAGGGATGGTATGGAGTGGTGTTACTTTTGAAGGAAGGTTTTAATGACGTCGGCTGTGACAATCTCTTTGTCAAATTTGACCACGATGATCTCTTCAGTCTCATTGAGATAGAAGTCGGTGACACCATTGACCATTTTAAGACCATCAACTTTTGTCTTATCATATGTTTTAAATGGCAAGAATAGGTTATCACGTACCCCAGGATTGCGCATTGTATAGATCCAAGCTGCCCAGAAGATTGAAACGATGAGCACAAAGGTTGCAATACCACTTGCGCCAAAGTGTTGATAGAGCCAACCGCCGATCGCACCACCTAAAAAGATACCGATATAGGCAAATGTGTTGGCTACACCGAGTGCTGCACCCTTTTGGTGGACTTTCGCAAATTTGCTGACAAAGCTTTGCAAGAGTGGTTCGAACATATTAAAGCCGATAAAGAAGAAGGTGGCACCCACGCCAAACCAAAGAATCGAGTTGCTCCATCCCATCAAAATAAATGCCACAGCAATAAATGCAATAGAGATCAAAAAGACCTGTTTCCCTTTGCCATACTTTTCACCAAAGACCGCTGCTGGACCCATTGCCATGATACCGAAGAAGACAGCAGGTAGATAGACTTTCCAGTAGGTCTCTGGACCCATACCAAACTTCTGTTTCATCACAACTGGAATGAGGAAAAAGGCGATGGCCATAGTTGAGCTATGAAAGAGGAAGGTGATATACATGCGCACTAAATCTTTATCTTTAAAGACATGTTTAATCTTTGCCTCCTCCTCAGAGTAACTATGGATAATTTTTGGTGGTTCTGGTACAGCAGTAAAGAGGATTGCCAAGGCAAGAAGGGCTAAGATGGCAGTCATCCAAAAGAGTAGGCTAACTGAGTAGATACCACCGATAATTGGTCCAATAATCATCGCAGCCGCAAAACTCATCGCAATCGTCATACCCATAACAGCCATCGCATGTGCACGCTGATCTTCACGGACATGGTCGGAAATCATCGCAGTCACAACCGAACCGATTGCACCTGCACCCTGTAAGAATCGGCCAAGTAGAAGGATATAGATATTGTCTGCAATGGCACTGATTACAGAGCCTGCAGCAAAGATGAGCAGACCAATTAGTAGCGTCTTCTTACGACCGATCTTATCGCTCATGACACCAAACGGTACTTGTAAAACCGCTTGTGTGAGAGCATAACCACCGACTGCCACACCAGCAAGCAGTGCTGTACCACCTGGTAGCTCAATCGCATACTGTGAAAGTACTGAGAGTACAATGAAGAGACCAAAAAATCTCAAAGCAACGATGAGACTTAAAGGGAGTACCTTTTTGAAAATCTCCTTCACGATAGATCCTTATGGTAAAATTTCGACAAAATTATACATCAATTAGCATGTCTAATGTGTAAAATTTATTTTGTAATTTTTCATAACTATATAAAAAGGTCGTAAAGAGATGGAAATAGTACTTGCTACCTCAAATAAGGGAAAAGTTAAAGAGATTCAAGCACTTTTTGAAGAGGATCATGTGATCCCTTTTAGTGATATTTTAGGACCCCTTGAGATTGAAGAGAATGGTACCACATTTGCTGAAAATGCGCGGATTAAAGCGGAGACAATCTTTAAGAAACTTGGTCGTGACGATGTGATTGTGATTAGTGATGATAGTGGTATTACAGTACCGGCACTTAACAATGAACCAGGCATCTATAGTGCACGCTATGCAGGTGAAGGGGCAACCGATAAGCAGAATTTGAATAAACTGTTACAGCGGTTAAAGGAGAAAGGACTCAAAGAGAGCCCAGCATACTATACAGCAGCGATTGCTATCTTTGCACCTGGAGCAGAGTATGTGATGCATGGGTGGATGTTTGGTAAAGTGATTGATGAACCAAGAGGGGATGGTGGTTTTGGTTACGATCCCATGTTTATTCCTGAAGGGTTTGATCAGACACTTGGTGAGCTTGACCCAGCCATCAAAAGAGAGCTTTCACATCGAAGCAAAGCATTGGCATTGGCCAAACCAATTATTGAGATGCTAAGAAGTCTAAAAAGATAGTTTATGAAGATATAAAGGGGAGAGGAATAGCAGATGCAAAATAGTCTATATCAAGAGATCTTTATGGAGGATCTTCAACGGGTCTATGATGAGATCCTGCGAAGAGAGAAGCAGTTGGGCAGTTACTACAATCTGCTCGATAGTGGTCATGCCGAAGCAGAAGCGTGGGTGGGTGATTTTTTGCGACGTCTTGAGCTTCCTGAAACACCTGAAACACGGATGGCGGCACTGACACGGCTGATTGGATTGCGTGATGATGCTTTGACACAGGTGCTTGAAAAAGAGGGGCGTGATGAAGAGGCGATTATTGAAGCGAAAGAGACAGCCTATAAGATGGTTGCCGACTTCTATCTCAAACGACATCTCGAACTGCTCGATTGGATTGAAGAGGAGGCACTCTTAACACCCTTTTATCGTGAGGTGCTCAAAGAGGCGCATCGTGTGGGTGAAGCGATGAGCAATTGGCAGAGTGCTTGGACAGCCCATATTATCCATGGGGTGAATCGTGAACTCTTTGAACTCTTCAATGGGGATGAAGAGAAGATTTATGAGATGTTGGAGAGTGAAAACCTCCTTGACTTGCGTGAAGAGGGGTGTGTGGGTGACCGTTGCTATTCGGTACTTAAAAAGACACGCAAAGGGTATAAGAGTGTTCCATATGCCAAAGCCTTCCGTATGGAAGTTCAGGATGTGGTCAACAGACTGGAGAATATGCGTGGTGTTTTGGCACAGATGGAGGATGAGGTTTTTGGACAGCAGAGTGCGTGGCTTGCCTATATCGATGCACTGATTGATGCCTTTTCACATACAGAGATTGAGGGGTTGATTAAGAAGTGGGCGGAGGTTGATCGCAAATGGATGGCGATTACATCACCGATTCAGATTGGTCATCCACTCGAATATTATGAAGATCACTACCGCAAAGCTGTCGCTTTGGAGTGGGATGTACGGCTTGCTTCGCCAAAATTGATGCAAGAGACGAAGATCCCAGAACAGATCCGTGCGATGTCGGAAGCTTTGGCACAAGAGTTTGGTGAAGAGGCACAACGCGTCCATGAAAACTGTGCCAAACAGGTGGAGCGAACCCAACTCTATATTGGTGTACCAGCCCTCTTTTATGGGGCAGAGTTTCAAGGACTCTTTTCCGCACAGGTTGTTCCGAACGATACCGAGGTGAGTCGAGAGCTTGGTAAAAAGATTTTTGCCTTTGCTGATAATGTCCTTGAGAGTAAGAAGGCACGACCTGTGATGCGTATTGCCCGTGAAACCTTTGGTGACGACTTTGTTCTTCATCAGCGTAACATCATGTTTGAGCAATCTGAGTTGTGGCATAAAGTGTATGAAATTACGACCATTGGTCATGAGTATGGGCATATCCTTTGGGTCGATGATGATACTGAGACCCAAATGAATGGGAGTGGCAACTACAAGAATGTCGAAGAGTTTAAGGCGACAGTTGGCGGACTCATGGCTTTCTTTATGCATGAAGATGGGGCACTCAAAGAGGAGGTGCTACGCGATACCGTGGCACGTGCTGTAAGTCTGATGAGTTGGCGTAAGACAGGTGAGGTGGAGCCTTACTATGTTGAGGGGCTTTTACACCTTGATATTCTCTTTGAAGCGGGTGTATTGCGCTTTGAAGCGGGAAAACTTTCGATCGATTTGAGTGAAGAGGCCTACCGAAAACAGAAAGCACTCTATCAAGCACGCTATATTCGATTGGCGCATGAGTTCTATCTTCCTAAACGGGATGCCAGTGAATTTTTAGCCAGTTATGTTGAGAAGGTTGATGGGGTTTGGCTACCTAAAAACGATACGGTGCGTGCTTTTGTGGATCACTACTGGTCACGTTACCTTGAGATTGGACAGGAGACGATGCCATTTGATTAATTTTTCTAATTAATGGCTTTATTGTGACAGATTTTGATATGATAGCGCAATATTAAACGGTAGGAGAAGTGTATGAGAGCGATGGTGATGGGGGTGATGGTTGCAACTGCCCTGTTTGCAGGAGAGTGTCGATACAGTGTTAAAGATATTGGAGTAGCGTGGAGTGCTTATAAGACACCTTTAAGAGTGGCTGTTGGTGGAACCTTTCATGGGATTAAACTGCAAGCACGCCCCGATCAAACAGTTGATGCACTCTTAGAAGGAGCACATGTTACGATTGATACGGCAACGATCTACTCTAAAAATCGTGCACGTGATGCAAAACTTGTCAAGTTTTTCTTCGATGTTCAAGGGGTAAAAACAATCTCTGCTGAAATTAAGAGTCTTCACAAAGATATTGCTGATGTAGAAATTGAGATGAATGGTATCTCTAAGACTATTCCGATGAAACTCGTACGTGAAGAGAATCGTATTGAAGCAGAGGGGTATCTGGATCTTGGTGATTTTGAGATGCTTCCTGCTTTGCAGAGTATTAATAAAGCCTGTTATGACCTGCATAAAGGGAAGACATGGCAAGATATCAAGATCACCTTTGAGATAGAGACAAAAAAGCGTTGTCAATAACTTTATGGAGGCTATAATCAGCCTCCAATCTCTCAACTGCTTATAGATTGTCACATATTTTTCAGTAGATATTTGCTATAATCAGTCAAAATTTCTGTTTTAAAGGTAGGCGAATGCTACTTTTTACTCCTGGTCCTACGCCAGTTCCCGAAGCTGTCCGTATGGCAATGGCAGGCCCCACAATTCACCACAGAACACCAGAGTTTGAAGCGATCTTCAAAGAGGCACGTGAGCGGTTGATGCGACTCTTTGGTATGGATGAGTGTGTTATGTTAGCCTCTAGCGGTACAGGTGCAATGGAGGCATGTGTCACCAACCTGTGTGTGAAAAAGGCACTCACCATCAATGCTGGAAAGTTTGGTGAACGCTTTGGTAAGATTGTTCAAGCTTTTGGTTTGGAGCATGTTGAACTTAAATATGCATGGGATACTCCAGCAAGTGTTGAGGATGTCAAAGCAGCATTGGCAGAGCATCCCGATATCGATGCCTTCTGTATTCAAGTGAGCGAGAGTGCAGGTGGTTTGCGCCACCCTGTAGAAGAGATTGCTGCAGCCATTAAAGCAATAAACCCAGATATTATGGTGATTGCTGACGGAATTACGGCTGTTGGTGTCGAACCGATTGATACAACCCATATTGATGCCTTGATTGCAGGGAGTCAAAAGGCGTTGATGTTGCCACCAGGTATGGCAATGATTGGTCTAAGTAACCGAGCGGTCGAAAAGATTGGTGATGGACGCGGTTACTACTTCAACCTTACAAGTGAGATTAAAAAACAGCGTCAAAATACAACTGCCTACACTGCACCAACAACGCTGATTATCGGCTTGAATAAGATGCTTGAGCTGATTGAAGCAGAAGGGTATGATAAGTTCTATAGTGATACAAAAGCGCGTGCTTTGGCAACACGTGCGGCACTTGAAGCGATTGGCTGTCAGCTCTATCCTAAAACACCAGCACTCTCAATGAGTGCAGTGTATGATGAAGAGGCCAATGCTCTCCGATCGATTCTCAAAACTGAGTTTGGTGTCAATATCGCAGGTGGACAGGATCATCTGAAAGGAAAACTCTTCCGTATCAATCAGATGGGCTTGATTCCTGTGTATGAAAGTGCTTGGGTTGTGAATGCGATTGAGTGGGCGTATGACAAACTTGGACGACGCCCTTACGATGGTACGGCATCCAAAGTCTTTAATGAAGTCTATTACGCAAACGAGCAACAATGATTTTTGAACATGAGATTCCGGCGGGTAGCCGTCTCTACTTTGGTGAGAGTGCCAAAGCCAAAAGAGAGATTGAGCGTATAGGGAGTGAACTTCTTGAGAAAGAGGGGTTTGAAGAGATTGCAACCCCTCTCTTCTCCTACCATCAACATCAGAGTATCCGTGATAATAAAGAGCTGATTCGCCTTAGCGATCCACACAATCGTGAAGTGACACTCAGAGCCGATAGTACGATTGATGTGGTACGCTTGGTGACCAAACGGCTCGGACGCTCGACACAGCAGAAGAAGTGGTTCTATATTCAACCTGTCTATCGCTACCCAACCCAAGAGATGAATCAAATTGGTGCTGAGTGGTTAGATGGTAAGTTGGCTGATGTTCTTGATGTAACGATGTCTCTTTTTAAAGCACTTGATGTCCACCCAGTGCTTCAAATCTCCAATATTCAAATTCCTGTTCTAATTGCATTTGAGTTTGGTATTCCACTTGAGTGGTTCGCATCAACGCAGATGGAGAAGCTTTTAGGTACCCAATATCCATGGCTTGGAGAGTTGGCACGAGTACAGCATCGTGAACAACTCGATGCGGTTATGAAAAAGGTACCAGAAGTGCTTCGTGTGGAACTTGAAAAGATGAAAGAGCTGATGGATGCGTGTCATTGTGGTGAGCAGTGCGTTTTAGCACCACTTTACTATGCAAAGATGCGTTACTACGATGGTCTCTTTTTTCAATGCTTTAAAAATAATACACCGCTTGCAAGTGGTGGACACTTTAATAATGATGATATCTCCGCAGCTGGATTTGCGCTCTATACCGATGCGCTAATCGAGGAGCGGATCAAAGGAAATGGTAGATGAACCAGGCAGATTTGATAGTAGGGCTTCAGTGGGGTGATGAAGGTAAAGGTAAAATCGTCGATATGATGGCGCAGAGTTATGAGGTGGTGGCACGTTTTGCAGGTGGTCACAATGCAGGTCATACGATTGTAACTAATGGAACAAAGTATGCGCTACATCTCATTCCATCTGGAATTCTTAATCCTGATGCTGTGAATATTATCGGTAATGGTGTGGTTGTCTGTCCAAATAATCTTATGAAAGAGATGGCACAATTTTCGAATCTTGAAGGGCGACTCTGGTTGAGTGACAAAGCCCATCTGATTCTTCCTTATCATCAGCTGATTGACCAAGCAAAAGAGCGTATGCGTGGGGATAAGGCGATTGGAACCACAGGGCGTGGTATTGGACCAGCCTATGCCGATAAGATTTCACGTTCAGGTCATCGTGTGGGAGAGTTGAAAGAGATTGATACACTCTTTGAGAAAGTTGTGGACTATTTGAAGCAGAATCGTCCACTTCTTGATGCAATGGGGGTTGAGATACCTGATGAGGCGACGCTAAAAGATGACCTCAAACGCTACCGTGATGCTCTTTTGCCTTATATCACCGATACCACACAGATGATTCAAAGAGATCTTCAAGAGGGTAAAAAGGTACTTCTTGAAGGGGCTCAAGGAACAATGCTTGATATTGACCATGGTACCTATCCGTATGTGACAAGTTCTAATACTGTTGCAGGTGGTGCATGTACGGGTATGGGACTCTCTCCAAAGCAGATTGGTAAAGTAACGGGTATTGCCAAAGCCTACTGTACACGTGTTGGAAATGGTCCATTCCCAAGTGAAGAGTTTGGAGAAGAGGGTGAGCGTTTGCGACAGCAGGGGCATGAGTTTGGAACAACAACGGGTCGTCCACGACGTTGTGGCTGGTTTGATGCTGTGGCGATTCGCTATGCCTGTGCCCTCAATGGATGTGATCAGATTGCATTGATGAAACTTGACGTACTTGATGGTTTTGAAGAGATTAAGATCTGTACGGGGTATGAGTTTGAGGGTGAAGTGATCGACTATGTACCGTATGATCTTGAACGTGTTAAACCGATTTATGAAACATTCCCAGGATGGGATAAGGTTGAAGGGATTAATGAGTATGACAAACTCCCCGATTCAGCTAAAGCCTATATCGAAACGATTGAGCGGGTTAGTGGCGTGAAGGTAGGAATTATCTCGACAAGCCCTGACCGTGATGATACGATCGTACGATAGAGGTTTCAAGAGGTGCCCAAGAACTACCGCGCACTGACAAAACTCCGCAAACAGCAGTTTGAGCGTGTGGAGCAGGAGTTGGCGGTTGTGAATGGGAAACTTCAGTCGCTTCTTGCGCAAAAAGAAGCGTTACGTGCCGATGAGCGGGCGATGACGATTCCCGCCTCTGGTATGGGCAGAGCACTTGGAGCAATTCTGAATCAAAAACGTGCCATTCAATCTGCACTTGAGATGCTTCAGCAACAGATTGAGGTGACAAAGCAGCATAAATATGCTTTAGAGACTTCACTTAAAGAGGCGCATGTTGCATATGAACAGGCCAAAAGTATTGAGTCGCAGGTGATCCAACGCGTGATTATGAAGCGAAAACGGGCTGAACAGGGATTGCTTGATGAGATTGCGTCACAGCGTTTTTGGCGTGATCGAAATGGAGAAAAGAAGGAGCCGATGTGAAAAGATTCATGCTAATGCTGGTGCCTGTGATACTCTTTGCAGAGACCTCTCAACTTTTGGAGTGTAATAAAGTTTTTGAAGAGCGCAAAGAGGAGCTTACTCTGAAGCTTGAAGCAATTGATGAAGCCCGTCAAGCTTATGAAGCCCTCAAAGAGGCCTCTGAATTAATGCTGAAGCGTAAAGAGGAGCGACTGCTTACACAAGAGCGTGAACTCAATACAACACGTCGCCAACTTGATGAGGAGCGTCAGCGTATTGAGGCATTGATTGCAGAGAATGAGAAGCTTTTAAAGGCGATTCAAGAGGCCAAAATCGATAAAGTTGCAAAATCCTACTCAAAGATGCAACCTTCTGCAGCCGCACAAGTATTAGAGCAGATGGATCCCCAAGATGCAGCAGATATTTTGATCCTCTTAAAACCTCGATCTGTTGGTAGAATTCTTGCAAAAATGGCACCACAAAAAGCTTCAGAAATTACAACACTTTTACAAAAAGATTCGCATCAGGCAAAAGATCTTAAGCAAGAGAAAAAGAGTCTCTAAAGAGTTAACTGGATAACCCTCTTATCCTTTTGCTCTTTAGTTCTCTGCTTTTAACTCCTCTCTTACCAAACTTTCGATAAACTTTCAAAAAATTATGTTCGCTTAAAAAAGTGGACAACATAAAGGCGCGTTATGAAGTTGAGTTCAGCCCATGCACCCTATATGGCCAATAAAATCGGAATCGATCTGGCGAACGCAGCTTTTATAGAGATCACACAAGGTCTTGAACCGGTGATTGCAAAAGCCAAAGAGGTGATCGAAAAGGATGTGAAGAAGGAGCGAGCACTTGAAGAGCGTGTCAATGAGCTCCTTGAAGAGAAAGAGGATGAGATCGAATTTATGCGTGCCGATGTGCGTCAACTTTTTTGGATGATTAAAAAACGGCTCGCACCAGAGTATGGTGTCATTCTCAATGTTGAAGAGCGCTATAGCAACCTTTCACATCAGATTTTAGATGAACTTTGGGAAGAGGATCTGATCGATTATACAGTGAGTGAGAATCAGGTTCGTGGGATTATTTTTAAAGCGATTGAAGACTATATGAAGTCGTTTGAAGAGATTGAGGATATTGTACTGGAGAAGATGTCGCACTATAAGCGTAAACTGATTCCAGGAACAGATGAGTATGATCTAATTTTTGAACGCCTCTATGAAGAGGAGCTTCGCAAGCGGGGGATGATGTAATGCAACCAATCTATATCTATCTTGAAAATGGAACCTATTTAGAAGCCAAGAGCTTTGGTGCTGACGGAACACAGGTTGGCGAAATCGTCTTTAATACCTCGATGACAGGGTATCAAGAGATTGTAACCGATCCAAGTTATGCTGGTCAGTTTGTAACATTTACCATGCCTGAGATTGGGAATGTTGGCTGTAATGCCGATGATATGGAGTCAAAAGGGGCATGGTGTAAGGGAATTATTGTTCGTCAATATCAGGATATGCCATCAAATTTTCGTAGTGAAGAGCCTCTTCATGAGCTTCTCAAACGGTTTGGTGTGCTTGGAATCTGTGATATTGATACGCGCTTTTTGACCAAGATGGTGCGTGAAGAGGGAGCGATGATGATGATCGCTTCCACAGAGGTAAGTGACAAAGAGACACTGGCTAAAATGCTTGCCGAAGCACCACATATTAGTGAAGTGAACTATATCGAAATGGTGAGCACAAAAGAGGCTTACCTTCATACAACGGGTCATTATGATGCAACCAAATATTGCTACAATGATGTACCAGAGCCACAGGCAAAGATTGTTGCACTCGATTTTGGAGTCAAACGCAATATTCTAAATGAGTTGACACAGGCAGGTATGCAGGTTGAAGTTGTACCCAATACTGTTGATGTTGATGAGCTGATTCAGCGTTACCAAGCGGGTGAAATTGATGGTGTTTTCCTCTCCAATGGTCCTGGAGATCCATTGATTCTCAAAGAGGAGCAAGAGAAGATTAAAAAGTTGATCGAAGCAAAAGTACCGATGTTTGGTATCTGTTTGGGGCACCAGCTTCTCTCTATTGCTCATGGCTATGAAACCTATAAACTCAAATTTGGTCACCATGGTGGTAACCATCCTGTGAAAAATGTTGTGACAGGTACTGTGGAGATTACAGCACAAAACCATAACTACAATGTACCTGATGCCATTACTGAAATTGCCGAAGTGACCCATACCAACCTCTTTGATGGAACGATTGAAGGGGTTCGCTATAAAGAGAGTCCAATTATGTCGGTACAACACCACCCTGAGGCTTCACCGGGACCACATGAAAGCCGTTATGTCTTTACTCAGTTTTTGGAGATGATTAAACGCGGATAACCTCTCAATCCGCGTTTGATAAATTAACACCAACTTAACATCACTATTTTATAATTTCCTTCTAAGGCCACTTCAAGCTCCTACTCCTTACTGAGGTGGCATCTTTCACAATCTTGTAGAAGGAAATTCCCAATGAAAACTGCACAATCGTTTCTCCTGCTCTCATCAATGACTGCTTCTTTATTGTATGCTGAAGATATTAGACTGGATGCTGTAACAGTTGAAGAAACAATCACCACTTCAGTTGTTAAAGATGTTGCTGGTGAAGAGGTGCGATCGGCTGATATAGCAGAGGCTCTCTATAAAATTGATCCAAGTATTCAGTTAATTCGACGTAGTGGTATTGCCAATGATATTATTTTGCGAGGGATGCGTAAAGATAATATTAATGTTTTGATTGATGGGGGAAAAATTTATGGAGGATGTCCCAACCGAATGGACCCCCCTATATCCCATGTGCTTGCAAGTAATATAGAAACTATTATTGTTAAAGAGGGACCGTATGATGTCGAAAACTTCGGTACGTTGAGTGGTCTTGTCGAGATTGAGACACGTGCACCCAGTCAGACATTTCAGGGTGAGGCAAATCTTAATATCGGAAGTTGGGGTTATCGGAAAATCGGTGTCGAAGCAAGTGGAGGGAATGATTCTATAAGACTTTTTATTGGGGCTTCTAGAGAGAGTAGTGGTCAATATCGAGATGGAGATGGTCGTACATTGGCTGAACAAGTGGATGCTTATGTGGCAACACATCCTGACCAGCTTGGAAGAAAATATGCACCAGACTATCATGATATGGATGCCTATACCAAAAAGACAGCACTTATGAAACTTTATGCCAATGTGGCTGATAATCAAGAGTTTCGAATCAGTTATACAGTGAACCGAAGTGAAGATATTCTCTATCCCAACTCTCCCATGGATGCGCTTAAGGATAATTCCGATATTTTTAATACAAAATATATTATTTATAATTTAGGAAAATATTCAAAAGAGTTGGATTTTGAATTTTACAATGCATGGGTCTATCACCCTATGGGAACCTACTATCGTCTCTCAGCAGAGATGATGAATATGGTGATGGAAAATGTAATGGACTCTCGTATCTATGGTGGAAAAGTTAAAAATAGTATCGACTGGGCAGATGGAACTCTCTTTTATGGTGTTGATGCAAGCAAGCGAAAGTGGCATGGAGAGTATTCGACAGGTATATTGAGTATCAACTATGCTGAAACAAAAAATCGTGCTCTCTTTACTGAGTATGATAGATCTTTTGGGCGTGTAGAGATGCAGGTAGGTTTACGATATGATGATACATCAGTCAGTAATGCTGACCCTACTATCCAAGCAAAAGAGTATAACGCTTTCAGTGGATTTCTCTTTGGTAGCTATCATCTAAATGAGACGACAAAACTCTTTGCAGGCGTTGGAAAATCGACAAGAGTTCCCGATGGAAAAGAGTTGTATTTTCAAGATAAGACAGGGATCTATATCGGAACTCCAACACTCGAACAGACAACAAATTATGAAGCAGATATGGGTGTTGAAAAAGAGTTGACACGTATGTTTGTCAAAGGGAAACTCTTCTATAGTCGTTTAAAAAATTTCATCGCTTTTAATAGTAGTCAAGTCGAGAATAAGTATGAAAATGTCGATGCCAAGCTCTATGGTATGACGCTGGATGGAACCTACTTAGTAACAGATAACCTCTCTATCGATTTTGGTGCACTCTATATGCGTGGTAAGAAAGATCATCCTCTGATAGGTCAAACAGATACCGATATGCCAAATATTCCACCTTTAAAAGGGAATATGGCACTTACCTATGATTATAGTGATACATTAATGATAAAATTAAGTATGACTGCTGCAAGCGGATGGAAAGATTATGATGCTGATAATAATGAGCAGGAGCTTTCAGGATACACGGTTTTTGATCTAAAAGTTAAGAAAAATATAACAAAAAGCTTTGAAGCAACTGTTGGTATCGATAATCTTTTTGGACGTACCTATGCTGTCACCAATACATATGCCGATATGACACTTGTGACAGGTAGCAATGATCTACCTATGTTACTAAATGAACCAGGACGCTACTACTACTGTCATCTTACATACCACTTCTAAAAGAACAGAGAGTACCAGATGCTCGATCTGGTGCTCTTAATATAAAATTTTTCTTAGAAAAAAAGTTAATTTATTGTTAACAGTTTTTAAGCCTACCTTCATAAAAATGTCACTATGATGTCACTGTAATATTCTTGTAATATTCTCTTGATTGGTATCAAGATCATTAAATTAAGGAGGTTTGCATGCAAAATGCAGGGTTGGAATACGACTATACCGTATCCAAATGGTTTGCGTACCTTGCAATCATTTTTGGTATTGTCGGTATGTCGATTGGTACATATATTGCCTTTGAATTGGCATTCCCAGGCATGAATGAATGGTTTGGACAGTATGGAACATTTAGCCGTCTTCGACCAATTCATACCAATGTTGTAGCATTTGGTTTTACATTGAGTGGAATTTGGGCGGCAATGTACTATATTGCACAACGAACATTGAAAGTTTCTCTGAAAGAGAATAGTTTTGTGCATGGGTTGGCAAAAGCCCATTTTTGGCTCTATCTGCTTCTTGCAGCATTGATGGTGACAACAGAGTTAATGGGGATTACAACCTCTAAAGAGTATGCTGAGATGGAGTGGCCACTCGATGTTCTGACTGTTGTTGTATGGGTACTTTTTGGTATGGCAATGTTTGGTATGATCGGTATGCGCCGTGAAAAGACACTCTACATCTCTATGTGGTACTTTATTGCATTCTTCCTTGGTGTTGCAATGCTCTATCTCTTTAACAATATGGAAGTTCCAACCTACTTTGTAACAGGTATGGGTAAATGGTACCATTCTGTTTCGATGTATTCAGGAACGAACGATGCATTGGTTCAGTGGTGGTATGGACACAATGCGGTTGCATTTGTCTTTACAGTTCCAATTGTTGCAATGATCTACTACTATCTTCCAAAAGAGTCAGGTCAGCCAGTCTTCTCTTATAAACTCTCTCTTCTCTCTTTCTGGGGTTTGATGTTTGTCTATCTTTGGGCTGGTGGACACCACTTGATCTACTCAACTGTACCTGATTGGATGCAGACTATGGGGTCTGTCTTCTCTGTTATTCTTATCCTTCCTTCATGGGGTTCAGCAATTAACATGCTCTTGACAATGAAGGGTGAATGGAATCAGCTTAAAGAGTCTCCACTCATTAAGTTTATGGTTCTTGCATCAACATTCTATATGCTCTCAACACTTGAAGGTCCAATTCAGGCGATTAAATCGGTTAACGCATTGGCACACTTCACTGACTGGATTCCAGGACACGTCCATGATGGTACACTCGGTTGGGTTGGATTTATGGTTATTGCCGCAATTCTTCATATGGCACCACGCTACTTTAAACGTGAAATCTATAGCCGTAAGTTGATGGAGATGCAGTTCTGGTTGCAGACAACTGGTATTGTTCTCTACTTCTCAAGCATGTGGATTGCAGGTATTACACAAGGTATGATGTGGCGTGCAGTTGACCAGTATGGTAACCTCGCTTACTCATTCATCGATACTGTAACGGTTCTGCATCCGTACTATACAATTCGTGCGATTGGTGGATTGTTGTATGTCACTGGTCTCTTCATGTGGGCATACAACTTCTATAAAACAATGCAAAGTGACAAAGTGCTCGAAAAAGAGCCAGCATTTGCATCACCAATGGGCGCATAAGGGGGTCTGGAATGTTTCATTGGCTAGAACAACGACCATTTTTCTTTTCAGTGGGTGTCTTTCTTGTTATCGCATTTGCCGGACTAATTGAGATTGTACCCGATTTTGCACAAGCCTCTCGACCAGTAGCAGGAACGCAGCCATATACGCTGCTCCAGCTTGCTGGACGTCATGTCTATATTAAAGATAGCTGTAATGCATGCCATTCACAGCTCATCCGACCATTTAAGTCAGAGACTGACCGCTATGGTCCATATAGTTTGAGTGGAGAGTATGCGTATGACCGTCCGTTCCTTTGGGGATCGAAGCGAACAGGACCAGATTTGCACCGTGTTGGTGAGTATCGTACAACCGATTGGCATGAGAACCATATGTGGGAACCAACATCTGTTGTACCTGGATCAATTATGCCAGCTTATAAACATATGTTTACACAAAATGCCGATCTTGAGACTGCTTATGCTGAAGCTTTGACTGTTAAAAAAGTCTTTAATGTTCCGTACGATCAGCCAGGCTTTACCAAACTTGGAAGCTGGGAAGAGGCGAAAAAACAGGCACTTGAAGATGCGAAGAAGATTGCAGCCGATATGAAAAACAAGGATGTTAAAGAGGCTGTTGAACGTGGTGAAATTCCTGAAATTGTTGCATTGATTGCCTATCTAAATAGCCTCCGTTAAGGATTAGCATGGAAAATATTCGAGAGTTGCAGGCGTATGGATACTTTTTCTTCACCCTCTTTTTGGTTGTCGTACTGTATGCCTATATCCTGCATCTCTACCGTGCAGAAAAGAAGGGTACACGGAATTATGAGAAGTACGGTAAATTGGCGTTGGATGATGAAATCGATGCCACGCCAGTTGAACCGAACGATAAGGGAACTGACGAGACGAAAGAAAACAAGGAGCAGTCATGAACAGTAATATCTTTCAAGATAATATTAACCAGCTCGCCCTGCTCGCAGCGGTTATCATATTCTTCTTAACGGTGTTCGTTGCTGGTAAATATATCAAGCAGATGAAAACCGATAAGTCAACCGGTGAGCTTGCAGATGAGAACTGGGATGGGATCGGTGAGTATAAAAATGAGTTGCCATCAGGATGGGCATACACATTCCTTGGCACAATGATTTGGGGACTTTGGTATTGGACAATGGGGTATCCTGTTGATGCCTATTCTCAAATTGGTGAGTATAATGAAGAGGTCGCTGCACATACAGCGATGTTTGAAAGCAAATGGGCAGATGCGGATGATCAGACACTTCAAGAGATGGGTGAGGGAATCTTCCTTGTTCAGTGTGCACCATGCCATGGTATCGCTGGTGATGGTATGGGTGGTAAAGCCGCTGACTTAACCGTATGGGGATCTGCTGCAGGTGTTCTTGCAACAATTCAAAATGGTTCAAAAGGGCTTGGTTATCCAATGGGTGAGATGCCTGCTGGAATGCTTAGTGGAGATGCTGCTAAGAAAGTTGCAGAGTATGTTGCTAACGGTATGAAGGGTGAGATGCCTGCAGAGTTTGGTGTTTGTGCAGGATGTCACGGTATGGATGGTAAAGGTATGGGTGGTATGGCACCGGATCTTACCAAGTATGGTTCGCCAGCATTTGTTGCTGATGTTCTTGAGCGTGGTAAGAAAGGCTATATTGGTAAGATGGTAAGCTTTAAAGGTCGTTTGACACCAATTCAAGAGAAAGCTGTCGGTGCCTATATTCTTAGCCTCTCTCGTAGTGAATAAGGAGTAGATGATGGAAAAACAAGGAAGCGCATTTGGACTTCATGGCATTACTGGTATGTTGGTTGCAACAGTACTACTGCTCTCTATTCTTGGAGGCTTGACATATGCAGCAATTGAGACACAGCAAGCAACCGCACAGCAATCGTATGAGATCAAAGATCCATTGGGAATCAAGATGATCGGTTCTGATCTTTCAAATGAAGCACACGTTGTGGTTCATGGTGCACCAGTTGGTGGGGATACAAAACATCAATATCAATTTGAAAAATAGAGGGTAGGTTATCAAAGTGGCAACACAATCAATCCATCAAGCAACCAACACCAAAGGTAGCAGAGGTACATCTTTAGAGGGGTGGGTACCATACCGCTACAAACGGTATTGGCTCTTTGGACTTGTGACGATCATATCGTTAGTGTTGCCATTTATCAAGATCAATGGTAACCACTTTTTCTTGCTAAACTTTGACCACAAACAGCTCCATTTTCTGTTTG
>QNYO01000025.1 GCA_003978765.1 Hydrogenimonas sp. | reverse complement strand
CCTCGGCTTTTATTATCAACAGTGTCTTAGCTCATGCCACCATCTCTATTACGGTATTGAGTTTTATTGTGATTGTTATTTTTGTAATTATCGCAATTTTACAGGTCTTAAAAGAGTATATGGTTGAGAAGTTTGAGCAAAAAATCTTTGTCAAAAACTCAATCAAAATCTCCAGTCTTGCACTTGAAGCACGCGATCAAGTTAATAAAGATGTTGTCGATAAATATATGAACTACTTTTTTGATGTGATATCGATTCAAAAACTCTTCCCAATTATCTTGCTTAATGGTTCAGGACTTCTGATTAAGGTGCTTGTGAGTTTGATTCTTCTGCTTCTCTTTGACCTCTCATTCTTTCTACTGGGTCTCTTCTTTATCATCTTCTTTGTCACCATTGTCCTCTTTTTAGGGCGTGAAGGGGCAAAGTTTGCTATCCAACGATCAGATGCCAAGCATGAAGCGATCTACTATTTGCAAAATATCCCAATGCAGTCAGAGTCAGCTAATGAGACGCTTAAAACACTCGATAAACTTCTCATCAACTTTGTCCATGCACGACAAAAGATGTTTGGTGTTATTGCTAAGCAGTTGTCGCTTACCTTCTTTATTGAAGGGATTATTTTAAGTACCTTCTTTATTATAGGAGGCTATCTTGTCTTTGAAGGGATTGTACCAATTGGTGAGTTTGTTGCGACAGAGATTATCATTATATCGGTGGTGAATGCCTTAAGAGATTTTATGAAACAGATCGATTATATGTACGATATGATTGAGGGATTTTATAAAGTCAATAAACTTTCAACGGTATTGGAAAAGAGATAGATGGAGCAGTTTAAAGCCTTAAGACTTGTAGAACAGAGCCCGTTTGTTCGTAAATTTGTCTTTGTGACATTGAGCATTATTGCGGTATTTGTCCTTATGCTCTTTTTGCCATGGCAACAGACGGTGCATGGGATTGGTACACTCACTGCATTGGACCCGACACAAAGAGATTATCGTATAGTAGCGACTGTTGATGGGTTTATTGAAGAGTTTTATGTTAAAGAGAATCAGTTTGTTAAAAAGGGTGAGAAGCTCTTTCGTATGCGGGATTTGGATGCCGATTATCAAAACCGATTGGTTTCGATTCGAGAGAAGAGTGTTCAAAAGTATGAAAATGAGATGGTAAAACTCAAAAATCTCCAAGAGAGTCTCAAAAGTCAGCAGAAGGTCTTTCGCATCGGTGTGGAGATTTATGATAAAAAGATTGCCCAGTTAGAGAATTCACTGATGGCACTCAGAGAGCGGGAGGTTGCTTTAAAAAATCGAAATAGGATTGAAGCAATCAACTATCAACGCTCAAAGTCACTCTACCAAGATGGTATCGAATCCAAACGCGATTTGGAGTTAAAAGAGAGTATCTACCTAAGTACCAAAGCAGAGTACCAAAAGGTTCTTGCTGATATCAAAAATACCTTGCACGCCCTTGATATTGCAAAAAAAGAGCGAACCAAATTTATTAGTGAGATGGAACTTAAGATTAATACCATTGAAAATAGTATCTTAACCACCAAAAACTTTGCCAATACCTTAAAGCAGAATATCGAAAAAGAGTCCACAAGTCTATCACGATACTTAAGTCGGGATATTGTGGCCAAGAGTGATGGCTATGTGATTAGAATCTACCAAAATGACAAAAACCGATTGATCAAAAAAGGGGAGAATGTTCTCTACTTTTCCCCTGTTGTAACCCAACGCGCTATTCGTTTAAAGGTTTCAGACTTTAATATGCCACTCATTAAAGAGGGGCTAAAGACACGTATTATCTTCTATGGTTGGCCCGCTCTGCAAATATCGGGTTGGCCAAAGATTACCCACGGTACCTATGGTGGAGTGATTAAGAGTATTGAGCGCACCTCCCATGAAAAGGGTTCCTATTATGCTCTGATTGTTGAAGACCCTGACGATACCCCTTGGCCTTCAAGTGAGAATTTGAAGATTGGTACCCAAGCAAGTGTATGGGTGCGACTCTCAACGGTACCTATCTGGTATGAGTTGTGGCGATTGATGGTTTCTCAACCACCTAAAATGGTGAATCCACCCAAAGAGTATCGACAATGGTAAGAGCTATCACCGTTGTTGCACTCTTTTTTGCATCGCTGTATGCCAAAGAGCCCTTTTTACAAGAGCATATTCTTCTCTATCTGAATGAGAAGAATCCTTTCTACTATAATGCGATAGGAAAAGAGGCGGTACGTCACGCCCAGGAGCGTTTTTATGAAGGGGCGTTTGATACGCAGTTTTCGATTAAGTATGATGAAAAGAAGTATCCTGTATCGGAAGGAACCTTTAAGCAGATTGCTTTGAGCAAACCGATTGAAAATGGCATTGAGTTCTCTTTGGCCTATCGTAATGCACAAGGGGTTCAAGAGTATAACAATATTAAGACAAGTACAGAGGGGGAGATCTTATCGAGTATTAAAATTCCTCTTGTTTCTGTCATCCATAATATTAGTAAAAATCAGGTTGACCTTGAGCGTGCAAAGCTCACGACCCAAGAGACCCATCAACAGAGTCGATCCAATCTATTAACCCTCTACTTGCAGATCTCCAAAGCCTATTATCAACTCCTCTTTCAAAAAGAGGTCTTAAAGACCGAAGAGGAGCTTCTTCACAAGGCAAAGATCAATTTTGACTTTATCTCTAAAGAGGTTGCCGTTGGTAAGTTACCTAAAATAGCTCTTCTTGAGATACAGAGTCAGATCATTGATCGAAAACAGCGCCGACTTAATGCTTACAATGCTTTTCTTCAAGCCAAAAATATCTTTTTGCAATATTTAGGAGTTTCATCGCAAGAGTTTGATCGTCTCTATGATCTGCCCAATCTGCCACGCAAGATGATCGATACCATCTCACTCAAAGAGGCACAAAAGATTGCAGTGGCCAATCGACCCGAGTTTCAAAGGATTGGGTATGAGATAGAAAAAGTTACACTTCAGCAAAAGTATAACCATCTCTCAAAATATCCAAAACTCGATCTTAAACTCTATGGCGTCTATGATTTAAAGTATAAAGAGGGGTATAAAGTTTCGGTTGACTTTAAGTTTCCACTCGAAAGAAGACGCTACAAAGGGCAAGATGAGGCGTTAAGAAAGCAGATACTCCTTTTGCATAGCTCAAAAAGCAAACTTCTCAAAGAGATCACCACTAAGATTCAAAATCTTCTACAAAAGATCGATATGAAAAAAGAGGCGATCAAACTCTCTCATGAAGAGCTTGTGTTGGTTGAGAAGTTGGAGAAGGTTGAGAATCGGAAGTATCAAGAGGGGATGAGCCATCTGATGCTGATTAATCAACGAGAGATTAAAACGCTCCAGACAAAGCAGAAGTTACTGCGATACTACTATGATCTAAAGCTACTTGAGATGGCGTTAAATTATGAACTGGGTCGCTACCATAATCAGCGACACCTCTAAAAGACCACTTTATACCCAACCCCACGAACATTTTTAATCACCTCTGCACCGATCACTTTACGAATATCGCGAATATGGCTTGAGATGGTGTGCATATCACGAAAATCATCTTCATAGGCGTAGTCGGCAATGGTGTCAAAACTGACCACTTGACCATGATGTTTCATCAGAATATAGAGAATTTCACTCTGCTTTTTAGAGAGTTCAAGCTGTTTGTCCCCTTGAAAGACTGCTTTGGCACTAAAATCATAGACCAATCCATTGGGAAGGGTGATGCGTTCATGGGTTGAGAAGCTGTTTTTGATATTTTTCATCCGTAACTCCAGCTCTTCGAGCTCAAAAGGTTTTTTGAGATAGTCACTGCAACCAAGCTCAAACCCTTTGGTAATCTCTTCAATCCCGATCATTGCACTGATAAAGATGACAGGTGTCTCAATCTTTTTGTCTTTAATATATATTAAAAGCTCAAATCCATTCACATCTGGGACATTAATATCAAAGATAAAGAAGTCATACTCAAAGAGGTTGGCATCTTTTAAGAGTTGTCCCCCATCATCAAAACTATCCACACTATGACCTTTGAGTGTTAAAAACTTTTCGATATTTTTGCGTAGAGTATCTTCATCTTCTAAAAGTAGAATCTTCATGCTGTCTCCTTATAGCGTAGTATAAAGCAGATTCTATCCTCTTGAGCTTCAACATCGATTGTAATACCATATTTGTCACAAATCTTTTTAACAATACTAAGACCGATACCAAGCCCCATAACGGTATGATCTTCACGATAGAGCTCATGAAAGAGCTGTTTGACATTTTGGATCTTTTTAGAAGTGTTGGTAATGGTGAGTTGAATCTCTTGATCAGAGAAGGGGAGAATATCAATGGAGATTTCACCCCCCTCTTTGGCATATTTGATGGCATTAGAGAGAAGATTATCGATCAGTCGTTCTAACTCTGTTGCATTGATCTTTATCATTGGAGAATCGATCTCAAAGTTGAGGTTACAATGCAACCCTTTGGCCTCCATCTGGGGAGTAAAGAGTCCAATACGTTGGGGAAGAAACCTCTCTAACTCAATCCATTCGGGTGGATGGTCGCGTACCTCTTTTTTAATGGCGTAGTAGATATCTTCATAGATAGAGTGAAGCGACTGTACCGCCGCTTTAATATGTTGTAGATGTTCGCTTTTGCCATACTCAATCTCTTGCAGTGCCAAGGAGCTTTTGATAATTCCAAGTGGGGTATAGATCTCATGAAAGGACTCTTTGAGTAGCGTATTCATCTCTTCAAGCATATGGTAGAGTTTGAGATGGGTCTTAACACGAGCAACCACCTCTAATGGATTAAAGGGCTTGGTGATATAGTCAACCCCACCAAGTTCAAAGGCTTTGACCTTATTGTGGACATCATCAAGGGCTGAAATAAAAATCACTGGAATATCTTTGGTTTCGGCTCTCTTTTTAAGATGTTGGCAGAGTGTGTAGCCATCCATATCGGGCATCATAATATCTAAAAGAATCAGATCTGGCACTCTCTCATTAATCAATTGAAGGGCGTGATGGCTTGATTCGACACATGCTACCTCGACATCAATAGATTGAAGGCTCATCGCAAGGACTTCAAGATTGTAGGGCATATCATCGATGGCTATGATATAGGGTTTTTGAGCCATTTCTATCCTTAGATGTGTGGGTCGTGTGGTGGAAAAAGAGTTTTATCATAGCATACTTTGGTCTGCTTGATAGAAGCTGATTTATTGAATTTTTATAGGGTTGGTATCGTTAGAGCTTCTTATCCATGCAACTCTATCGTAGATGATTGCAAAAAGATTGCATACACACTATGATTGTTATAGAATCATCTGCTATAATCAATAAAATTCTATTTTTTTTTCGATGGAGGGGAAAGGAGAGTATTTTAATGCATATTCTTATTATTGAAGATGATGAGTTTAATCAGATCGTTTTGCACGATATGATTAAACTGCAGTTTCCTCATGTCACACTCACTGTCTTAGCCTCTGCTGTAGAAGCCCTTCAGTTGGAGCCTTTTGAGTTTGACTTGGTTTTGACGGATATTGATATGCAGACCATTGATGGGTTTATGTTGTATGATAAATTGCGTAATGAACGGCACTATAAGGGGCCAATTATTGCCGTGACGGCATTGGCAGTGGAGGGTGATCGAGAGAAGATTTTGATGCACGGATTTGATGACTATATCTCCAAACCCCTTTCCGCAACGATATTACAACAAAAACTTATACCATGGATTGAGAGCCATTAATGAAGATTACCTACTACCATTCTCCTAATGAGATTACGCGATCAAAGAGCGATCCACGTCTCTATCTGGTTACTGAAACGGTCGATATTGCACAGTTATGTCAAGAGGTAGAACAACCTTTTTATGGTGCTATTGTTCCCCATATTATTGCCAATAACCAACTCTATCATGAGGGGATTTTAGAGATCCGTTTTGATGAACGTGATCATGTTAACTTCTATCTGTTGGATATGAAGAGGCCACCTGAGGTGTCATTGAGAGCCAATACGACCTTAATGATGTTTAGTGATCTTTTCAATAGCTCTTTTGAACCCTTTTTGGAGCAGTTTGGTACTCTCTTAACGACACAAACTCTCTTTGGTTCTGGGGTAGGGGGAAAAAGTTTAACACCGATGCCATCAATTTTTGATCAAGAGCAGAGTTATCAGTGTCACTCACTCATTGTCGAGATTGAAGCACCCATTCATGTGGGGGTTAAGCATGGATGGAAGCCACTCTATGGCCCTTTGGTTGTAACGAAATCGAAAGATAATATTATCTATGAACTCAACAATGAACCCGCTTTTGAAGTCTATGCGAAGGTGTTGCGTGATCTTGATGGTCAGGAGATTACATCTGAGAACTTTTTTGATGTGGCAAAAGCTTACCCCTTTGGAATTCTCTCTTATACTCAAAATGAGTTTATTGTCCGTGATCCACTTCAACCAACCGATGAACAGGCACTCTTAATGGTCTCATCGATTGCAACCAATGAGACCGTCTATATTATGAAGGGTGATCATGCTGGTTTGATTGAGGCGGCTGTGGATAATGCACGGCTCACACTTACCCCTCATCCCAACCATATTCATCTCCTCTTTGACTGTATCTCAAGGGTGCTTTATATGGGAGATGACTTTATTCAAGAGATTGAGGCGATTGCCGCTGAAACATCGGGCATGCAGCCCATTTTTGGTATTACCAGTATTGGTGAGATTACCAATGAAGGCTTTAATTCCATTAAAGTCTTTAACAAAACCAATCTATTAGGAAGCATCGACAATGCACCAGTTGACGATTGAGAATCTACTTCGACAGTTCCATATTACCGCAGAGGATATTGAGGCACGAGAGGCACTTCATGATAAGCTTTCAGTTATGAGCTCAATTTTGATTGAGAAGTTCTATCATGAGTATCTCAAAGATGATGAGCAGATGGTACGCTATTTTCGACATACCGATATCGATCGTCTGCTAAAAACGATGCAAGAGTTTATCATCTTTATCTTTTCAGCGCCTATTGATCAAGCCTATTTGAGCCGGATACAAAAGGTTGGTGCAATTCATGCTGGCATACGACTGGAGAGTGGTAAAGTGACCTATGGCTTTTGGGCACTGAATCGTCTTCTTTATAAAATGTCACTGGTTGATCCAGTGATTAAACACCACTATGAGATGATTAGCAAATTTTTTGCAATGGTGGAGTATATCATTATTGATAGTACCTACCATGCCTACTACCAATCATCGGATCGTATGCGTCAACTCTCATCTATCGAGATTATTGATGAGGTCTATAGTGCTTTTGCCATTCATAAAGAGAACTACTCTTTGATTGAAGCCTATATGAAGCATCCCGATCATACAACCCAACAACTCAGTACAATAATTGAAGATCCATTCGAGTGTAAGTTTCACCAACTATTAGAGCGTTTGAGTGATCAATTAGAGCGTCTTAAAACATTAGGTATCGATATTGAAGAGCTTAAATCACTCCATATGGCATGGCATCACGAACTTACAGCCTTTAAACGTATGGTTGAAGAGGGGAATAAACAGAAAATACGTGACCATTTTGATGCATTGACGCGAGTAACCAATCAACTCTATGAGTTGATGGATCGTCCCCTTAAAGAGTTTTCGACCAGCGGTTTTCTTTCGTTACATGCAGGATTGAAAGCGATCCGTGCAATCCATACAATCTTTTCTCAACGCGATTTGATCTTAATTTCAGAGTATGATATTCAGAAAAATGTGATGGCACGTGTTAAAGAGAGTCTTAAGTCGGTGATGCCATGGGCGATTGAAGAGATTGTTGTGCAAACAGAGCCATTGGATGGTAACACTTTTGATATTACCAAACATATTCAATACAAACAGTATAGCTTCTATTTGGGCATTCAACTCAAACCTTTGGTCAATAAACTCTATCTTGAAGAGATTTTGATTCTACTCCTTGAAGCACTTGAACTGAATTTCTCTATTAAAGAGCGTGAACAGTCATTGATGGAGTTTGCCGATAAAGCAGAGAGTGCCAATCGCGCCAAAGATGTCTTTTTGGCCAATATGTCCCATGAGTTGCGAACACCTCTCAATGCTATCAATGGATTTTCCCAAATCCTTATGATGCGTCCAGATACGCCTGAGCATATTAAGGCCTATATTGAGAAGATCAATATTGCGGGCAACAATCTTCTCAATCTTGTCAATACTATTTTGGATTTTGCGAAACTTGAAGCGGGTAAAATGCGTTTTAATCCAACTTTGAGTGATGTCAAGACAATTATTAAAGAGGTTGAAACGCTTACACGTCCATTAGCAAATCAAAAGGATATCCAACTCAACTTAAAGGTTGATCAATCGATGACCATGGTGGTTGATCCCATGCTTTTAAAGCAAGTTTTGCTTAACTTAATGAGTAATGCCATTAAATTTACCCCCAAAGGTGGTGAGGTCTCTTTACATGTCTATTATGAAGAGGATAGCAACTCTTACCACTTCTCTATCTGTGATACAGGAATCGGAATCTCTAAAGAGGATCAGCTTAAACTCTTTCAGCCATTTGTTCAGATCGAAAATGTTTACCAAAAGAGTGAAGCAGGCAGTGGACTTGGGTTGATGATCTGTAAAAAGATTGTTGAAGAGCTTCATCGAGGTCGTATCTGGGTGGAGAGTGAAGCAGGAAAGGGGAGTTGCTTCCATCTGACAATCCCTACCATTGATCCACCATCCAACTCCTACTCACTCTTTAAAGCACCCGAAACGGCAAAACATATTTTGATTGTGGAAGATAGCCAAAACTCTCGTGAAATTTTTGAAGAGTATCTGCAAGATAAGTTTCGACTCACTTTTACCGACTCCAATAATGGTGCTAAGAAGTTGTTAACAGTTGAAAGCTTTGATTTGGTGATTTTGGATTTCTATTTGAGCGATGGGATCTGTGCAGAGGTTTTACAATATATGGAGGATGAGGGGATTAAAACGCCCGTCATTGTCATCTCGGTTGAAGAGGATCTAACTGTGATGAAAACATTGAGAGCAACATCCAATATTGAGAGTATTCTCAATAAAAAGGAGGTTAAGCAGTTGTGTGAAATGTTAACACAAGATGCAATTATTTAATGATAAAAGATTGAAATACCAACTTTAAGAGTAGAATTAGTTTTAACTTGTTAAAGTAGATCATTCATGAAAGCTGATGATATAGATTCGACCCGTTTTCAAGGGGATTGAGACATCTATAAGTCGTCTCATTTATGTTTGATATTGAATAATTAGACCCGGTTTTAAGGGGATTTCTCTCTATCAGTATCAATTGGAAGAGGCAATAGGCGACATCGTGTCTGTCGCTTTAAGCCCCTTCACTCTCTCTATCTCCTATCACAAAATATTATCACTACCATCATATATTTGTGTTATTTGAAATAGATCAAAACTTTATAAAAGGATTTTAGTTGTATAATAGTTTTAAATTATTGTTTTTAGGTTTTAATGAAAATTACATGGATAAAAATAGATATTGAGGCAGTTACAGCGTATCAACCACCCTTCTTTTCAGGTTCGATGTTGCGTGGGGCATTGGGCGTGACATTGAAACGGATGGTCTGTATCAACCCCTCATATCAATGCAGTGGATGTTTTGCCACTGCAACATGTCTCTATTACGACTTTTTTGAAAAAGTGAACCTCTACCACCCTTATCGTATTGTCTCGGCACTGGGTATGAAGCATCTGGCTTTTTCTATCTATCTCTTTGAAGATCGGGTTGCACAGATGCCCTATATTCTCTCAGCGATGAAAAAGTCACTTGAAGAGACGGGATTGGGAAAAGATCAACAAAAGGTGAAGGTAGCCAATATTCATGTTGGAGTACATCTTGTCTATGATGGAGAGAGATTTCTTCCAATAGATCGGGTGCAACCATGCTCGACTTCTGTCGAGGAGTGTTATCGTGATGTACGGTTGGAGTTTCGTATGCCACTCCGTATGAAGATGAATAATCATCTCATCTATCATACCCCTTCACTACCAACACTTATTACGACGATTCACCATCGCTATCGTGCCCTTAAAGGGTTGCCTTCACAAAAGCTTGGATACCGCATTGAAGGTGAGATAGAGAAGAGTGATCTTCACTATCTTGATCTCTATCGCTACTCCAATCGGCAGAAGTGTCGTATGAAATTAGGAGGGGTGATAGGAAGTGTGGTGATTCGGGGTTTGGATGAGCGATCATACGGTTATTTGAAGATAGGTGAAGTGATTGGGGCAGGCAAGCAGACAGTTTTTGGACTGGGAGATTATAGGCTGACACCGCTTAAGGAGTATCAATGAGTCGGTTTGAAGAGACATTTTCTACAACATTTGGTGACTTCATACCGATCTTTCAAAAGAAGGTACCCCCATGTGATGATTCAGACGATTATCTACTCATCTCTGGTCACTTTTTTGGTCTGGAGAGCTTTCTTTTTAGAGGAGTCTCAACCCAACATGCCCATCAGATATTACAGGCAAAGTCAGTCTATATCGAGCTCTTTATGCACCTATCAGCCTATCGCATCTGTGATCAGCTTGGTCTCTCACCAGATGCTATTCTCTCATGTTCGAGTAGAGGATTTGAGATTCTCTCTCCTACAATCGATTACCAAACTTTAGAGGAGCTTCGTCAAAGTTTCAATAGCTTCTGTTTGAATCACTTCTATGGTTTGGGTGGATTGAGTCTTGTCTGGATGAGTTGTACGTCAGCTATCTGGCAGGATCGAGTAGCTTATCGAGAATTTCAAGAAGAGATGAGAGGACGTATAGAGCAGGCATGGTATCAAAAGTTTGATCTTCCCAACCAACAGGCACTCTTAGCGTATGATGAAGATATCGATCATCAGAATCTTTGTCCAATCTGTAACCTTCGTCAAGGGAAGAGAGAGGCTATCTGTGATCTATGTCAACAGTGGATGAAGCTTGGTGAGTCACTGGTAGAAAACAAGAGTGTAGCACTGGTACGTAATGATGGAGAGATAGACTTTTTTGATGGCTATGGTATCGCCTTTGATGATCGTTCAGATGCCATTGCGTTGATGGATCTCTCGCAGATCACTTATTGTACGACTAATGAGAGAGAAGAGATCGCATCATTGAACGATCTGGCAGAGCGGAGTTCTCCAACCAATGATCATGGGCTTAAAGCGTTGGGACTCTTAAAGGGAGATATTGATAATCTGGAGATCTTTTTAGAGCAGAACCATTTAAAAGCCTCTTTTGAACATCTCCATAGCTTTATGGCATCACTTGACCAGTTTTTCAAGCAGGATCTATCACACCTCATGTACCAAAGCTATCCTAATACCTCGATACTCTTCGCAGAGGCTGGTCACTTTTTTCTCATAGGAGCGTGGGATCAGATTATAGATTTGGCACAGCAGATTGAAGAGGCGTTTAGACGCTTTACATACGATAGACTCTCACTCTCTATGGGGATTGTGATTGCCAACCCTTCCACACCTATGGAGTATCTTGTTCAGTCGTGTAACGCTGCACTTGAAGCCTCGAAAGCCTTTCAAGGCAAATCTGCCATCACCCTTTTTGGTGAAACAGTGGCATGGAAAACCTATCGTGAAGCCAAAGCACTCTATCAAGCCCTTGATACTGCACAGAAGCGTTTAACAGGGTTATCGATGCATTTCATTGAACAACTCTTTAATATTGTTGTATTGCGTCAAAGTATGAAAGATCCTGATCATCTTCTTGAAGGGGCAATGTGGCGTTCACGCCTTAACTATCTCTTTCAGCGTAATATCTTTGAATATCTTCAAGAGAGTGATGAGGAACAGAATATTTGGGCACAAGAGCTTTTAAATATGTTGAATCAGTGGATTGAAGCGTCACCTGAAGCGTGTAAAATGATTTTGAGTGAGTTTATTTACCAAAGGAGATAGGTGGATGGAGAAGATTATTCTTGACTATAGAGTCGATCCTGAACTCTTTAATGAAACAGCCAAATATTGGGCTTCTTTGATTGAAGGGGATAAGTGCCAAGATGAGTATGGAAGAGAGCGTTATAAGAGAACAAAGAAGGCACAGGTACGCAGTTTTTATGACCAAATCTTAAAATATTATGATGCACGTGAGACACAACCGTGGGATGAGATTGAACCATTTGTAAAGATGTTGAACTCTAAAGTGGCCTATGGGGTAACACGTGAAGTGCTCAATTGCCGTTTCGCTGAGATGATGGCACAGTGTATTGCACAGGTTGATTCTCCTGAGAAACTCAAAATTTTTAAACTCTTTTTTGAAGCGGTTCTTGGATTTTATAAAGGGAGAGATTGATGCTAAAGATTAGAAAAGTAAAAGGAGAGATCGAACTGCTGACAGGATTGCATATCGGTCGGGGGGATGACACGATGCGGATAGGTGGAATCGATAATAGTGTTATTCGTCATGTTAACCCGAATAAAAAGGGGATCTATGAGCCCTATATTCCAGGCAGTTCACTCAAAGGAAAGATGCGTACACTCTTAGAGTGGCATTTGGGGTTGGTGCGTATGGGGCGAAAGTATCCCTATGAAGAGGGGCAACCCTTTTCTCGAAAATTCTTGAATCGTGAAGAGATCTTTATGATCGATCCAAAAAAGCGTGAAGAGGCAGAGACACTTTTGAAGCTTTTTGGTGATCCAACACCAGATAGCCCCTATGGTATGACCCGTATTAGTGTGGGGGATTGTCTGCTCAGTGAAAGCTCAAAGCATATGGTCTTAAGTGAAGCGAAGTATGAGAATATGGTTGATCGTAAAAAGGGAACAGCACAAAACCCCCGACAAGTTGAGCGTGTACCTGCTGGTGTCTCTTTCAATCTTGATATTCGTATTAAAGTCTTTGATGGGTTGGATGATGAAGATAAGCTTTTGAATATGGTGAAGCTTGGATTGCATTTGGTTGAAGAGGATTACCTTGGAGGGAATGGCTCACGCGGTTATGGACGTGTTAAGTTCCATTTGAGTGAGTAGGGTATGCAACTCTATAAAACCAGACTCATTCCAGAATCCCCCTTTGCAACACCATTGCGTGGTGACACACTCTTTGGACAGCTCTGTTGGGGGATTCTCTTTCAGTATGGTGAAGCGCGTCTGAAAGAGCTTTTAGAGGGGTATGAATCTGAGCCATTTATGGTGGTCAGTGACCCTTTTGCTCCAGGTTTTTTACCTAAACCAACCCTTCCACCACGCATGCTTGGACTCTCCCCTTTAAAGAGACGAGAAGATGCCAAAAAGGTTTGGATGCAACCAGAAGCCCTTGTTAAAGGTGCGTATCATGAAGCAAAGAGTGATGATGAGGTGGGGTATCGTGACCGCAATTTTGTTCAAGCTCATCATCATCTTGACTATCGAAACTTCCGTATGGATGGTGATCGGTTTGCTTCTTACAACGTAACAAACTACCAACTGAGTGACAAAGAGATCTACTTTTTGGTTGATGAGTCACGATTGAGTCGGCACGAACTTGAAGAGGTCTTGGCATTTGTTGGAGTCTATGGCTATGGTAAAGATAGCACGACTGGGAAAGGGCGATTTTGTGTGGAGCCTCTGCAAAGGGCAGAGTTACATCAAACAGGGGAGTACTTTATGACCCTTTCAGCCTCTGTCTTAGAGGGGGTAAAGTGTCAGCAATATTGGTATGAGCTATCGGTTCATTTTGGAAAGCATGGGGCATTAAGAGCCTATCAAAACCCATTTAAACACCCACTGTTGATGGCAGGGTGTGGAGCAGTTGTGAGAATGGATGAGGTGATGAATCTCTCCTATATTGGACGAGGTGTTCGTGGCATCTCTCCTGCTTATCCCGATACGGTTCATCAAGGGTATGCGATTGTAACAGCCATAGGGGGTATTGAGGCATGAAAGAGAGCTACTATCTAAAAGTAAGGCTTCTTTCACCTGTCCATATTGGAACAGGTGAGTATTATGAGCCAACCAACTTTATTATTCATAACCACCACCTCTATGAGTTTGACCCTTTTGCCTTTTACCGTGAACTTGATGAGCAAAAACGCCATATCTTCAACGACTTAGTTGCTCAAGCCGACCCAGGCATCTTTATCCGTCTTCACGCTTTTATTCAGGCACACCACGATATTGCTATCTCACTTGCTCACCATGTTGTTCCTGTCTCCGAAGGGATTGTCAAGGAGTATGAAACCAAAATTGGAGATTATAAAGCGTATGACCGAGAGCATAAAGAGAGGGGGTTTAAACAGTTTCAAATGATGCGTACCCAACGGCTTACGAATCTTAAGATGCCCTATATCTCAGGTAGTAGTCTCAAAGGAGCGATCTCAACCGCTTATCAGAGTATGTTGTATCAAAAAGATTTTTCTGCATGGAGACAACACTTTAAAGAGTTGCGTAACCCTACACTTAGCCCTATGAAAAATCTTCTCCTTTCAGATCTTCACCCCATCCAATCGGATACAAAGATTGGCTATGCACTCAACAAAGAGCGTTTTGAAGAGGGGGGACATGGACCCTCGATACGGGTTGAAGCGATGATGCCAGAGACACTCTTTGTTGGACGTTTGGAGTTAAAATCTTTTGAACCACGCCTTTTACGAGAGTTTGAGACAATTGCCGATGCTTGCAATGAACACTACCTTCCTATCTTAGCCTCACTCTTTTCGCATCAGGAGATGACACCACGCTATGTGAGTGAAACATTTAAACAGAAGATCGCTTCATTAAAGCTTGATAAGAACCGTTTTATTGTTCGTGTCGGACGCTATAGTGGGGCACGCTCTGTGACGATTGAGGGACTGCGTGCCATTATGGTGACACTTTGCGATCTCAAACATAAAAGTGATAGTGCATTTGAGCAGATTGAAGCCAAAATTGAACGGCTTTATAAGAAGAGTTACTTTGAGAATCATGAGACTGTTGAGCGTTTGATGACAGATGAGAAGCTCCTAAATCCCAAAGAGTTGCGTACACAACTTCAAAGCTATCACTTCATGAAAAAACCATCAGAGCTTGAAGAGACAGCAAAAACGATCAAACGCCTTGCTATTAAGTGTTACCTTACCGAAGAGACCACCAGCTGGTTCTTCTCTGACAAAGAGGAGAGTGAAAACCAAATGCTCCCTTTTGGATGGCTCCTTTGTGAGCGGATTGGTAGGGATGAATATCACGAAGTTTTTGCTAAAAGTAAGCATATATAAAGCTTATATTAAGGAACTATTATGAAAATTTTCTCACTTCCTTTCTTTACACAGATGGATAAAACTTTTTTTTATAAAGAGTTTCTTCCTTTTATTAAGCAGTATCACTCCTATATTTATGATATCTATTTTGCCTATATTATGCCTCCTTTTGTGAATGATGCAATGGGTTGTGCTAATATTGCTGTTCTTGCAAAAGAGGGTGTTGAAGCACAGAATCGACGAGTTATTTCAGTAATGCTTCAGATTCAAGAAAAATATGGGATTAAAGTTTCTGCTACATTTAATAATACACTAGTAGAACCAACAATTCAAAATCTCTATGTATTTATAGAAAAGTTGAAACCACTCTATAAACGAGGACTTCGATCGATTACCATTCCTCATTATAGCTGGATGCTCAATGGTCTTCTTAAAAAAGAGTTTCCAGAGATGACAATTAAAAATACTGTCTTAAAAAGAGTTTCAAGACCACAAGAGTATGTTGATTATGCAAAAGTTGGTTTTGATGCAATCAATATTGATCGGTATAATTTAAGAGATTTGGATAACTTAAAACGATTAAAGAAGGCTTATGAAAGATACAATATCCCAATGATTCTTCTTGCTAATGAGTGGTGTAAGGGGTTATGTCCTGCCATGAGTGAACACTACCATTATAATAACTCAAACTCTAAAGATACGGCGATAAACTATTTCAAAACGGAACTTGGTATGAAAACATGTCCAGCATGGCATCAACAGATTCCATGGTATCACTTGCAAAATGCCAATATGCCAATATATCGAAAAGATATGGAGGAACTCTTAAACTATATTCAGATTTTTAAACTTCATGGAAGAAGTGATTTTGGACTTATGAAACAGTCAATGGAGATTGTAAAACGCTATGCAGATGGTGAGGATGTAGTTTTTAAACCATTATATGATATTGTCAAAAAGTTTGGTTATGAAGAGAAGATGTTTGAGAAATGGAATACTTATATTAAAAATTGTAAATTTGAGTGTTGGGATTGTGATGTATGTGAACGACTTCATAAGAGTTCAACAAAGGTTGATAATTTTGATATGATATTGGGAAGAGGGTGAAGTTTGTGAGTCGCCAAGCCTACATCCACTCGACGACTTTGGCAACCTCTTCAGCAATAAAACACTTCATTGGGGTTTGGAAGGTGGGCTTATTGGGGACGATTGCTTTGGTAAAGCCAAGGGTGTGTGCTTCACGAAGACGCTGTTCAAGATGGAAAACCTCTCGAATATCTCCAATAAGACTCACTTCACCGATAAAGATACTCTCATCACTCAAAGGGCGGTTTCTAAAACTGCTGATAATTGCGGCGATAATGGCTAAGTCAGCAGCAGGTTCATTGATTTTAATTCCCCCTGCGATATTGACAAAGACATCATACTGATTAAATGGCAGTTCGAGTTTTTTCTCTAAAAGGGCTAAGAGCATTGTCAGACGGCTGGCATCATAGCCTGTGGTGGAGCGTTTGGGGTTTCCATAGCCACTATCAGCAACAAGTGCTTGCACTTCTATGACAAGGGGGCGTGTTCCCTCCATCACAACCGTGACAGCACTACCTGCTTGTGGTTTGCCTCGACTAAAGAATTTACTGGCGATATTTTTGGCACTCACAAGTCCATCGTGGGTCATCTCAAAGATTCCCACTTCACTGGTACTCCCAAATCGGTTTTTAAATGCACGCAACATACGGATCTCTTTACTTGCATCTCCCTCAAAGTAGAGAACAGTATCGACCATATGTTCAAGGACACGTGGACCAGCAATCGAACCCTCTTTGGTAATATGACCAATAATGAAGATAGGAATCTGCTTCTCTTTGGCAAGACGCATCAGGTCAAATGTGATGGTACGAACCTGTGTGACGCTACCGGGTGCTGACGGGACTGCTTCAGAGTAGAGGGTTTGAATCGAGTCGATAATGATAAGGTCATAGTGGTCGCGTGCTACCTCATTCATTACCGCTTCAAGGCGTATTTCGCTAAGAAGATAGAGGTTATCATGGTTAGAGCCTAATCGGTTGGCACGCATCTTAATCTGTCCACCAGACTCCTCACCGCTGACATAGAGCACCCTTTTTTGTTCTTGGGCAAGGTTCCCTCCAATCTTAAGGAGTAGGGTCGATTTTCCAATCCCTGGACTTCCACCAATCAGTACGAGTGAGCCAGGGACGATACCACCCCCAAGGACTAGATCAAGCTCACTATCACCACTTGAAAATCGGCTAACCTCTTCTTCTTCGATCTGTGTAATCGGTTTGGCTTTGGAAGGGGAGGTTGTCGCTTTGGAGATCTCATTTAAAACTTTTTGCTGTTCAGCAGAGAGTTCGATAAAACTCTCCCAAGCACCACAGTTGGGGCATTTCCCCATCCACTTGGCGCTTTGCATGCCACACGCTTGGCACTCATAGAGAGACTGTTTTTTCTTAGCCATCGCTATCGAGTACTTCTGCACTGTAAGATTTTAGAACATTGCCATCAGAATCGATAACTTCGATAGCATCGCTCTCATCATTAATCTTAAGACGATAGCTCTCTTGGGTCTCTCTTTCACTGACAAAGTGTTTCGAGAGTAGATCAAATCCATCGTTATTAAGAAGCTCTTCAAGTCGCTTTTGTTGTGCCTCAGTGAGGTTATGAAGATCGACATTATCACCCTTTGCCACATCTTCAGAACTCTCTTCGGTATAGATAGCATCAAGAATGGTGTTGACAAACTCTTTAGGATCAAATGGGATCAGATCTTCAGCCTTCTCACCAACACCCACATAGTAGATAGGCAGTTTTAACTCTTCGGCAATACTAAAGAGGGCTCCCCCTTTGGCAGTACCATCGAGTTTGGTAATGATCACTCCACTAATATCGATCATCTCTTTAAAGGCTTTGGCTTGGTTAATGGCACTATTGCCCTGCGTTCCATCAAGAATCAAGATTTTTCTATGCGGAGCCCCTTCGAGTGCTTTGCCACAGACACGGACAATCTTTTTAAGCTCTTCACCAAGGTTGGTTTGGGTATGGAGTCGTCCAGCTGTATCGATAATGACATGGTCAATCCCTTTGGCTTTGGCAGAGCTAATGGTATCAAACGCAACAGCCGATGGGTCATGCCCCTGTTTGGTATAGACGATTGGTACATCAATCTTTTCAGCCCATGTTTTTAACTGCTCAATTGCTGCAGCACGGAATGTATCGGACGCTCCTAAAATGACACTCTTTCCTTCACTTTTAGAGTGTTGAGCCAGTTTGGCAATCGTGGTTGTTTTTCCGGCACCATTGACACCGACAATCAGATCGACAAAGGGCTTTTGACCCTCCGCTTGAGGGGATTGTGTATCGTACATAAAGAGTGAAATGAGTGTATTATAGAGCTGTACACGTTTCACTTTACTTGGGAGTGACTCCATCAATTTTTCAACAAGCTCATAACTCACATCAGCTTCAAGCAAGAGATCTTCAAGCTCATCTTTGCTGATCTTCTCCTGTTTCACGGGTGCTGTTGAACGAATGACTTCAAGTGTCTTTTTTAATCCCTTTTTTAAAAAACCAAACATCTTATTGAACCTCCTTTATAGCCTCTTTAATATCACTTTCAAGCATCTCTTCGGGAATCATACCGATATAGTGGCGAAAATATTTGCCATGAACAAAAAGCACCATCATAGGAATTGAGAAGTTAGGGGGTTGATGGAGCATATCGGCTGTTGTTTTGGCAAGAGCCATATTATCTTTACTATTGGAAACAAAGTAGTTGATCTGATGGGTTTGGATAAATTCCTGAATCGCTTCAGATGACTTCTCTTCAACAAGGATACCGATAATTTTTAATTTACCCCGATACCTCTCTTGTAGGTTGGCAAGATGGGGAATTTCAGCACGACATGGCGGACACCATGTGGCAAAGAAATTGATCAAAACAAGTGGCTCTTTTGTATTAAATGTTAAGCCATTTGGGGTTAAGGTTGCGATAACGGTTTGATTGCTATCTTGAAGTTGAAAGGTTGTTGATTTCTCTTGATGGTCAACATGTACATAGTGTTCTTCTTTCTTCTCTTTATCACCACAGCCACTTGTCAACAGACCGACAAGGACCAAGGCGGTTACTGATAGAAGTTTCAAGTGCATTCAATCCCTTTTGGTTAAAATAGCAATTATTATAGAATAATGGGGCTTAAAAATGGACAAGCAACAGTTTCGTGACATCTGTATCAAACGGTTAAAAAAGACTGCAAAAAGGGGACGACTCTACCGCAATCGCAAGATTTTAAAAGAGCTTGAATATATTATTAAAAAGAATAATATAAAGTCGATTCTTCTCTATATTCCAATGGGGCATGAAGTTGATGTAAGACCCTTGTTTAGGTACTTCCGAAGGGGTTTGAGAATTTATGTTCCATTTATGCAAGGAGAAAGTTTTAAAGTGGTACAATACCGTTTGCCACTACGAAAAAAACGGTTTGGCATCTATGAACCAATGAATTCACATTTTTATCTGTCAAAAATAGAGATGGCGGTTGTTCCGGTTGTGGGGGTTGACGGGAGACTCCGCCGTATAGGATTTGGAAAAGGTATGTACGACAGATTTTTTGCATCACTGAAAGAAAAACCATTGACGGTTTTTGTCCAGCTTGCGAAGTGCTATACACAACAAAAGATTACCGATGATTTTGATATCCAAGCTGATATCTATATAACCCCCGAAGATACTATTGTCCGAGGGAAATATAATGTTAACAGAGTTTATCATAGGAGGTGCGGCGGCCACAATTAGCGGCGTTGCAGCATTTTTAATCACCAAAAAAATTGACGCTTCAAAATATGATATCTATGTCGAACAGGCCAAAGCTAAGGCCAAAGCGATTGAGCATGAAGCAGAAGTGGTTTTGCAAAATGCAAAGTTGCGTGTTACAGAAGCAGAGCTTGAAGCAAAACAGAAATATGAAGAGGAACTTGCTCGGCTCAATAACGAATTTAATGGTCGTTTGGCACAACTTGAGAAGCGTGAAGAGCAGTTGGCCAAAAAGCTTGAAGAGGAGTTGGAGGAGGTTGCCCAAGAGCGTGAAGCTGTCAAAACTGAAAAGGCTGAACTCCAACGTCTTCGACAGCAGTTGGATAGATTGCAAAAAGAGTATGAGCATAAGCGTCAAGAGGCACTTAAAATTTTAGAGCGCGCTTCGGGATTAACAGAAGAGGAGGCTAAAAGGCTTGTGCTTCAACATGCTGAAGAGGAGGCACGAGGCGAAATTGCACATATTGTCCGCAAATATGAGATGGAGGCCAAAAATGAGGCCAAACGGAAGGCCAACTACATTTTGGCACAGGCAACGACACGCTATGCAGGCGAGTTTGCTGCCGAACGTCTCATTAATGTTGTCCATCTACCCGATGATGAGCTTAAAGGGCGTATCATCGGAAAAGAGGGGCGCAATATTAAGACGCTTGAGATGCTCCTTGGGGTCGATATTATTATCGATGATACACCGGGAGCCATTATCTTAAGCAGTTTTAACCTCTATCGACGAGCTATTGCAACACGTACGATCGAACTCTTGATCGAAGATGGTCGTATCCAGCCAGCACGCATTGAAGAGATCTATGAGAAGGTCACCGAAGAGTTTGAGCAGAAGGTGTTAGAAGAGGGTGAGCAGATTGTTGTCGATCTTGGACTTGCACCGATGCATCCAGAGTTGATGAAGTTGATTGGACGCTTGTGCTATCGTGCAAGTTATGGTCAAAATGCACTGGGTCACTCACTTGAAGTGGCTCACCTTGCTGGTATCATGGCTGCAGAGATGGGTGGTGATGAGCTACTTGCCAAGCGTGCAGGGATTTTGCACGATATTGGAAAGGCGTTGACCCATGAGTATGCAGGAAGCCATGTCGATTTAGGTGCAGAGGTGTGTCGTCGCTATAAAGAGCATCCAGTGGTCATTAATGCCATCTATGCCCACCATGGTCATGAAGAGGCTGAAACGATTGAATCGGCAGCTGTCTGTGCGGCTGATACCCTCTCTGCAGCACGACCAGGGGCACGGCGTGAAGTGCTTGAGAGCTTCTTAAAGCGTGTGAAGGCGATTGAAGAGATCGCCACATCCAAACCAGGTGTCCATCACGCCTATGCGATTAATGCCGGGCGTGAAGTACGGGTGATTGTTAATGCATCACTGATCAATGATGATGAAGCGGTGTTGTTGAGTAAAGAGATCTCAGAAGAGATTGAGAAGAATGTTCAGTATCCGGGTGAAATTAAAGTGAATGTTATCCGTGAGACACGTGCCATTAACTATGCACGCTAAAGAGTCTGCCCGCTTCTAAAGCGGTGCAGTTTTGATCGACTCTTTTTACTCCACTTAAAGTGCTTGTGCAAACTTTTTACTCTCTTCAAGGTTAATTTCAGAGTCATCATAAGGGTCAAGGTGGATATTAATGAGCCAGTTGGCTTTGGGGTTAATCTCTCGAATTTTGGCTTCGACACTATCCCCAATACGGTGGGCTTCAAGTAGTGACATTTCAGGGGTAAAGACCAGATGGACATCAACAAAGTAGTCGTTACCTGCTTTACGGGTTCTAAGCCAGTGGTAATCGTTGACCCCTTCTGTTGACTCAATCACCTCTCGAATCTTTTTCACAATCTCATCATCGAGTGAGGCATCCAAAAGAACAAGAACCCCCTCTTGAATCAGCTCAAAGGCTGAGTAAACAATATAGATCGCAATTAAAATCCCCAAAATACTATCGATGAGGTAGAAGTCAGTAAAGTAGATCACAATGAGTGAGACTAAAATCGCACCATTGCTAAGAAGGTCAGTTTTATAGTGGAGTGCATCTGACTTGATTACCATATTCTGTGTAACATCGGCGACATGGTTCAAAAAGAGAACCAATGCACCTGTCATAATCAGTGAGACAACCATCACACCAATCGAAGCATCAAGGTGGGTGATCGATTCGGTGTGCATAATCTTTTGAATCGCTTCATAGAAGATAAAGAAGCCTGAGAGTGTAATAATGACGCCCTCAATCACTGCTGCAATCGCTTCAATTTTACCACGACCATAATTGAATTTTTCATCGGCTGGCTCTTCAGCTTTAGAGACAGCAAAGAGGTTAAAAAGAGAGACTACCAAATCAAGACCTGAATCAATGGCAGAGGCTAAAACAGCAACGGAACCGCTAATAAGTCCAACAATCAATTTAATCACAACAAGTGTGACGGCTACCGATGAGCTGACGATTGTCGCTCTCTTTTGCAAGGTCATGAATATTCTCCAAAAAATTGGGCTCTAAAATTTCCTAATTTTATCTAATTTAAACTATAATCCTCTTTATGAATATCAATGAGATTATTAAAGAGCGCGAGCGATGGTTGTCTTGGAAAAATATCGCACCGATTCGGGAGGCGATGGAGTCACTACCAGCCATTGATGACGTGGAGTATGAGTTAGGTGATTGGGTAACGTTGCGATCCGATAAGATAACGGAGTCGCAAAAGGAGAGGTTGCAGACTGTTGCAAAGATGATGATGCCGTGGCGAAAGGGTCCATTTGACCTTTTTGGTATTCAGATTGACAGTGAGTGGCAGAGTTTTAAAAAGTATAACCTTCTGCGTCCTTATATGGATCTTGAGGGAAAAGTGGTAGCCGATGTTGGATGCAATAATGGCTACTATATGTTTAGGATGTTGGAGTTCTCTCCCAAACAGGTTTTGGGTGTTGATCCTTCACCACTCTTTCGTTCACAGTTTGATCTGATCAATCGGTATCTAAAGAGTGATACGTTACGCTATGAGATGCTTGGTATTGAACATATGGTAGGTTTTGCCGATAGGTTCGACACAGTTTTTTGTCTTGGTGTACTCTATCATCGAAGTGATCCGATTGTTGCCTTAAAGTCGTTAAAACAGAGCCTTAAAAAGGGTGGCGAGTTAATTCTTGATACCTTTATGATTGATGGTGATGAGCCTATCTGTTTGGTGCCTGAATCGACCTATTCGAAAATTTCAAATATCCACTTTATACCAACCATTACAGCACTCGAATATTGGTGTAAAAGGGCTGGTTTTGAGCGGTTTGAGGTGCTTGAAGTGGTCAAAACAGAGCCTGATGAGCAGAGAAAAACGGAGTGGATGCAAGGAGAGAGTTTGAAAGACTTTTTAGACCCTCTCAATCCTGATCTAACAGTTGAAGGGTATCCAGCACCGAAACGTGTTTATATTAAATGTTATAGAAAGTAGGGGATATGATGCGTCAAGAAGAGCTTGAGATGGAAGAGAGAGTAGATATGGAAGATGAGACCTCTGATACGGAGTTTGAACAGGTTAAACTTGCTACCCATCAGAGTATCAATCACACGCTGTGTGGAGTGCTCCTTGAGCTTGATGTTGGATATGCCAAAGTGGCACTTGATACGGTTCAAGAGATGAGTGTGGATGATATGGGACTGGTGCATGGAGGGTTTACCTTTGGTGCAGCCGATTTTGCTGCGATGGCTGCTATTAATGATCCCAATGTTGTCTTGGTCAATAGTGAGTGTCGCTTCCTCTCACCGGTTAAAGTAGGAGAGCGTATTATCTTTGAAGCCAGAGCATTGACTCAAGAGGGGCGAAAGCGTCAAGTGCATGTGGTGGGTAAGTTTGAAGAGATTAAAGTCTTTGAGGGTCATTTTTTAACGGTAATTTTAGATGCCCATGTTCTCGAATTGAAACTTCTTAAAGAAAAAGAGCAACAAGAGAAAGAGGAGTAACTCCTCTTTTTAAAGGGCTCTTAGCCAGTAAGGGATATTACGCTTCTCAGCCTCTAAGGTGGTACTTGGACCATGACCAGGGTAGAGAGTAACCGCTTTGGTATAGGCCATCGCCTTTTCAAGACTCTTTTTCATTGCTTGAGGATTGGAGTAGGGGAAGTCCACACGACCGATGGAGCCTCTAAAGAGAAAGTCGCCACAGAACCAATTTTCTCCAATCTCAATGGCACTACATCCAGGTGTGTGACCAGGAAAGTGTAGGAATTTTATCTTGATATCTTCGATGGTTACCACTTCGTCAGGTTGTACACTTACATCGACATGACTTGGAGGCGTGCCTTGTTGAAACGGGTCATTTTGAAGCATAAAAACATCACCTTCAGGACAGTAGATGGGAATATTGAGTGCCTCTTTTACCGCTTGATTACTCCAGACATGATCGAAATGACCATGGGTATTGAGAATCGCAACGGGATTCTTGACATGGTCTAACACCCATGAGAGGGCATCAACACCTGGGTCAATAATAAAATCTTTGTGATCGATGGTAACAATATAGCAGTTTGTTTGGTATGGACCCATCGGTTGAACTTCTATTTGCATGGTATAATCTCCCCATGGAATTTTTTAGTGAAACACTACGCACAATACGCGAAAGCGACCCTTTTAAAAAAGGGGATTTGGTTGAGCAATTGTACACAAAGTTGAGCCGAAAAGAGCTTACATTTGAGCATGATGCTCCTATAGAGAGGATAGAAACCCCTTCGTATGCACCTATTGTTACGATCGTGCGTCCTAAAGATGTCCCAAAACGCAAACATTTTGATACCAAAGAGGGACAAGGGGTTTTACTCCATGCTGTCGCTCATATCGAATATAGTGCCATCGATTTAGCACTCGATTCTGCTTACCGTTTTAGGCATCTGCCCTTTGAATATTACTTCGATTGGATTGAAGTTGCCCATGATGAGGTACGCCATTTTCAGATGCTGGATCGATTGATGCGTCAGGTTGGTATTGCCTATGGTGATTATCCTGTCCATACCGCACTCTTTGAAGCAGGTCAAAAGAGTGGTCACGATTTGGTTGAACGCATGGCAGTAGTACCACGCTATCTTGAAGCCAATGGTCTTGATGCCAACCCCAAAATTATTCAAAAACTACAAAGCTATCCAATTACACCAATGATCACATCGATCATTGAAGCCTTGGAGATTATCTTAAAAGAAGAGGTCAGTCACGTCTTTAAAGGGGATAAGTGGTTTAAGTATGGTTGTGAACAAAAAGGGCTCGATCCCTCCATCTACTTTGAAATTATTGAGAAATATTACCCCGGTTTGGAGAAGAAGAGGTTACAACTCAATGTTGAAGCACGGCGTGCTGCTGGTTTTGCCTGTGATGAGTTGAAGCGTATGGGGGCAAAAAAATGCGAATAGTTTACTGACCTTATGAATCTTAACTATATATAAAAGCTTGAATTAATAGTAGTTTCAGTATTATGTAACCAATATTTTTTCACAGGAGCATAGATATGGCACGTGAGACCCCTTTCTTTAAACCAGATATTACGGAAGCAGAGCGACAACAGATCGCAGAAGTCCTTGATCTTGAAGGTGCCTCAAAAATTGAAGATCTTGAAAATGCCTTTCTTAAAAAGACAGGTGCAACCTATGCCGTTTCAACCAACAGTGGAACATCAGCACTCCATCTTGCTATGTGTGCGATGGATCTTAAACGCGGCGATAAGATTATCTGCTCAGTGAACTCATTCCCATCAGTTCCAGAGGTTGTCCGTCACTTTGATGCTGAACCGATCTTTGTTGATATTGATAGTGAAGATTTCAATATCGATTTGGATGCTTTAGAGAAGGTTTTGGAAGCCAATAAGTCTAAAAAGCTTAAAGGTGCCATTATTAACCATGTGGCTGGTCAACCAACCGACCTTGATCGACTCTATGAGATTGCTAACCATTATGATATTAAGATTGTTGAAGATGCGAGTGATGCACTCGGTGGAACCTATAAGGGGCAACCGATTGGTGCCACAGGTGCCGATATTACCTGTTTTAGCTTCTCACCGCATATGAAACACTCTATCGCCAATGCAGGGATGCTTCTGTGTGAAGATGAGACCCTTTATGAGCGTGCAGTCCTTCTTCGTAACCATGCGATTCAATCGAGTGGTTGGGATCGTTATGGCAACCTTGAGTATATGTATGATGTAGTGGATATTGGATGTAAATATGATATTAGTGTTCTTGATGCTGCCTATGCATTGGCACAATATCAGCGTGTTGATAAGATGATTGCACGTCGTCAAGAGATTGCAAAGATCTATGATGAAGAGCTTGCGGGTGTCAACCATGTGACACTGCCTGTGAAGAAGCGCGACCATATCTATCAACTCTATATTATTCGTATCGATCGTAACCGTGACGGTTTTGCACGTGCATTGAAAGAGCGTGGTATTCATACAGGGTTGCACTATATTCCTCTCCATTTGATGAGTTACTACAAACAGAAATATAGCCTACGGGTCAATGACTTCCAGCAAGCGTTGCAGACCTATCAGCAAGTCCTTTCGCTTCCAATTTACCACAATATGAGCGATAGTGATGTTGAGTATATCTGTAATATGGTCAAAGAGGTTGCTGCTGAACATATTTAATGCGTCTGCTTGTCTCTTTTTTTGAAGATCTCTTCTACCGGCCAAGATGGTACCATTGGCCGGTTGCTCTACTACTGTTACCCTTAGCCACACTTTATGCCGTAATTATGTGGATACGCCGATGTGTTGCCCAACCAAAAGATTTTGGTATTCCCATCATCAGTATTGGGAATCTCCTTGTTGGTGGGAGTGGCAAAACACCGATGACAATCACTCTTGCCAAGCAGGTTGAGAAACCAGCCATTATTTTGCGTGGGTATGGTCGAAAGAGTCGTGGTTTGATTGTTGTAAGTCTTTGGGGAGAGATTTTGAGCGATGTTGAACAGAGCGGTGATGAGGCGATGCTTTTGGCACGTGCACTTCCTCATGCTACGGTGATTGTCTCTGAAGATCGTATCGAAGCGATTTACAAGGCAAAAGCAATAGGAGCCCATAGTATCTTTTTGGATGATGGATTTAGCAAGGTAGGGATCAAAAAGTTTGAGATACTTCTTTATCCGCAACAGATACTAAACCCTCTGCCACTTCCCTCTGGACCCTTTAGAGAGTTTCCCTGGACAAAGCGTTATGCAGATCTTATTTTAAGAGAGGGAGAAGATTTTGAGCGTATTGTAACGTGTGAGGGGTGTGATGAGCCTCTACTTCTTGTCACAGCGATTGCCAATCCAGAGCGACTTGAACCCTATCTGCCCAAAGGGTTGGTTAAAGCACGCTATATCCTTCCCGATCATGCTTGGTTTGATCAAAAAGAGATTGAAAAAGCGATGCAAAAGGTGGGGGTGCAAAAGATTTTGACGACCGAAAAAGATGGTGTGAAGTTGGAGAAGTTTGGATTGCCTATGGCATATTTGAAGCTTGAACTGCATCTACGATCCGATATTTTAGACAAAATTGTCTCTTTGACTACGACTTCAACAACTCCATTATAATCCTCTATAGGTGCGATTTCTTCTAAAGTCTTGATAAGGAATTGGTTCAAGAAGTTCAGCATAAAGTAGAGTGACCTATGGTAGAGTTAAGGTATGTTATTACTTAAAGGAGAAAATTATGGGAATAGATAAAGTAGCAATTAGTAGAAAACAGATTAGTGTTGAGACACCATTGATCACGACAGAGATTACAGATAACTGTCTCTATAGCGGTTTTTTTGGATCACTCGACTCAACGCGTGTGGCAGAGATTGCAGATAAGATTACACTAGCATGTGAGGCCCAACAGTTTGAGTATATTATCATCGATTTAGGTAATGTGGAAGCGATTGATTCAGCTGTTGCCACACACTTACTCCGTTTGGGTGATGTTCTTAGTTTGATTGGTGTTCAGCCGATCTTTTGTGGTATTCACGGCATGTTGGCACGTACAATGGTAGCAAGTGGTGTCTCAATGGGTCATATGAAAACTGTCGCGAATCTGAAGAGTGCATTAAAGTTGTGTTATGAGTTATCAGGTTTAGAGCTTGTTAAAAAGTAACCTATGTATATCTCAACCCAATCGTGTCACACCTTAGCATGGGAGATTCAAGATGAGGTGGATCTCTATATTATTGTTGAGAATGTAAAGGCGTGTGCTGAAAAGTTTGGTTTTACCCCTTACGATAGTACACTCATCTCACTGGCTGTCTCTGAAATCTCTACCAATGCATTGCGCTATGCCCATGGTGGTAGAGTCTCTATACAACCCACTCTTAATAGTAAAGGGTTGGAGGTTACGATTAAAGATCATGGCAAGGGAATTAAAGATCTCTCTTTAGTGATGCAAGATGGTTATAGTACAACGATTGATAGCCTTGGTATCGGATTTGGGGCTGCAGCACGGCTGGTTGATGAGATGATCTTTGATCACAATAGTGATGATGGAACCACCATACGTTTGATTAAGTATCTCCCTGTTCCAGATAACTATCTTGATATAGGGGTTGTATCATTTCCCGATACACGAGAACTCTTAAATGGTGATGGATATTTGATTAAGAAGTATGAAGGAGATAAGGTTTTAATTGCCATTTTAGATGGTGCAGGTCATGGAGCTAAGGCACAAGAGGCAACACAGCAGACAAAGAATATTATCGCTGAAAACTATAAACTCCCACTTGATCAAATTCTCCATAAGTGTGATACCTTTTTACGGAAAATCCATAGTGGTCGAGGTGTTGAGTTGGGTTTGTTACGGATTACATCAACCTATGCAGAATTTAGTGGGATTGGACATATCGGTGTGCATAGCAACAGAGAGTCTCATTTAAGCTTTCCGATGCAAAATGGTCGTCTTGCATGGGCTCTTCCGAAGAAGATTTTGATGACACGATACAGTAAACCTGACCATTTTATGATTATTTTACATACCGATGGCATTGTTAATAATAATTTCCACACTTTTTATGATTTTCAAGCCACCGCACAATCGATTGCTGTTGATCTCTTTAATCAATATGCTCAGAGTGATGATGATGCAACAGTGATTATAGTGAAGGGATAGATGATGAAAGAGAAGCGAGGTCAAACCTCTAACTTAAGGGAATCACTGATGGGTATTGTTGGTAATGCTCCCTTTGGTATTTTGACACTCTCCAATGATTTGGAGGTTACGATTATCAATGCCATAGCATTGGAGCTACTTGGTTTTGACGATATGAAGCCAAGTCAAATGGTTGATCAACCCTACCGTACCATCTTCTCTAAGGTTGAAGATTTAGCGGAACGGTTTGAAAAGTTCATACATCACAAGATGGAGCGACATCTTGATCTGACCAATATCAAGTTTAATGATTGTGTGCTCAATATACGATTTCGATCGATGCTTCATGGTACATTGGTGATTATTGAAAATATAACCAAGCAGGCGCACTTAGAGCGTGAACTGCTACGACATGCAACCTATGATGACCTAACCCAACTGATGAATCGCAAACAGTTTGAAAAACGGGTAGAGCTTCTGGTTGAGAAAGGAAAATCTCAGGATATCTCTGCTGCTGTCATCTTTATCGATCTTGATCATGTCAAACCTGTCAATGATATTGGAGGTCATATGGCGGGTGATGCCCTTTTAAAACGTGTTGCCACGATCTTAAAAGGGCATGCACGAGAGCAAGATATTGTGGCACGGTTTGGGGGCGATGAGTTTACCGTTTTGTTGGAAAAGTGTACGATCAAAGAGGCTGTTTCAGTTGCTGAGAAGATACGTCAGGGGGTTGAGGCGTTAAGTTTCTCTTACCAACACCACACATTTAATATCACCTTATCAGCAGGTATTGCACCTATTACAGGGCGAGAAGAGAGTGTACGAGTGATTATGAGTGCGGCCGATCGTGCCTGTCAAATTGCCAAGAAGAGTGGACGCAACCGTATTCATGTGATTGATGAGAAAAAGGGGGAGTTAAAGAGCCATATTCAAGAGATTGAGTGGATTGCAAAAATTAAAGATGCTTTAGCCTCCAACGATTTTATACTCTATGGTCAAAAGATTGAACCACTCGATGAACAGAGTGAACAATCTCACTATGAGATCTTGATTCGACTTACAGCAGAAGATGGTACTATCATCCCACCAAGTGCCTTTATTCCTCCAGCTGAGCGTTATGGTTTAATGCCACTGATTGATCGTTGGGTACTACAAGAGATCTTTAAAAAGATTTTGAGTGGACACCGTTATGCGATTAACCTCTCTGGACAGACGGTTTCGGATCCAACGTTTGTAGAGTATGTTGAAAGGCTCCTTCAAACCTATCCCATCGACCCTTATCAAATCTGTTTTGAGATTACAGAGACAGCAGCCATTGAGCATCTTGATACAACCAACGCTTTGATCCATCGGTTAAAAGAGAAGGGGTTTCGATTCTCATTAGATGATTTTGGATCGGGGCTCTCCTCATTTGCCTATTTGAAAAATATGTCGGTCGATTATCTAAAAATTGATGGTATCTTTGTGAAGGATATTGTGCATGACCCTATCTCCTATGCGATGGTGAACTCAATCAATCAGATCGGTCATACCATGGGTCTTAAGACGATAGCAGAGTATGTTGAGGATGAAGCGATTTTGAATAAACTTCATGAGATCGGTATCGATTTTGCACAGGGCTACTTTATCCATAAACCAGAGCCTCTGGATGGGATCCTACTCTAAGAACCAAACCCTCCAAGATACTCATCAGCAACCTCTGGCTCTTTGCTCCTATTTTGATTGATCTGACTCAGATAGTGGCTTACTGCTTGAATCTCTGCTTCACTTAAATCTTTGGCAAAAGGGATCATTAAATTGCGTTTGCTTGTCTCTCCAATGCCACGTTGCAGGCGATGGAGCTTCTCAATCAAAGCCTTTGCAGGTTTTCCTGCAAGCTTTGGATAGTCACCAATCCCTTCTCCTTTTGTTCCATGACAGCCGTAACACCCTTTGGTGATATAGATGGTTTCACCCTTTGGACTCCCTGCATAGATGATTAAAGGGAGAAAAATCGATAAAAGTCGTCCCATTTTCCCTCTCTTTCAACTCCAGTATCCTATAATTTTATCAAAAAAAGGAACGGCATGGTCATTACAAATGCAAAGGTTGTGACCCCTGAAGGTATCGAACCGATTGATGTTCGAATAGAAGATGGCAAAATTGCCGAACTTGGAACAGGCTTGAATAGCACCGATATGATCGATGCAAAAGGGGCATATCTGCTTCCTGCCATGGTAGATATTGGTGTAGGGGTGATGGATCAGAAGTTACGTGGTGGTACACTTGAGAAGCTTTCAAAGAGTGCCCATACCAACGGGTTTGGTACGGTGGTCATCTCATCACTCTCTCATCCATGTATCGATGATGAGATCACCTTGGAGTTTGCCAAATCGCAAGCAGAACTTTGTGATGATATAGAGATCTTTATGCTTCTATCGGGTCTGACTGAGAAGGGAACACTCAGTGATGTTTCGATTTTGATTAAAGAGGGGGCTGTTGGCATCGAGTTTCACAGCAGTATCGATGGAAACTTGATTCGCCGTTTGATGGAGTATGCCCGTATGCATGGTGTTAAACTCTTCTGTCACGCCAATGATCCAGCACTGCAGGGTGAGGGTGTGATGCATGAAGGGGAGGTTTCAAGTCGGCTTGGTCTGGGTGGGGTACCATCTGTGGCTGAATCCTCTCAAGTGGCTCGGATTGGTGAGTTGGCTGCCTGTTATGAAGTTGATGTGGTGATTTTGTCTGCTTCAACACCGCAGACATTGAAAATTTGTAAAGAGAACCCTTATCTGTATGCACAGGTCTCTTTACACCATCTTCTTTTGACCGATCAGGCATGCGATAACTACAACACAACGGGTAAAATCTGGCCACCACTTCGCGATGAGTCATCCCGCCAACTTCTTCTTCAAGCTCTGCAATCAGGGGATATTGCGATGTTAACAGCACTGCATACACCGGTATCAAGCAGTGCGAAAGATGCCGTTTTTGCTGAAGCGGAGTATGGGATTGATGGATTGCACAACTTTTTACCACTCTGTTATACCTCTTTGGTCAAAGAGGGGGTTATCGATCTACTACAACTCTCAAAATTGACAGCCCTCTATTCAGCTGAAGCAGTTGGGTTGGGTGATCGTAAAGGAAAAGTGGTGGTTGGCTATGATGCCGATTTGATCCTTTTTGATCCCAATAAAGAAGCAGTCATTGAGGATCCAACCTCTCCATATCATGGACAGAGTGTGTATGGATGTGTAGAGCGACTACAATGTAAGTAGGCTAAAAAGAATCAAGAAATTCGTTACAATACCAAACTTATTTTAGGAGTTTTACATGGGAAAATTATGGTCGGGGCGCTTTAGCGAAAATGCATCAAGTCTGCTTGATGAGTTCAATGCCTCTTTGAATTTTGATAAAAAGCTTTATCAGTACGATATTTTAGGCTCTATGGCGCATGCCAAGATGCTTCATCAGCAAGGGATTTTGACAACACAAGAGTATGAAGATATTGTCAAAGGTCTTGAACAGGTACGCCAAGAGATTGAAGCGGGTGAGTTTGTTTTTGATATCTCGGATGAAGATATCCATATGGCAGTTGAGAAGCGTTTGACACAGATTATTGGAGATGCTGGTAAAAAGCTTCATACTGCCCGAAGTCGAAACGATCAGGTAGCACTCGACTTTAGACTCTATGTACAGGCACATAATGAGATGATTCGTCAACTCATTTTGCGTTTGATTGATGCACTGGTGAGTGTCGCCAAAGAGCATAGTGAGACGATGCTGCCAGGTATGACCCACTTGCAACATGCGCAACCGATTAACTTTGGGTACCATATGATGGCCTATGCATCAATGCTTAAGCGTGACTTTGAACGCTTTGAGAGTAGCTTTAAACGCAACAACCTTTCACCCATCGGCTGTGCGGCACTTGCAGGAACCCCTCATCCAATCGATCGTCAACTGACAGCCAAAACATTGGGATTTGATGAACCGACACTGAACTGTCTTGATACCGTTAGTGATCGTGACTTTGCACTTGAGATGCTCTTTAATATTGCAACAATGATGATGCATATCTCTCGCCTTTCGGAAGAGTTAATTATCTGGTCAAGTTCAGAGTTTGGCTTTGTGACACTTAGCGACGCCTACTCAACAGGTAGTTCGATCATGCCACAGAAGAAGAATCCAGACGTTCCAGAGCTTCTACGTGGTAAAACAGGACGCACCTATGGCAATCTCATCTCACTGCTTACGGTGATGAAGGGGTTACCACTAGCATACAACAAAGATATGCAAGAGGATAAAGAGGGAACATTTGATAGTGTTGAGACAGCAGAGATCTCTTTAACCATTTTAACAGAAGTGATCAAAACGATGCATGTCAACAAAGAGCGGATGGAAGAGGCGTGTATGATTGGTCACTTGAGTGCGACCGATTTGGCTGACTATCTGGTTGAAAAGTGTGGGATTCCTTTTAGAGAGGCACACTTTATTACAGGGCGTGCTGTGGCACTTGCAGAGCAGAAAGGGTGCGATCTTAGTGAACTCTCAGCCGAAGCGTTGCAAGGGATTGATAACCGTATCGGCGATGATGTCACAGAGTACCTTTCGATTCGCCACTCGATGAATGCCCGAAGCTCTGAAGGGGGAACATCGACCCAACGCACAGTTGAGCAGATCGAAAAGGTGAGTGAGTGGCTTAAAGAGAAAGAGGCAACGTTAGAGGCGTAATGTTACCTATTCGGCAGTCTAATGACTGCCGAAGTGATTAGAGACTTTTGTGGGTATCGTTGTCTGTAAGGTGTGTCCATTTAAGTCTGGCACCACCGAGCAGATGAAAGTGAAGATGCCCAACCTCTTGTCCACCATCATGACCATTATTGGTGACAAGGCGATACCCCGCTTTATCTAAGCATAGCTCTTTAGCAACCCTTTGAATAAATGGTGTCATCTTTGCCATCAACTCCGGTGAGACCGATTGGAAATTCTCCACATGCACTTTAGGGATAATCAAGATATGGACAGGGGCAACAGGATTGATGTCATGAAATGCGATAAACTCTTCATCCTCTAAGACTTTGTTCGATGGAATTTCACCTTTCACGATTTGGCAGAATATACACATTTTGAATAACTCCTCTATTTTTTCCCTCATTATACCAAAGTTGCCTTTTTACTGGGACTTAATGAAGTTTGTTATACAATCCCTACAATATAAAAAGAGGGGTCCATACATTTGTCATGGACTCTTTCAATCCCGTCTCAAGGAAACATTGTGGAGAATTGGATCGATAAAATTAGATCGGCCGGAACACTTGATGAACTCGAGTCGTTGCGTATTGCGATTTTTGGCAAGAAGGGGGAGCTTGCAAAAGCTTTTGCCAATATGAAGAGTGTCCCGCCTGAAGAGAAACCAAAAGTTGCCAAAGAGTTGAACCTTCTTAAACAGGCGTTAACCAAAGCCTATGATGAGAAAAAAGCGGAGCTTGATGCCTTAGAGCTTCAAAAACGGCTTCAAGCAGAAGCGATTGATGTGTCACTCTATACCCCAAGACCACAAAGTGGTGCATTGCATCCTGTGATGCATACGATGGATCGCATTATCGACTACTTTGTCTCTTTCAACTTCTCTGTTGAAACGGGACCATTGGTGGAGGATGAGTTCCATAACTTTGAAGCACTCAACCTTCCAGACTACCATCCAGCCCGTGATATGCAAGATACCTTCTACTTTAAAGATGGCACACTGCTAAGAACCCATACCTCACCGGTTCAGATTCGCACCATGATGCAGCAAAAGCCACCTATCCGCATGATTAGTCCAGGTGCGGTTTTCCGTAGAGATTTTGACTTGACCCATACCCCACAATTCCATCAGGTTGAAGGTTTGATGGTGGATGAGGAGGGCAAAGTCTCATTTGCTAACTTGAAGTGGATTTTGGAAGATTTTCTCCATACGATGTTTGGTGATGTCGATGTTCGGTTTAGACCAAGCTTCTTTCCATTCACAGAGCCTTCGGCAGAGGTAGATATTAGCTGTATCTTCTGTAAGGGTAAAGGGTGCCGTGTCTGTTCACATACAGGATGGCTTGAGGTATTAGGATGTGGCATGGTTGATCCTAATGTCTTTAAAGCGGTCGGTTATGAAAATGTGAGTGGTTATGCGTTTGGACTCGGTGTTGAGCGATTTGCGATGCTTATGCACCAGATTCCTGATTTGCGATCTTTGTTTGAAGGGGATCTTCGTTTGTTGGAGCAGTTTCAATGATAGTTACACGTAATTGGTTACAAGAGTGGGTCGATTTAGAGGGTATTACGACCGATGAGATTTGTAAAAAACTCAATAGTATTGGATTAGAAGTTGATAGTGTCACACAGTTTCGTGTACCAGAAAAGATTGTTGTTGGTTATGTCAAGTCGTGCGAAAAGCATCCCGATGCTGATAAGTTGAGTGTCTGTCAGATCGATCTTGGTACTGCGACACGTCAGATTGTTTGTGGTGCAAAAAATATTCGTGAGGGGCTCTATGTCGCTGTTGCCACCATCGGTGCTGTGATGCCCAATGGTATGAAGATTAAGCATGCCAAACTTAGAGGGGTTGAGAGCGATGGAATGGTCTGTTCAAGTACAGAGCTTGGACTCCCTAAAATCGAAGATGGTATTTTAGAGCTTGATGAGAGTATTGGAGAGCTTGAGCTTGGTAAAGAGTTGCGTGACTATCCACTTCTCAATGATGATATGATCGAAATTGAGCTGACAGCAAACCGTGGTGACTGTTTGAGTATTCATGGTGTGGCACGCGAACTGGCTGTCGGTTTTGATCGATCTATGAAATCATTTGAGTGCAAGCAAGATGAGAATAACCATCTTGGTATTGGGCGTATTTTACAATTTATGCATGATGGTAATCCACCTGTTTCACTCATCTATCGTGCTGTCAATTTGAAGAGTTTGCAGGTGCCTTTGTTGATCAAATTGCGCTTAGCCATGATTGAAGAGGCAGCAGAAAGTGCGATTGATGCTCTCTTTAACTATACGATTCATACCACAGGTGTCATTTTGCGCCACTATAACTTCTCGAAACTCTCAAAGGGTCAAGAGAAGGCGAAGCTTGTGCTCAAAGAGCTTGATCATCGTCTTGGTGCTATTGAGTATGATGGAAAGATTGGGTCAATTATCGGTATTCATCAAGATGAGACACTTAAAGCTGATGGTGATAAGGGTGTTGTACTGTTTGAAGCAAGCTATACCGCACCAGAGATTATCGCACCAGCCGTTAAAAAAGAGGGCTTAAAGACCGATGCACTCTACTATCGTACATCACGTGGTAGTGAGCCCGATTTAACATTTGGTTTGAACTATCTGCTTAGCCTTTTGAGTCAGCATGCGCAAGCTGAAGTCTATGCAGAGTGTAGTGAGTTTATTACGCCTAAAGCGACATGTGCACTCAAAATTTCGATTGATGAGATCAATCGTCTGATTGGGCAGAGTATTGAGCTTTCGCAAGCCGTCAATATCTTAAGCCGTCTTGGATTTACAATCCATAAAACAGAAGATGGCGAGATTATCCTCGATACCCCTTCTTTTAGACACGATATTGAGAATCGGCAAGATGTGATCGAAGAGATTGTACGCATCATTGGCATCGACAATATCGTATCTAAACCGCTTCACTTTGAAGAGGCGAATCGAACAACTGAAGCGATGCAACGCTATAAGTATCTGCGTGATATTCGTCTTAAGGCTGTGGCAAACGGCTTTTTTGAAACGGTTCACTATGTCTTCTGCGACAATAAAACGGTTACATCTTTAGGCTTTGAGCCGATTAAAGATGAAAAAGCTCTGCTCAATCCGATTACCAATGAGATGGATGGCTTGCGTCCATCATTGATGGTGACGATGCTCGATGCATTGCAACGCAATGTCAATATGTCCAAAAAGCGTATTCCACTCTTTGAGATTGGAAAGGTCTTTGATACCGATCGCAATGAGTCTGAACATCTTCTCTTTGCCTATGCTGGAGAGAAGGAGATGGAAGCAGTTTCAAATGCTGGTAAACCTGCGATGATCGACTTTACGACCTTTGTGGATAAAGTCGCGGCAGTTATTGGTCACTTTGAGTTGAAAAAGGCGACAGCAGAGAATCGTTTGATGCACCCATACCAGTCAGCTGAAATCTGGATGGATGGTCAAAAGGTGGGTATTGTAAGCAAACTCCATCCAACGGTTGCAGAAGATTATGATCTACCAGAGACCTTCTTTGCAGAGATCGATGTTTCTAAACTGGTACGCAAACATACACTTGCTGAAGCAATCAGTGCCTATACTCCAGTTCAGCGAGATATGAGTATTGTGGTACCACAAACAATGAGCTATACAGAGATTCGTAGCGCACTTGATGGGTATCTGCCTGAAACTGTGAAGCAGTTCTACCCAATTGACCGCTATGTTGATGAATCACTCGGTGATTTGATGAGTTTGACACTTCGATTTGTTATCTCATCGATGGAGAAGACCTTAGAAGAGGGTGAGATCAATGCCATTATGGATGAGGTCTTAAAACGGCTTGAAACTGCATGTGGAGCGAAACTACGATGAAGTGGCTAAAAGTAGCAAGGGCAAAGCCTTTTGAGTTTGTCTGTGATCAGATTGCAAGCGATAAGTCGATCTCACATCGTTGTGCGATGTTCTCTTTATTGAGTGATCGCCCTAGCCATATCCGTAACTATCTGCGAGCAGAAGATACGCTTAATACCCTTGAAATTGTCAAACAGCTTGGTGCAGAGGTTGAAGATGATGGTGATAAGCTCACCATCACACCACCTCAAAAGCTCAAAGAACCGGATAATGTGCTTGACTGCGGAAACTCAGGGACGGCGATGCGTCTTTTTTGTGGATTTTTAAGCGCACTGCCTGGACACTATGTCTTAACAGGTGATAAGTATCTAAGACGACGACCGATGAAGCGTGTTACCAAGCCATTGACACAGATTGGTGCAAAAATCGATGGTCGAGAAGATGGCAACCTTGCACCCCTTTCAATTCGTGGTGAGAAGTTGCGATCCTTTCAATATGAGAGTTCGATCGCCTCGGCACAAGTGAAGAGTGCAATGATTCTTGCAGCCCTTAGAGCAGATGGGATATCAACCTATCGTGAACCAGAGTTGAGTCGAGACCATACGGAACGGATGTTGCGAGGTATGGGTGCCAATATTGAGAGTTGGGATACGATTACAATTGAGCCGATGCGTACACCGTTGGAACCACTCGATATTACCGTACCAGCGGACCCATCAAGTGGTTTCTTCTTTGCAGTTGCTGCGGCAATTGTTCCAGGAAGCCGTGTTGTCATTAAAGATGTGACACTCAATCCAACACGTATCGAAGCCTATCAAGTCTTGAAGAAGATGGGTGCTAAGGTGGAACTTGAGCAAAAAGAGGATCGCTATGAACCGATTGGTGATATCACTATCACCTATAACGGTCCACTCCAAGCAGTTGAGGTGAGTGAACGTATCTCATGGCTCATCGATGAACTTCCAGCACTCTCTATCGCGATGGCTGTCGCTGAGGGTGAGAGTGTTGTCAAAAATGCTGAAGAGCTTCGTGTTAAAGAGTCGGATCGTATCAGCAGTGTCATTCATGGCTTAAAAGCGTGTGGTATTACATGTAGTGAAACCGATGATGGTTACAGAATTCAAGGTGGTGTGATACAATCGGCTGAGATTGATAGTTATGGTGATCATCGTATTGCGATGAGTTTTGCTATTGCTGGTCTGTTGGCTGACATGACGATTAAAGATATCGACTGTATTGAGACATCATTCCCAAATTTTATTGAGCTTTTGGGTAGATTGACAGAGGTAGCGACATGGAGATAGAGTTAGCAAAAAACTATGGCTTCTGTTTTGGTGTAAAGCGTGCCATTAAAATCGCTGAAGAGAATCCGGGGAGTTCAACACTAGGTCCTCTGATCCATAACAATTTGGAGATTGAGCGTCTGCAAAAGAACTTTAATGTCTCTTTGGCGAACTCTTTGGATGATATTCAGCCAGGGCAAGCGACCGTCATTCGAACGCATGGGATCCCAAAAAATGATTTGGAGCGTTTGAAAGCCAAAGGTGGTGAAGTGATCGATGCCACCTGTCCATTTGTGACCAAGCCCCAACAGATTGTCGAAGAGATGAGTCAAGAGGGGTATGACATTGTCATTTTTGGTGATGTGAATCACCCTGAGATTAAAGGGGTGATGAGCTATGCGGTAGGACCTGTCTATGCGGTCTTAAGTGTTGAAGAGCTTGAAGGGTTGACACTCAAAGAGCGAGTGGCTGTGGTAGCACAGACAACACGCAAAATTGAAGAGTATAACCAGATTGTCAACTACCTCATTCCTCGTTACAAAGAGGTGCGTGTCTTTAATACAATCTGTAATGCCACCTTTGAGAATCAAGATGCGGCAAGAGAGCTTGCCCAAAGAGCTGATGTGATGATTGTCGTGGGTGGTAAACAGTCTTCAAATACCAAACAGCTCCACTCGATTTGTAAAAAGTTCTGTCCAGACTCTTACCATATTGAATCGAAAGATGAACTGCAAAAGAGCTGGTTTGAACAGAAAAAACTGTGTGGTATTACTGCCGGTGCTTCAACACCGGAGTGGATTATTGAAGAAATTATTGCAAAAATAAGAGAATTTAAAGTATAATATGGGACTTTAAAATCGGAAAAGGAATCAGGTATGGATAAGGCCTCAATGGAAGAGTTTGAGAACATGGAGGAAGATTTCGCGTCAATGCTAGACGCGTATGAGAAAAAGGAGCAAGGCGGAAGTATAACAGACGGTGTAATTGTTGAGATTCGTGAAAATGACAATCAGGCACTTGTTGATGTTGGTCGTAAGCAAGAAGCGGCAGTAAACTTGGATGAACTAAGAGATGAAGAGGGAAATATCAAGTTTAATGTCGGTGATACAATTCCTGTCGTGATCACAGGGTATCGCAATGAGCGACCACAAGCATCGTATCTCAAAGCAATTCGCAAAGTAAGCGTTCGCAAGTTTATCGAAGAGCATGAGAATGATGCTGAAAATATGGTGATCGAAGGAAAAGTGGTCCGCAAAAATCGAGGTGGCTACTTTGTCATCGGTCAAGATAATGTTGAGTTCTTTATGCCAATGAGTCAAGCAGCTTTTGCTGTAGGTAAAAACCCAATTGGCAAAGAGATTAAGGCGATTGTTCTTAAGCTTGATAAAGAGCGTGACTCAATTGTCGTTTCAAGAAGAAAGTATCTCGATAAGCTTCGTAAAGAGCGTAAAGAGATTGTTGACAAGTTGATGGAAGAGGATAAGATCGTCGAAGGTACGATCAAAAAGATTACAAGCTACGGTATGTTTGTTGATGTTGGCGGTATCGAAGGGCTTGTTCACTATAGTGAAATTAGCTACAAAGGTCCTGTCAACCCTGCAACTCTCTACGAAGAGGGTGATCGTGTTGAAGTCAAAGCGATCGGTTATGATCCTAAAAAACGTCACCTCTCATTGTCGATCAAGCAAACCATGCCTGATCCTTGGGAAGAGATTATTGAACAGCTCGAAGAGGGTGATGCTATTAAAGTTACCGTTAGCAATATTGAGCCATACGGTGCATTTGTTGATCTTGGAAACGATATTGAAGGGTTCCTTCACGTTTCAGAGGTATCTTGGGATAAAGATATCAAAAATCCAAAAGATTACCTCAGTGTCGGTGATGAGATCGATGTTGAAGTGATCGAGATCAATCCAGAAACACGCCGACTCCGTGTCTCTTATAAAAACCTTCAACCAAAACCATTTGAAGAGTTCTTGCAGTCATACAAAGAGGGTGATGTTGTTACAGGTACTGTCACAACATTGACAGATTTTGGTGCATTTGTACGTATCGGTAAAGTTGAAGGATTGTTGCATAATCAAGATATCTCTTGGCAAAAGGGTGCAAAAGCAAAAGATATTCTTAACAAAGGCGATGAAGTCGAAGTTAAGATTATCAAAATTGACCCAGAGCAAGAGCGTATCAGCTTGAGCAAAAAAGCACTTGAAGAGAGTCCAATCGACCGTTTCGCCAAAGCACACAAAGTGGGTGACATCGTAAAGGGTAATATCCGCGATGTTAAAGATTTTGGTGTCTTTGTTGAGCTTGAAGATGGCGTTGATGCCTTGATTCGAAAAGAGGATGTCTCTCCATTAAATATGGATGAATTGAACAAGGGAGATGAGATTGAGGGTGTGATCGTTATGCTCGATCCTGCATCAAATAAAATCCGACTCTCTGTTCGAAGACTTGAGCGTCAGAAAGAGCGTGATGCACTGAATGAATTCAATAACAGTGAAGATCGTCTGACAATCGGGGACATCATTAAAGATCAGCTGTAAGTCTTTGCGATGAATCGGCTGTTGATAACCCTGTTTGGGACTGTTTCAACAGTATCAGTCACCATCTTACTTATACTACTCTATCGATATGCGGCACAGAGCCAGCCTCTTGAGGTTCAGAGCTCTGAGCCTCTATCGTATGAGTTTAGCCGTTCTTCAGAAGATGTCAATCACTCATCAACACAAAGTTGGTTAAAAGAGATGGCGCATACTAAGCGCCCCTCTTTTAGCTATGCTGTGAGTGAAATGGAGTTTGAACTCCCTCTCAAAACAGACCCGAAAATCAAACAATCTTTTCGGATTACCTTGAGTGACTTAGATAACTACAAAATGTTCTGTATTAGACAACTTCTTACCCAAGAAAAGATCAAGTTTTCTATGTTTCGCAAAGAGAAGAATGGTGTTTTGATGGTGCATGATCTTGAACGCCCGGCATTAGAGCGTCTCCTTAAGATCATACATGGCTATAATATCAAAACAAAGATAGAAAATTATACAAAGGATTAGGATGCAGAAGCATACAATTATGGTATGTGACCATATTCATGAAAGTGGTCTCAAAATGCTTGAATCCCAACCGGATATTAACTATATCAATGCGGCTGACCTACCCAAAGATGAGCTCTTAAAGGTTGTTGGTCAAGCTGATGTTGTTATTACACGAAGTTCTACAGAGGTTAATGAAGCATTTTTGAATGCGGCAACCAACCTCAAAGCACTCGTTCGTGCAGGTGTTGGTGTCGATAATGTCGATATTGATGGGTGTAGCAAACGTGGTATCATCGTTATGAATGTTCCAACTGCCAATACCATTGCAGCAGTTGAGTTGACAATGGCACATATGCTCTCATGTATGCGTGCCTTCCCATATGCCCATAACCACTTGAAGCATGACCGTATCTGGAAGCGTGAGAAGTGGTATGGCTATGAGCTTAAAGATAAGAAGCTTGGTATTATCGGTTTCGGAAATATTGGAAGCCGTGTTGGTAAGCGTGCCAAAGCTTTTGAGATGGATGTTATTGCCTACGACCCATATATCGATCCAAGCAAAGCGACCGATTTGGGTGTTGAATATACCACCAACTTTGATGATATTCTTGCGTGTGACATTATTACGATACACACACCAAAGACGCAAGAGACGATCGGTATGATCGGTAAAAAAGAGATTGAGAAGATGAAAGATGGTGTGGTACTTATCAACTGTGCTCGTGGTGGTCTCTATGATGAAGAGGCACTTCTTGAAGGACTCAAAAGCGGTAAGATTCGCTTTGCTGGTATCGATGTTTTTGTTAAAGAGCCAGCAACAGACCATCCACTCTTAGAGCTTGACAATGTGACTGTTACACCACACCTTGGTGCCAACACCTATGAGTCTCAATACAAAATTGCAACCCAAGCGGCACAGCAGGCACTCGATGCAGCACGTGGGATCAGCTATCCAAATGCCTTGAACCTTCCAATCCGTGAGAATGAGATTCCTGAATTTGTGAAGCCTTATCTTGATCTGATGCAAAAGATCGGTTTCCTTGCCGCACAAGCCAATAAAGGGGCGATTAAATCGCTTAAAGTGGTTGGCAATGGAGAGATTGGTAAGTATATCGACTCATTGGCAACTTTTGCAACAGTTGGTGCACTCAAAGAGTCTTTGGGTGAGACGATTAACTATGTTAATGCCGACTTTGTTGCTAAAGAGCGTGGTATTGATGTTCAAAAAGAGTCTTCACCGACAGCAGGAGCTTATAAAAATATTATTCGTCTGCGCCTCACAACTGAGAAAGAGATTATCGAAATTGCAGGGACCATCTTTAACGATGATGTACAACGCATTGTAGAGATCAATGGCTTTGCACTCGATGTAGAACCAAAAGGTCGCATGATCCTCTTTAAAAATACAGATGTTCCAGGTGTTATTGGTGATGTGGGACAGATTTTGGCAAAACACCATGTCAATATTGCCGACTTTAGACTTGGACGTGATAAATCTGGTCGTGCTTTGGCAGTTATTCTTGTTGATAATGATGTGAATGAAGAGCTCTTAAAAGAACTTGAATCACTTGAAGCTTCACTCTACGTGAAGTACGTTATTCTCTAACTTCTCTTCCTATCAAGGCCTCGTGCCTTGATAACTTCAACTTATAAATAATATAACTTTAAATTTACTCAAGTATAATTCCCCTACATTGTTGTACAATAGATGACTTTTATCGTCAAAGGAGTGGGTATGAAGAAGACGCTGTTGGCAATGGCTTTGGCTTTGCCTCTTTTTGCAGTGCAAGAGCATTTAACGCTCGATCGTGCACTCAAGTTAGTGAAGCAAAACAACCTTGAAATTAAGGTTGCAGAAGATGAGATTGAGATGAAAACACTCGATGCCAAAGTTGCAAAAGGGTATAACTTTGGTCAACTCAATCTTGTTGTCAATGCCTTGCGTTCGAATGATGCAGGCAATGTCTTTGGGTTTAAGTTGCAGAGTCGGGAAGCAACATTTAGAGATTTTGGATTTTCAGATTTTCTTGGTGGTGTTGGACAGGCTCTTCAAGTAGCAGGAGGAGATTTTAGTCAGTTTACCACGGTTATGTCAGATCCAGCGATGCAAAATCAACTTCTTAATACAGCACCCAGTGATCTGAACTATCCTGGTGCCCGCAACCATTTTCAAGAGAAGCTTCAGTACCAAGTACCTCTCTATGTGGGTGGTAAACTCAACAAATATCGCAAGATCGCTGAGAATATGGCACGTATGAGCCGACTTGATAAGCAGAAGGTTTTGAATGAGAAGATCTTTCAAACACGCAAAACCTTCTACGATATTGCACTGGTTAATAGTTACATTAAAAACTTGCAGATCATCTTAAAGAATGTCGAAGAGCTTGAAGAGACGGTTGCAAGTATGGTGCATGAGGGGTATGCACTCGATATCGATCTGCTTCAAGTGCAGTCAAAAAAGGCAGATGTCCTTCGTATGCTCAACCAAGCCAAGCTCAATCGTGATCTTGCCTATCAGTTTCTATCCTTCCTTATTGACGATGAAGTCCGTTCGGTCTCTATCGCCGATAAAGATGTTCCAATGCCAGTGATGGGCAAAGAGGAGATGATTCAGCGCAATATCGATATTCAAAAAGCACACCTTGGACTTGAGGTCACTGATTTGGCTGTTGGTGTGGAACGTGCCAACTTCTATCCACAAGTGGGTGCATTTGCTGAGTATGGAAGTGCGGATAACAACTTTATGAATGATTTTACCGATAAAGATGCCTATACCGTTGGTGTTCAGCTAAAGTGGAACCTCTTTAATGGTTACATCGATCAAGCCAACTATGAAAAGGCACGCATTCAAAATCTCAAAGCCCACCATCAGGTTGAGTTAGCCAAGAAGGGGATTGCGCTAAAAATCGATAAGATTATCACAGAGATTAAGAGTCGTGAATATGATATTAAATCTCTGCAAGAGAAGGTTAAACTTGCACGCCGTGTCTATGAGAACTACTACAACCGCTATAAAGAGGGGTTGATTTCGATTAATGATGTTCTTATAAAAAATAGCGAAGAGATTCAAGCCGTTTTGAAACTGGCTGAAACACGCAATGCACGCAATAACAAAGTCTTTGAACTTGAAAATATTATCAATAAAGGAATGCTATGAAAAAGATTGCTCTTTTAATGACGCTTTTTGTCGCGATTGTAGGTGCTGCTGATTTGACATTGACAGGAAGTGTTGTCTCTGATAATCAGAAGATGATGACAAGCCGTTATATGGGATTTGTTAAGAAGGTCTATGTGGTTGAAGGAGAGCGTGTTAAAAAAGGACAGCTACTCTATACAATCGACTCTAAAGAGATCGATAGTGCAAAATCTCAAGTTGAGTTGGCTATCTCTCAAGCAGAGTTGGCACTCCAGATGAACCGTAACCAGTATAACAACATTTTGACCAACCTTGCACGCCATGAGCGCCTTTTCAAAAAGGGGATGGTCTCTAAGTATGAGTTGGAAAACCTTCAACTTGCGGCTGAAAATACCAAAGCGATGATTGAGATTGCTCAAAAGCAGGTTGAACAAGCCAAAGCAAAACTTAAAGAGGTTCTTAACCAGTACAAATATCTTGATGTTCGTGCGCCAAATGATGGTGTTGTCGTTGAAAAGCGTATCAAAGCAGGTGAGATGGCAATTCCTGGTATGCCAGCAATTATCTTGACCGATTTGAGTAGCTTGAAGATTATGACTGAAATTTCTGAAAGTAACCTCAAAGATGTTCAAGTGGGGCAAAAGGTGACGGTCTCTATTCCTTCGATTGGGTATCAAACAGAGGGTGAAGTCTATGCCATTATCCCAAGCTCTAACCCGATGACACACCAGTTTAGAATGAAAGTCTCATTCGATTATAAAGGGTATCGAGTCTTTCCTGGGATGTATGCCCAAGTTACTATTAAGTAAAGGGTAGCCTATGCAAGAGAGTACACGCTATCAACCTAAGGATGTTGCAGGAAAACTGGCTCTCGGTTTCTTGCACAATCCATTAACGATGCTTTTAGGTATCTTTCTATTGGTCATTGGTTATATCTCACTTGAGATTATGCCCAGAGAAGAGGATCCACAAATTGCCGTAGCTGGCGGAACAATTATTGTCCCTATGCCTGGTGCAACCCCCAGAGAGGTTGAGAATATTATTGTCAATCCTTTAGAGCGAAAGATTCGTGAGATTAAGGGTGTTGAGCATGTCTATGGGATTGCGATGAACAATGTGGGTGTCGTCAATGTCATGTACTTTATCGGTGAGGATCGCGAGAAGGCAAACCTTAACCTCTACGATAAAGTAATGCAGAATATGGATATGCTCCCAAAAGGGACGATGAAACCGATTGTGAAGCCATTTGATGTCGATATTGATATTCCAATTATGGCAATTACCTTCTATAAAAAAGAGGGTGCTAAGATTAGCGACCCTGAACTCTTTAAGATTGTCCGAGAGATTCAGCAAGACTTGAACCGTATTGAGAATGTCTCAAAGACAGAGATCAAAGGGGGGCGTAAGGAGCAGTACAATATTCAGATCGATCTTGGAAAGCTCTCTGGATACCACCTTTCATTGGGACAGATTGTTCAAGCGATTCAAGCCCTTGCGGTTGATGTTCCTGATGTCAAAGGGCGTACACAGGATGGAAAATTGGTGATCTTTGGTGTTAAAAATGCGATTGAGAGTGTTCGTGATGTCGAAAGCCTCATTGTTGCTCAATATCAAGGCTCTCCAATCTATCTGAAAAATATTGCAAGTGTCACAGCAGGAAGCGATATTCAGAACTTCAAGAGTGTTGCAATCTCTGAACGCCATCAAAATGGCTTTGAAGCTTTGAAGCCTGCGGTGACACTCACACTTGGTAAGTTAGCAGGTGCCAATGCTGTTACGATTGCCAATGAGGTTAAAGAGCGTATGGAGGCGTATAAACCACAGCTTGAAAAGGCTGGTGTTGGATTTACTATTACACGTGACTATGGAAAACGTGCTAATGATGCGGTGAATGAGTTGGTCGATCATATTTTGATTACAATTGTCATTATTTCAGTGATGCTAATCTTCTTCCTTGGATGGAAAGAGTCATTGATTGTCACCTTTACCGTACCAGCAATTCTTGCGATTACACTCTTTATCGCCTATTTGAGTGGACAGACAATTAACCGTATTACACTCTTTGCCTTCTTGCTCTCTTTGGGGCTTTTGGTCGATGCTGCCATTATTGTTATCGAAAATATTCACCGCCATCTTCATTCACATGATGCCGTGGATAAAGATATGGATACCATTATGGTAGAGGCGACAGATGAGATTGGTGCACCAACCAATATTGCAACATTGGCAATTATTCTTACAATGGTTCCGATGGCATTTGTTGGCGGTATGATGGGACAGTTTATGAAACCGATTCCAGCCAATGTACCTGTTGCACTTGTTGCGTCATTGGTTGTTGCCTATATCTTCACCCCATATCTGGGACGACGACTCCTTAAAAAGCCACATATGCATCACCATCAGCACCATTGGCAAAAAGATGGAACAAAGGCACAAGGAGGTGCTGAATGAAACGGTTTGAACAATTTATCTTTAACATTCTTGGATCGAAAAGAAAGCAGTGGACAGTGATTCTGCTGACCCTCTTGGCACTTGCTGGGTCAGTTATGATGCTTCCAACAAAGATTGTTTTGGCAAAGATGCTCCCAGGTAAGAGTGCCAATACATTCTCAATCTATGTCAATGCACCAACCCAAGCTTCGATTGAAGAGACTCGCAAGATTAGTGAGTGTGTGGTTTCACTCTTACAAAAAGAGCCAGAGGTGACCGATATTGAAGTCTATCTTGGTCAAGGGGCACCTCTTGATTATGCAGGGTTGGTCAAGGGTTCGGCATTTAAAAATAGTGAAAATGTTGCTGAGATTGTTGTTAACTTGACCGATAAGCATGAGCGTGAAGAGCCATCTTTTATGATGGTTCACCGCTTGCGCCCTACGATTAAAGCCAACTGTGAAGCGATCAAAGAGGGGACAGTGATTCAGATGGTCGAACAGCCAGCTGGACCACCAACCCTTGCTGCTGTTGTGGCTGAAATCTATGGGGATAACTATGCAAGTACCTATGCCTTGAGCCAAAAGGTGGCTGAAATCTTTAAAAAGACAGAGGGGCTTGCCGATGTGGATGTGATGGCAGATGATCCTTACAAAAAGTATGAACTCATCCCAAATGCCGATAAGATTGCACGCTCTGGTTTGAGTGTAGAGCAGGTCAATAAGATCCTCTATCTCGCTTTTGAAGGTATGGTTGTAGCGCATAAAAATAGTCGTAACTATCCTGATCAGATTGGTCTCTTTGTACGCCTTAGCGATACGACACGCCGTCTGCATGATCAAAGTATCGCATCGCTTCAGAGTAAACTTGCTTCATTGAAGTTGATGAACCAAAAGGGGATGTTGGTTCCAATGAATGAGGTGGTGACCATTAAAGAGGTGGATGCTTCACCAACACTTATGCAAAAAGATCTGCGCCGTATGATCAATGTGACAGCAGAGACTGACCTCGTTTCCCAAGTCTATCCACTGCTTGACGCACGTGAGAAGATTATGACGGAGCTTGCTGATCAGTATGAGATTACAACCACCGACTATCTCTTTAACTTGCGTCTGAAAGATAAAAAGAGTGGTGAAGTCTTTGATCTGAAGTGGGATGGTGAGATGAAGGTGACACTCGATACCTTTAGAGATCTTGGTGCTGCCTTTATTGCCGCACTTATTTTGATCTTCCTCTTGTTGGTTGTTTACTATAAAAACTTTACCATCAGTGGGATTGTCTTGGCAGGTAGCTTCCTTTCGATTATCGGTGTTATCATTGGTCACTGGGTGGCTGATTTGGTGACAGAGCATACCTTCTTCTTGACAGCAACATCATTGATTGGATTTATCGCATTGATGGGTATTAGCTCACGGAACTCTCTCTTGCTTGTTGATTTTGCCAAATCATTGATGGAAGAGAAGGGGTTTGATAAACAGCATGCGATTGCTATTGCAAGTGCAACACGGGCAAAACCGATTATGTTGACGGCTATTGCTATTATTCTTGGTTCAGCACTTCTTGCAAGTGACCCAATCTTTGGTGGACTGGGTGTGGCACTCATCTCAGGAACGGTTGCAGCGGTGATTGTATCGCTGATCTTTATTCCTGTTTTGATGTACCGTTCCAAAGCGATGGATTTTGATAAAAATAGAGAGCAGAATGCCTGATATAGGGCGTCTGCTTATTATTCTTGGTGTTATTCTTATTCTCTTCGGGCTTTTTGTCTCTATTGTAGGCAAACTGCCCGGAGATATTGTGATTAAAAGAGAGAACTTTACCTTCTACTTTCCAGTTGCGACCTCACTCCTCTTTTCTATTATCCTTTCGATCCTCTTTTACCTTTTCTCCAAGTTTTTTTAGATAAAATACCCTCAAAATTTTGAGGAGTAATCATGGCAACTATCGGCATGGGTGATCTGAAAAAAGGGGTCCGACTCGAAATTGACGGACAACCTTATCGTGTCATTGAGTATCAACATGTTAAACCAGGTAAAGGTGCGGCATTTGTTCGTATTAAGATTCGATCGCTCTCAACAGGACGGGTGATTGAGAAGACTGTTCATGCTGGTGACAAGTTTGAAACACCAAACCTTGAACAGAAGACAATGCAGTATCTCTATGATGATGGTGAAATGCTTCAGTTCATGGATACAACAACCTATGAGCAGATTGGGTTGACCCATGAACAAGTTGGTGAAGATGTTATTAAATTCATGGATGAGGGATTTACTGTCGATATTCTCTTTCACAATGGTAAACCGATTAGTGTAGAGCTTCCACAAGTGGTTGAGCTTGAAGTGGTTGAGACACCACCAAACTTTAAAGGGGATACATCAAGTGGAAGCCGAAAACCGGCAACTCTTAAAACAGGTGCTGTCGTACAGGTTCCATACCACATTCTTGAAGGTGATATGATTCGTGTCGATACCGTAGAGGGTAAATATCTCGATAAGGTAAAATAAGCGGTAGTCTGAAACGTTTTATCAGGCGATCATCGACAAAAGGAGAGAAGATGGCAAAAGTTTGTGTACCGTTGGCAGAAGGGTTTGAAGAGATTGAAGCAGTTAGTCTCATTGATGTGATGCGACGTGCCGGCATTGAAGTTGTTGTTGCAGGTGTTGGTGCATCGTTGGTCACAGGAGCCAATGGCATTACCATCCAAGCTGATACCGATATCAAAGAGGTCTCAGCCGATGATCTTGATATGGTTGTTTTACCCGGAGGCTGGGGCGGAACACATGTTCTTGCTGACAATGAGACGGTTCAACAACTTCTTCGTGATATGAAGGCAAAAGAGAAGATGGTAGGAGCGATCTGTGCGGCGCCATTTGCTCTCAAACAGGCTGGCGTATTGAATGATCGCTATACATGCTATCCAAGTGTTGAAGAGCAGATTGGAACAGAAGGGTACACCGATCAGGAGAAGGTTGTCATTGATGGTAATGTGATGACATCTCGTGGACCTGGTACATCGATCTGTTTTGGATTGGCGATTGTTCGTAAACTGGTGGGTGAAGAGACCTATCAACAGCTTCGTGAAGGACTCTTGGCAGACTACTGCTAAGAGACTCTCTCTAAAATCTCTTTGGCAATCTCTGCCACTTCACGGTTGCTGACATCGACGATGATGTCGGCAACCGCTTCATACGCCTTTTCTCTCTCATGAAAGAGTGCTTTGGCTTTATCAACATCTTTAAAGAGTGGTCGCTTTTTTAACTTCTTTTTTGCATTGTGTGCATTGAAAATACGTTGAAGAATCCATTCAAAATCGGCTTTCAGATAGACAACTGTACCAATGGCTTTAAGATTATGAACTTTGTAGAAGCCACCACCTGTTGAGATCACAGCATTGGAGATATTCTTGGCTAACCAGTCGGCTGTCTTCTGTTCATAGGCTCGAAACGCCTCTTCACCTGCTGTCGCAAAGATCTTTTTGATCTTTGTATTGGTAAGACTCTCAATCATATCATCGGTATCGATGGCATATAAAGAGGCGTCATGTCGTACCAACTCTCTTGCTAAAGTACCTTTACCAACCCCCATAAAACCAATGAGGAGAATGTTGCGTTTTTGCATTCCCAACCTTTAGGCAACTTGGGAGAATTCTACCTTTAAATCGCTTATACACTCTTTTAGACGCTTCTGGTAGGCTTGAATAATTGTAATGTCTCGACCACTTTTCATATAGGTGTTGTAGTCAACTAACAGATCGGTTACTCCACCCGTTCCAACATTGGATGCTGCCCCCTTAATTCCGTGAGTAATGTGTTCAACTTTAGAGAGTTCATTGTGTAGAAGTGCTGTTTCAATCTGATCAACTGCCTCTTCAAGTTGATGGACCAGTTCAATTACAAACTCATCAGCCTCTTCATGGGAGAGTCCCATCTCAATCAGTCGGTCATGCTTAAATGCCGCATACTCTTTGGTCTCAATCGAATGGATAAGCTCTTGGTTGGGGTTGGGAGTAGGGGTGGGTTCTGGTATCTGCTCCTTAGGCTCTGTCTCCATAGCAGGGATGACAGAGATCGGTTCTGATGGTTTGGCATCATCAGATGTCTGTTTTTGAGGGGTTGGTTGTTCAGTTGGAGATGGCTCTTGGTTGGATGGAGTGTGTGATGATTCAGTTTCTGAAGAGAGGTCGGAAGATGTCTGTTTGATAAAGTCATCAAACTCCTCATCTCCTCGTCGGTACTCTTTTAAAATGATCACTAATAAACCGACTAAGAGGATGAGTATCAGTGCAATAGCGCCTACAATCATCAGGTTAAACATGATAAATCCTTTACTATTGATCTGAAAATAGATCGGATAATTTGTAAAAAACTTAAACTTTTTTTCTATATTTCCGAATCTATTTCTCATAGAGAATCTATATCTCTCTATTTCATACAAATATTGTAAAGATTGATAGAAAAAAGATTGATTGTTCGTGTATCGCATGCTACAATAAGTTTGCAATGTTTTAAGGTAGGATATTAAAGAATGCAAGATAATAAGATTTTGATAGTTGATGATGAGTCATTTAATCTCGATCTTCTCGAATTTTCACTGGTCGAGCTCACTGATATTGAGACGATTCGTGCAGAAAATGGCTATGAAGCACTTCAAATTGTGGGTGAGCGTTCTATTGATTTGATCATTCTTGATATTTCGATGCCACAGATGGATGGGTTGCAAGTTTTAACCCATCTTAAAGCTGATGAGGAGTTGAAGTATATTCCTGTCATTGTTGTCACCGCACAAAATGAAGAGCGCTATAAAGCTTTAGAGATAGGAGCAGAAGATTTTCTCTCGAAACCGATTGATGTCATTGAGCTTCGCTTAAAGGTGAATAACCTACTGAAACTCAAAAAGTATAATGATCTGCAACGCTTCTTTAATGAACGGTTAGAGGAGGAGATTGCAAAAAAAGAGCGACAGTTGACCCGCTTTGCAAAGATGCAACAGGAGTTATCACTTGCACGGGAGATTCAGCAGAGTCTATTGCCTAAAGAGTTTCCTCACTATCCCGATCTTGAAGTCTTTGGAAAGTGCGAACAGGCCTCTGAAGTAGGGGGAGACTATTTTGATATTTTTGAAACAGAGTGTGGAAATTATACGGTGATTGTGATGGCTGATGTTTCAGGGCATGGCTTTGCTTCAGCTTTGATTGCCATGCAGTTTAGAACGCTTGTGCATACGGAATTGATGAATAGTTCGCATAGTCTATCAGAGAGTGTGGAGCGGATTAATAACATTTTTAGTAATGATAATCGCGACTCTTCGATGTTTATTACAGCACTCTTTTTACGTTTTGATCATCGTCGTAGAGTGATGGAGTCGGTTAATGCAGGGCACTATGATCCTATTGGACATCCTACCATGAAGCATATTAGCGGTATTCCTCTTGGTATTCAAGCAGGTATGCCCTATCATGCACTTGAGACCTCTTTTGGTCCAGAGAGCTCAATTCTTCTTTATACCGATGGTATTATTGAGGGGGAGAATGCTGATGGTGAGATGTTTGGAGATCGTATCTATAAGATTTTTGAGGCATCTAACCATCTTGATGCAAAATCTCAAGTGACTGCGATTACTCAAGCCTTTAATGAGTTTATCGATGAAGAACAGATCGATGATGTGACGCTACTGATCCTTAAAGGGAAAGGATCAGAGGCGTAATCTCTTATGAAGCGTGGGTATGGAGTTGACGAATAATCGCTTCACAATGGTTTTGAAGTGCCATCAGTGTATCAGAGAGTTGATTGACTAACATGCGATAGTCGATCGCTTCTCTATCTTTGGCACCATATTCAAGGATATCACAAAGCTCACTGACCTCATTGAGTTGTAGTGAGAGGGCGATACCACGAATGGCATGGGCACGCTCTTGAATTGTTTGCAGATCATTGCTCTCAAGGGCTGCTTTCATCTGTGCAAGGCTCTCTAAACTGGTATCCACAAACTTTCTAAAGAGCTTTTCAATCACCTGTAGTGGAAAGTGGAGTTTTGATTGTGCCTCTAATAGAGAGGTGACTGTTATTTCAATGGTTGGATCGATAGAGTCTTTGTTGTTTGTCTTACTATTTTGAGTTTTTATCTCCTCTTTGCCTTCACTCTCATCTGAACCATTGTCATCTTTATCTGCTTTAGCCTGTTCATTTAACTGCTTATGATAGTGGGTTAAGACGCTATTGAGTTTGTCCCAGTCGATCGGTTTACTGATATAGTCATCCATACCGACTGCCATAAAGCGCTCGGCATCCCCCTCAAGTGCATTGGCAGTGAGGGCAACGATAGGGGTAGTAATACCAAGTTCACGCAGCTTTTTGGTAGCATCGATTCCGTTCATATTGGGCATATTGATATCCATGAGAATGAGATCGTAGTGTTCGCGAAGAGCCATTTCAACCGCTTCAGCACCATCAAGTGCAAAGTCAGGCACGATACTATATTTTGCCAACATCTCTTCAATTAGAATGCGGTTAATATCGTAATCTTCAGCCACAAGGACTTTGAGGTTCATCTGAGAAGATTTTTTGGTTCCCTTCTTCTGTGTTTCAGGAATTGCATTGAGTGTCAGCATGGCGTTATAGATGATTGATGGACACTCTTGATAGGCAGAGATATGGAAGACATTGGTATCATGTTTGGCAATATTGGCTGCAGCTTCAGAGTTGTCAATTAAGATAATATTGGATGTTAAATCTTTTACCTGATCATAAAGCTCTGCTTCAAAGATGAAGGTGATATGATTCTTCTCCATCTGATCAAGAATTTGTGGAGGGATGATTTGGTAAAAGACGCCAAAATGGTTGAGTTGTTGAAGGACACTGATAAACATCTCATTACTTGATTGGATGACATAGACTGGTTTATTCTGAATCTGTTCCGAAAGAATTTTGTTCGATTCGCATCGTTCAAATTCGAGGGAGAAGTAGAAGTGGCTCCCTTTACCTACGGTACTTTCAACTTGTAGCTTACCTCCCATAAGTGTACAGAGTGATGCACTAATACTTAAACCTAATCCTGTACCTCCAAAGTTGCGTGTGGTACTGGCATCTGCTTGAGTAAATGGCTCAAAAATTTTGTCCAAACGATCCTCTGGAATTCCGATACCTGTATCACGAACAGAGAATTGGACAGACTCTTTATTCTCTGTACGACCAAGAGAGATAATATCGACAGCAACCACACCATTTTCAGGTGTAAATTTAATCGCATTATTGATCAGGTTGGTAAGAATTTGTGTTACACGCAGATGATCCATCAGTAAACACTCACCAATATTTGGATCGATTGTAATTTGTAACGAGATACTCTTTTCACGTGCTTTTCCATAGAAGATTGCAATGGCATCACGTAGATCGATAAAGGGGTTTGTTGGAACATAATCAAGTTCAAGCTTACCACTCTCAATTTTAGAGAAGTCAAGAATATCGTTGACAATACCAAGAAGTGTTTTGGTGGATTGCTCAATGAGTGTGACAAAACGCTTTTGACGTACCGTGAGATTGCTCTGTTGAAGCAGTTGGGTAAAGCCGATAATACCATTCATTGGTGTTCGGATCTCATGACTCATATTGGCCATAAAGACAGCTTTGGCCTTCTCTGACGCTTCAGCCCTTCGGCGTGCCTCTTCAAGCTCTGTAATGTCGGTAAAGCTGGCAATGACAAAGGGTTCATTATCAAAGCTAATTTCCCTAAGAGCAACATTAAAGATACGCTCTTCACCTGATGCATTACGCATAAGTGCTTTATGCTGTTTTTTGGGGTTTTTAAGAATAATTTCTGCCCAATAGACGCCATCTTTGCTTGGTGGAAGGTACCCCTCTTTTTCAATAAAGAGATCACAGATACATTGATATTTGGATTTAAAATCTTCCATATCTTTAAAGCCGAAGGTCTCAAAGAAGTTGTGATTGGCAGAGATCACCCCTTCAGCTTCATTGGCAGTAATGACAATATTCTCTTGATGTTCAAAGAGCATCTGGTTGTAACGGCGTTGGCGATCAAGATTGATCTCAGCGATGACACGGTCGGTAATATCTTGACGCAGTGCAATAAACTCTTCAATCTCTCCTTGAGGATTGATGAGAGGTAAGATGGTGGTATTAACATAGTAAGATGTACCATCTTTACGCCGATTTTTGAGCTCACCTCGCCAAATCTTTTTGGCAAGAATCGTATCCCACATCTTTTTGAAGAGTACAGGGTCGGAGTCGGGGTGGCGTACAATACTGTGTGGTTTACCAATCAACTCTTCACGACTGTATCCACTAATTTCACAGAAGAGATCATTGGCATAGGTGATACGTCCTGATGGATCGGTCTTAGAGATTAGAAGTGATTGATCCATCGCCTCTTTATACTGTTCGAGGATATGACTTTTGGTCTTTACCTCCTCTTTGAGTGTCTGATTATGTTTTTCAATAATCTTATAGGCTTCATTTAACTCATCGGAGTTGACTTGAATCGTATGTTCAAGGAGCCGTTTCTCTTTCTCAAAGTTCTCATAACTTGCTTCAATATCTTTTAAAAGCTTTTGTATCTCTTCAGGTAAGCTTGCAAGATCGACATCCTTACCAAATGCTCTTTTGAGTTGACGTTGTAATAGACGATTCATATTAGACATCCTCATAAATAACAGTAATTGTCATAGTTTGATTATGGAGTTGACATGTTTGAAGTGTATCAGAGTAGGGGGCAAGCTCTCCATAAGAGTAGAATCCAGCTAACTGGACATGCTCACCAACAGCTTCATGAATTGTTTCAAGCTCTTCATCGGTGAGTTGATCAAGAACAACACGCCGTCCAACACAACTGACAACTAATCCAAGAGCATCAAGAGAGTTATCTTGACGCATCTTTTGAGCAACACTCTTTAATCCATCAATAAGTCCATCAATATCGGTCTTCATTAAACGTGCAAAACTCCCCTCTGGAACATCTCCTGCAAAGGTGAGTGACTGATTTGACTCATCGATGGCCATAATGGAACGGATAATCGGTCTATCCTCTTCAGAGGCTTTGATACTTAGAGGAAAACGTAGGGCACTGCTTGGAAGTTGGTTGGCAAACTCACCAAGATACTTTTTATAAAGGGTTAGGGCAGGTTGATGATCAATTTCATAGACGATATTCCCTTTTGAACGGGTGATACGCCGTGTAATACCAAACTCATCCCATCCAGCATAACAGGCACTACTGACACTGATCGTGTCACCATAAAAACCGACAGCCGCAATACGCCCTTGTCGTGGAATATCATCAGCAATAATCCAGGTCTCTTCAAAGCGGTTATCATCACCTGCAAGTCCCCCTGTAATAGGAAGCATACCATCGTAGGCGCGATTGGCACCAATGGCAAGGGATGAGCCATTGGTACGCAGACCATCTGCAAGAATAAAGATATGTTTTAGCCCCTCTTTGGGTAGCTCTTCAATAAGTTTTTGACTGATATCTACCAAATTATCCTCTTCGGTAAAGTCGGCAACAGAGAGGTGGGTAAAACCGGCATGAAACTTGACAGCCGTCGCAACCAGTGATACATCCCGAAGGGTATCGTCAAGGATATTTCCACCGGAAGTACAGCCAACAATATGAGCATTAGGATAGAGGGCACGTAAGGAGTGATAGGATGTAGGGTCTTTAAAAACATCTCGATGACCAAAGAGAAAGACAATATCTGCCTCTTCTTTATTTATAATATGATTTTTTTCATAATTCCACGTTCCGTGACAAAATGTCATGGTGTCAAGATACATAAAATCTTCCTGCTAACTTAAGTATGATATTGAGGTATTGTAGCATACTTTTTACGCGCTATGGCTGTTTGATATCCTGGAACGAGAGGGGTAAAATGGCGTAATATAGGGGAAAGAGTTAAAAATGTTACTACCTGTTTCTATAGAGAAGTATCATACGATGTAAGATCTTCTTTTAAATCGATTCATAGGTGAGTTCAATCTCAACTTCAGGGAATTTTGTTGCAAGGATGGTTTCAATCTTTTCGATCTTCTGTTGGACAGACTGCTCGTCAGAGGCGAGAAAGGCGATCGCAATCTCTGCCTCTTTAGGATATTCACCTGAAATATCAAGAATCGAACAGTTGAGTGTACCGATACGATCTTTGATCGCATTGATAATGGCACGCCGACCCTTTTTAGAAGCAACGAAAGGGAGATCAAGCCTCAGGGTTGCATAGGTCAGGGTCATTATGCTTATCTCCTTCTACCCATGCCATGTTGTGATCATGCATAAATGAGATAAAGGCATCATACCATTGATCAACCATATCCTTATCTTTGCTACTGAGGCTAATGACAGCGATACGTCGATCACCACAGAAGGCAGGAAGTGATGAGAGCTCCACCTCTTTGGGAACCTTTTGCATCATCTCGATCAGATCATTTTCACTCACAAGTGCTGTAAAGGTTCTTCGATAGCGTGGTTTAGAATCTCTTAAAAGAGTTGTGAGTGCCTGTTGAATCATTGGATGTGCCATCTGTGGAAAGCCTGGAACAAAGAAGAAGCGGTTGTTGATGCTAAACCCAGGAACATTATTAACAGGATTGTCGAGCAGGTCAGCACCTTGAGGTAGCTCTGCCATATGGATACGGTGGGGATAGGCATCATCACCAAACTGTTTGAGAATACGTGCTTTTGCCTCTTCATGAACGACCAATGGGCTGTTGGTAAAGACTTTTGCCGCAATCTCGCGTGTCAGATCATCGGGTGTGGAGCCAATACCACCAAAGCTAAACATAATGCTTTGCGGATCATTTTTGATGAGGGTAAAGACATTCTCGATTAGTTGTGTGTCATCTTCGATAATGAATGAGGCGTGGAGTTTCTCTCCACGCGCAAGAAGCGCATTGGAGAGAAAGTCAAAGTGTTTATCGTCTCTGCGACGATTGAGGATTTCAGATCCGATAATGACCTGGTAGAAGTGCATTAGATCTTACTTTTAATGAATGCTTCCATCTCGTCAACGATCTCTTCAATCGTACGCTCACCATTGATGACGTGTAAGAGGTTCTTCGCTTTATAGAAGTTGCGGATCGCATCGATTGGCTCAGTATAGACTTTCATACGGTTTTTAAAGACCTCTTCATTGTCATCAGCACCACGTGCCCGTCCAAGAACACGCTCTTTCGCAACCGCTTCACTAACATCGACTTCAATAACCGCTTCAAGCTTAACATCTGGCTCATCTGCAAGAATTTTATCAAGTGACTCCATCTGCTCAACACTGCGTGGGAATCCATCGATCAAAATGACAGGTTTATCACTCTTCTTGATGGCACTTACAATGGTATCGATAACAATTTCAAGTGGAACAAGGTTCCCTTGACTAATGTATCGATCAATCGTTTGTCCGAGCATTGAACCACTTGCTACTTCAGCGCGAAGCAGTTCACCTGTTGAAAAGTGAACAATCGTATCTGTATTGTTTGCCGCAATAATCTCTGCGTCAGTTGTCTTTCCACTACCTGGCGCACCAATAATAAGAAATAGTTTTTTCATGAGAATCTCCTAAATTAAACTTCGTGCATGACCCAAAGTGTATCATAGAAACGAGAGAAGAGGGTAGCTGGTGTGATATTACCATCTTCTCCCGTCTCTCTTTAGGCGCTGCATAGCTATTTAAAGAGAGAATGAGAGGCTTTTAAACAGCTATACAGCGCAATCTCCACTGAGGATCATGCGCGAAGTTTAATGGGTTTAACAATAATCTTTTCCGCTTGCCCCCGACATAAAGCGAGATCAACATCATCATTTTTGATCTCAATCGGGCCCAAAAATGCTTTGGACTTTACTTCAACAATGTCACCAATCCGTATGCCAAGCGATTCAAGGCGGCATTTGAAATCGTCACAGCCGCCTTCAAATCCCTTGATCTTAACAAGATCGCCTGGCTTTGCCTCACTCAGCCGCATCGATCTTTGGTTGTTTCCTAATTCTGATACCGAGCTCTTTGAGCTGTGCGTCATCGACTTCACTTGGTGCTTGGGTGAGTAGACAGGTTGCACTCTGAGTTTTAGGGAAGGCGATAACATCACGGATGCTCTCTTTTTTGGTCAAAAGCATCATCAGACGGTCAAAGCCGAGGGCAAATCCACCATGTGGTGGTGCACCAAACTTGAGTGCATCGAGCAAGAAGCCAAACTTCTCATTCGCTTCCTCTTCACCAATACCAAGCATTTCAAAGACTTTACGCTGAATATCGAGCTTATGGATACGGATACTTCCTCCACCTAGCTCAATACCGTTCAGTACAACATCGTAAGCAATCGAATCGATCGCTTCAATATCCTCTTCATCGATATTCTTAGGCATGGTGAATGGGTGGTGGAGTGCTTTGATATGGACTTCACCCTCTTCAAGTTCAAACATTGGGAAGTCAACGACCCAGACAAACTCAAAGCGATTCTCATCGATGAGGTTCAGACGTTTTGCAACCTCTGTACGTAGTCGTCCCATATAGTCCCAAACAGTTTTTCGATCGCCCGCACCAAAGAAGACGATATCGCCCACTTGCATATCAAGGCGTGACTTCATTGTCTCGATTGCCTCGTCGCTAAGGAACTTAAGGATAGGTCCTTTGAGTCCCTCCTCTTTGACTTGAATATAGGCAAGCCCTTTGGCACCAAACTTGCTTACAAAGCTCTCAAGCTCTTTGATGATTTTGCGTGAGAAGGCTTTATCGCCACCTGGAACTTTGAGGGCTTTAATGCGGTTGAGCTTTTTGTATTGGGCAATCTCTGCAAAAATTGGGCTACTGCAATTTTCAAACAGATCGATCACATCGACCAATTCAAGCCCAAAGCGAAGGTCAGGACGGTCATTACCGTACTTCTCCATCGATTCACGGTAGGTGATACGGTTAAATGGTATCTCAATCTCATAACCGCAAGCACCAAAGATCGCCTTGAGAAGCTCTTCTGCCACCTTCATCACATCTTCTTGATCACAGAAGCTCATCTCGACATCGATCTGCGTAAACTCTGGCTGACGATCTGCACGAAGATCTTCGTCACGGAAACATTTGGCGATCTGGAAGTAGCGATCAAAGCCACTCACCATCAACAACTGCTTAAAGAGCTGAGGTGATTGAGGAAGTGCATAGAACTCACCATTATGAACACGGCTTGGGACCAGATAGTCGCGCGCACCCTCTGGGGTTGATTTGGTCAAGATAGGTGTCTCAACCTCAAGGAATCCAAGAGAATCAAGCAGGTTACGCGCGGCAATGGCCGCTTTAGAACGTAATTGAAAGGTCTCGAACATCTCTTTTTGACGCAAATCGAGGTAGCGATACTTGAGGCGAATATCTTCGCTAACATTAGGATCGCCAAGGGTAAATGGCATCGGTTCACTGCGGTTTTCGATAATCAGTTCATCGATCACCACTTCGATTTTACCCGTTTCAAGGCGTGGGTTTTCGAGACCTTCACCACGTCGTCTGACTTTCCCTTTGGCAATCAGGACAAACTCATCCCGAATTTGAGAAGCAACCTTATGCGCTTCTGCATTGTCCGCAGGGTCACAGACCAACTGAATAAGCCCAGTTTTGTCACGTAGGTCGATAAAGATAACGCCGCCGTGGTCACGGTAGCTATTGACCCAGCCGGCGAGGGTGACATCTTCACCGACATGGTTTTCATTTAGATCGGTACAGTAGTGTGTTCGCAAAATCTTCTCTCCGCTTAGTTAGTGGGGCGATTATATCAAAACCAAACTTATTTTTTGTTAGAATCTTTTGGCATTAAAATCTAAAAGATTGAAATTATAGAGATTTTTAAACCCCTTGAAACTGGTATGAAACATTAAAAATAAGGCTTTATCGTGCAAGATAAACTCACGATTCGACGTGTTGGTATTGTTCTTAGACCCTCAACTCCTGAGTTAAAAACACTCTTTTATGAGGTTAAAAGTGCCTTTGAACGTCATGGTGCAGAGGTAGTAATTGATTCGATCAGTGCTGGAATGATTGGTGTTTTGGGACAGGAGTTTACCTCGATGTGTAAAACGAGTGATATTTTGGTCTGTATTGGAGGGGATGGTACACTCATCTCATTGGCACGTCGAAGTTACCAATACCATAAACCGATTTTAGGGATTAATGCCGGAACACTCGGCTTTTTGGTCGATATTAATCCCACCGAAGTGGAAGCCTTTATCGATAAACTCTATACAGGTGAGTATCGGATCGATGAGCGGATGATGATTGAAGGGACACTCTCAAATGGTCAAGAGGAGAAGATCTTCTACTCATTTAATGATCTTGTCATTAGCCGTCCATCGATCTCTAAAATGGTGCAAGTGGATGCTTATATCGATAAAAAGTGGTTTAATGCTTACTATGGAGATGGACTCATTATCTCAACCCCGACAGGATCGACAGCCTATAATCTTGCCGCAGGTGGACCTGTTACCTTTCCTTTAACCGATGCCTTTATTTTAACACCGATCTGTCCACACTCCTTAACCCAGCGACCCCTTGTAATTCCTGCAAACTTTGAGATTGAGATTAAGACACCCGATAAGGAGTCGTTGGTGATTATTGATGGGCAGGAGCAGTATGACTTTGGTCCGAGTGATACACTTTTGATAAAAAAAGCATCCATTGGGGCGCGTCTGATTCACCGTGTGGAGCGTAACTACTTTGATGTTTTGCGTGAGAAACTTTCATGGGGGCAGGGATGATTGAACGCTTCTATGCCAAAAATCTGATCGGTTTTGAGACACTCGATTTAACCTTAAAACCTGGATTGATCGCGATTACAGGTCCAAGTGGTTCGGGTAAATCGGTCTTTATGGGGTCACTGTTGGCACTCTTTGGGCTCTCTGATGTGCAGGCTGAAGTCTCTGAAGTGGTTTTGCACCATAGTGATCTGCTTGATCTTGGAAGTTTTGAGACTGATGAGCCTGATACCATTATCCGTGCGGTTAAAAGAGAAAAGGTACGCTACTTTTTGAATGATTTAACGATCTCAAAGAGGCGTTTAAAAGAGATGGTCTCTGTTTTGGTGCGCCATATCGCACAACGCAGTAATAATGAACTCTCATCGGAACTTCTGTTACAGCTTCTCGATGCGATGGCAATGCGTCACGATGCCAACTTTGTCAAAGAGCTTGAAGCCTACCAAACAATGTATGATAGCTATCAGGAGAAACGCCAAAAGCTTGAAGCGATGCGAGCCGATGAGAAGCGGGTGAAGGAGTTGATAGAGTTTGCAGAGTTTGAGATTGCTAAAATCGATGAGATCGCTCCAAAGCCTGGTGAAGATGAAGAGTTGATGGTGATTAAGCGTAAGCTCTCCAAAAAGGAGAAGATCACTGAAGCGATTGCAAAAGCTTCACGCATCTTTGATGCAGAAGATGATGTCCTTGAAGCCTTAGCACTGATTGAGAGTGATACGATTCTTTTTAATGAAGCGATGAATATGCTCCGCAGTGAGTTTGAGCGTGCAGAAGAGATGGTTGGAGAGCTTGAAGAGGTGGATGTGGAGCAGGTGTTGAATCGCATAGAAGCTCTTGCATCTTTGAAACGTCGTTACGGCTCAATTGAAGAGGCGTTGGCCTATCGTGATGAGAAGCTCAAAGAGTTGGAGTACTACCGGAATATTGATCATGAGTTGGGTGATCTTGAGCGAGAGGTTGAGACCCTCTACCTCTCTTTGCGTCAGTCAGCTGAAGCGATTCGTGCCAAAAGAAGAGCGGTTGCAGATCGTGTGGCCGACTTTATCAATGGCTACCTTGCAGAGCTTCGGATGGCAGAGTTGCAGTTTCTTTTTGCCGACAAACCGCTTGATCGGCTCGGTATCGATCGTGTCAATATTGACCTTCAAGGCTCCTCGATTGAGACACTGAGTGGTGGGGAGTTTAACCGTATTCGATTGGCACTTTTACTTTGTAAGAGTGAGTTGGCTGGTGGTGAAGGGATTTTGCTTATCGATGAGATCGATGCCAATGTCAGCGGTGATGAGTCGATCGCCATTGCAAAACTGCTGAAGCGGTTATCGAAAAACTATCAAATTATTGCCATTTCCCATCAGCCCCATTTGAGTGCTGCAGCCAATCAGCATATCTTTGTCACTAAAGAGGGTGGTCAAAGTGTTGCCAAAGTGTTGAGTGACAAAGAGCGGGTTATGGAGATTGCTCGCATGATTGCAGGAGAGAAGGGGATGAAAGAGGCCACAGGATTGGCACAAAATATACTCAAGGAGTTTGCTGTATGATTATCGATACCCACTGCCATCTGGATGATAGCCGTTTTGATGACGATCTTGAAGAGGTGATTGCCCGTGCTAAAGAGCATGGTGTTCAAGGGTTTTTGATTCCAGGTGCAGACCCTGATACATTGGAGCGTGCTAAGAGGATTGCCCACAACTATGATGAGGTCTTTTTTGCAGCAGGGGTTCATCCCTACGATAAAGAGAAGTATGATGAAGATCAGCTGTCGCACTATCTTGAAGATGAGAAGTGTATCGCTGTGGGTGAGTGTGGGCTTGATTACTTTCGTCTGCCTGAAGATACAGAAGAGAAGGCTCAAGAGATTGCTGAACAGAAGCGTGTTTTTGCCTCTCAAATTGAGTTGGCAAAACGGGTTAAAAAGCCTTTGATTGTCCATATTCGTGATGCAAGCAGTGATTCATTGCAGATGTTGGTCGATTATGGTGCCAAAGAGGTAGGTGGTGTCCTTCACTGCTATAATGCAGATGAGCAACTTCTAAAACTGGTCGATCATGGGTTCTATTATGGTATTGGTGGGGTTTTGACATTCAAGAATGCAAGAAAACTTCCCCAAGTTTTACCAAAAATCCCACTCGATCGGATCATTATAGAGACCGATACACCCTATCTAACGCCTCATCCACATCGGGGAAAACGGAATGAGCCTTGGTACACCGTTTTTGTAGTTGAAAAGGTGGCCGAAATTCTTGAAAAATCGGTCGAAGAGGTTGAAGCCATCACAACAGAGAATAGTCAACGGCTATTTCAAGCATTTTCCAACCTCTAAGATGATATAATAGTGCCTTTTCAGGGGGTATTGTGAGAAAAATTCTGTTCCTTTTTGTTGGTTTGACTGGACTTTTACACGCATCACTCTTTATGGAGCCGCAATATAGTGATGATATTAAAGTGCTTCAGACACTTGATATTGAATCCTCTTTTTTGCGTGATCCTATCTTTGTGAAGTTAAAAAATAGTCTCTCAACAAAGCGACGTAACTTTTTTCTTTCCATGTTGAATCGTGGTGCACTCTATATTCCGACACTGCGTAAAATGATTCATGATAACAATATTCCGCAAGTCTTTCTCTATATGGCGATGGCAGAGTCCCATTTTAATACGAGTGCGATCTCCAATGCCAAGGCGTGTGGTTTGTGGCAATTTATGCCTGATACAGCACGACGTTATGGCTTGAAGATCGATCGCTATATCGATGAACGGCGCGATCCAATTCGTTCAACAGAGGCGGCCATTACCTATCTCAAACGGCTCTATGCTCTCTTTGGCAAATGGTATTTGGCAGCTTTGGCCTACAATACAGGAGAGGGGCGAGTGCTTGAGGCGATTAAAAAGGCAGGAAGCGATGAACTCCATGTACTTCTTGATGAAGATAAAAAGTATCTTCCACGTGAGAATCGCAACTATATCCGAAAGATTGTCTCATTGGCACTTGTGGCAAATAATACCGATGTCTATTTTTTTGGTGGAGAGCCCCACATGTTTAACCGTACCGAAGGGCGCTCTTTGGTACGGGTCAAAGTGAGTGGTGGAGAGACACTTGAGCATATTGCCCGACAAATTGGGATGACAGCCAAAGAGTTAAAACGTTTGAATCCCCAATTTAAGTATTGGTTTACACCACCAGAAAAGAGTGTCTCTATTAATATCCCTTACAATAAGTTAACAAGGTTTAAAGAGGCCTACCACCCAGGAGAGCAGAAGAAGATGTTTTTGGTCCATACTGTCAAACCAGGTGAGAATCTTCGCTATATTGCGAAGCGTTATGGTATATCATATAAGATCATTTTAGGTTTTAACCGTATTAAAAAGTCGATCATCTATCCCAACCAAAAGTTGATTATTCCTGTACCACGTGGGTCGATTCAGCACTATAAAGTACGAAGAGGTGACTCACTTGAGAAGATTGCCAAACGGTTTGGAATTCAGGTGGCAACACTTAAAGCGCGTAACGGTTTAGAAAAGAGTCGTCTTAAAATAGGGGAGCATCTTGTTATCCCGAATTAATCTATGGTTACTCCTCATGGCTGGGGCATGGTTTTTGAGTGGATGTAGCGGACATACCTATAGAGCACCGAATCCCTCATACCATTCGGTTAAAACAGAACCTCGCTCTTCAGAAGCGATTCATCGTGCAACGCTTCGTCCCTATACGATCAATGGGCGAACCTACTACCCAACAGTTGTATCGGTTGGATGGCGACAAGAGGGGATTGCGAGTTGGTATGGTCCCAATTTTCATGGAGGTCTCACCTCCAATGGTGAACGCTATAATATGTATGCCATGACGGCGGCACATAAAACCTTGCCGATGAATACGATGATTCGTGTCACCAACAAACGGAATGGTAAATCGGTGGTGGTACGGGTGAATGATCGGGGCCCTTTTGTACGGGGGCGTATTGTTGATCTCTCCTATACAGCAGGAAAGAAGATTGGGATCGATCGAACAGGTACAGCACCAGTTGTTTTGGAAGTGATTGGCTTTGATTCACTGATTGCGTCGATGGCACCCCATCAAGGTACAAAGAGCCGTCAACGTGTTGTTTTGGGTGAATTTGGTGTACAGGTGGGAGCTTTTCGTCGCATACAGGGTGCAGAGGTCTATAAAGATCGGTATGATAACTTTGAAGGGCGTTACCGAACAACGATCAGAAAGTTTATGGTCAATGGTAAACCACTCTATCGTGTCCTCTTAATGGGCTTTAAGAGTGAAGAGGAAGCAAAAGATTTTATCAAAGCCTGGGGGATTCCCGGTGCATTTATTATAAGATTATAAGGGGTAATCGATGCTGATAGAAAAAAAACGTGAAACAAAAGAGACAAAGATTGCTTTGAAACTCGATATTGATGGACAAGGTGCATCAAAGATCGATACAGGTGTGGGATTTTTTAACCATATGCTTGAGAGTTTTGCCAAGCACTCTCTCTTTGATTTAGAGGTCTATTGTGATGGGGATACCCATGTGGATGACCATCATACGGTTGAGGATATTGGGATTGTTCTTGGGCAGGCGATTCGTGAAGCGATCTATCCGATTCAAGGGGTTGAGCGTTTCTCTAATACGATTGTTGTGATGGATGAGGCGGCGGTTGAGTGTGCAATGGATTTGAGTAACCGCCCCTATTTGGTTTATGAGATTGAGCTAACAGGAAAAGTGGGACAGTTTGATGTGGAGTTGGCAGAAGAGTTTTTTAGAGCATTAACCTTTAATGCAGGGCTTACGGTTCATCTGATTGGTTTGCGAGGAAAGAATCGACACCATATCATTGAAGCGGCTTTTAAAGCCTATGCGGTTGCACTTCGCCGTGCACTTGCGCCAAACCCTAGAGCGGGTGTACCAAGTACAAAGGGTGTATTGTGATTAAGCTTTTGGTTCTTGATGTTGATGGATGTTTGACCGATGGTCGCATTGTCTATAGCAATGAAGGGGATGAGATTAAAGCCTTCAATGTAAAAGATGGCTTTGCAATTGTTAACTGGATCGCACTTGGTCGGAATGCAGCCATTATTACAGGGCGGCAATCAAAGATTGTTGAGAAGCGTGCCAAGGAGTTGGGGATTCACCACCTCTATCAAGGTGTTAAAGATAAGTTGACATGCTTGCAAAAACTTTGTGATGAGTTGGGAATTGGGATGGATGAGGTGGCAGCAATCGGTGATGATCTGAACGATTATCGACTCTTAAAGGCGTGTGGACGATCCTTCGCACCTGCTGATGCGATGCACCATATCATGGGTATGGTTGATGTGGTCTTAAGCCGTCAAGGGGGTGATGGTGCTGTGCGTGAGATGATCGAACTGTTAATTCGTCAAGAGGGGCTTGAAGAGGAGTATTTGTCACGGTGGATCTAAATATCAAACACTTTCTTGCGCTACTCTTTCTATTGACAATGGTGGCAGTCTTTTTTCTCAAGCCCCATCAAGTGGATGTGGTCAAGAAGAGAGATCTTCCACAGATTGAGTTTAGCGACTTTGAGAGTTATGAGATTACACCACAAGGGGTCGATGCACTCCTTCAGGGAAAAGATGCTCAAAAGTTTGCAGACTATCTCTATGTGACACAACCCAACCTGAAGCGACGATCCCCCCAGGGGATTGAGTCTATGACAGCCAATGAGGCTTTTTTCTATGACCATAAAGGGATTCGACTCAAAGAGAAGGTGGTGTTAAGCCGTAGTGATGGGTGGCGGATTTTAACCGATCGTATCTATTATGCTTTCAAAGAGAAGTACTACTCAACAGAGGGCTTCCCTTTTACCGCCTACTATGGCCAAAGTGTCGTGATGGGAAAAAATATGGTCTATAGACAAAAAAGTGGTAAAATCACGGCAGAGTCGATTCGAGCGATTATCGATAAAAAGGTAGATCATTGAAAAAGTTAGGAAATATCATTACGCTTTGTTTGATGGCAATGACACTCTATGGTTCTCCCGAACAGGTTGAGATTACCGCCGACCGTTTTGAAGCGAGTGAGACAGAGCGTTTGACAAAGTTTATTGGACATGTTCATATGAAGAAGGGGCAAGATGAGCTTAATGCCTCAAAAGTCTTTGTCTATTTTGATACGTCACGAAAACCACTTCGTTACGAGGCGATTGGCGATGCATCATTTGTTCTTCATATGGAGAATAATCAGACCTATATCGGTAAAGCACATCGACTTCTTTATCACCCTAAAAAAGAGATTTATGAACTCTTTGGTAATGTGGTGCTTGAAGAGGTTGGAGAGAATCGTATCTTGATGGGAGAGAAGGTTGTGGTCGAAAAGGTCAATGGTAAAGCCCATGTTGAGGGGAATCGAACCCGACCTGTAAAATTTATTTTTGAAGTAGAGGATAAAAATGGCAGTAAGAATCGTTGATGCCACCTTCTTAACGAGTGCAAGTAAGATTGAGGAAGCCCCTGCAGAGGGGATTGGAGAGGTGGTCTTTTTAGGACGCAGTAATGTGGGGAAGAGCTCTCTGCTCAACTCACTAACCCATCGAAAAAATTTGGCAAAGAGTTCATCAACACCAGGAAAGACACGTTTGATTAACTACTTTGAGGTGATCTATAAAGATGATGAAGCGGATGAGAAGTATCGCCTCCACTTTGTTGACCTGCCAGGGTTTGGGTATGCGAAAGTCTCTAAAAGTATGAAGTATGAGTGGCAAAAGAGTCTCAATGAGTTTATCAAACATCGCCGAACCATTCGTCTCTTTATCCATCTACGTGATGCACGCCATCCCAATGAGCAGATTGATGATGATGTTAAAGCCTATATTGCACAATTTATTGGTCCCGATCAGTGCTATATCGAGGTCTTTACCAAATCGGACAAATTGAAGCAAAAGGATATGGCAAAGATTCTCAAAACCCATCCTGGAGCCCTCCTTGTATCGAATCTTAAAAAGCGTGGTATTGAGAAGCTTGAAGAGTTGATTTTTGATATTGTTATCAAAGGTAAGCCGTGTCGGTAACATTTGAGAAGCCTCTTTTGAACGACATTCCTGAGATGCAGATGATCGTTAAAAAAGAGGTGGAAGAGGGGATTATCTTACCACGCAGTGATGATGAGTTGGCAACCAACATTCGCTCCTATACCATTGCACGTGACGATCAGACCCAAGAGATTATCGGTTATGTGGCACTTCATATCCATTCGATGCGACTGGGTGAGATTCGCAGTCTCATTGTCAAAGAGGGGCATCGTCACCGAAAGATTGGTAGCCGTCTGGTTGAGTTAGCGGTGGAAGAGGGGCGTAGGTTACAGTTGCAAGAGGTACTGGTGCTCACCTATATGGGCACCTTCTTTCAACGTCTCGGTTTCAATGAGATTCCCAAAGAGACGATTCCCGAACATAAAATCTGGGCGGACTGCATCAAATGCAAATATTTTCCTGTGTGCAACGAAATATCACTCATCAAAAAACTTTAGCACTGCTTCTGCCACTGGCACTGATCTTGATCTACCCTCCAATGGAGGCAATCTATCCACTCTTGCCACCACTCTTTGGCATCGCCTATGTTAAGTGGCGAGAGGCGATCTACCAGTGCAACTTTGCTCATGCAGGTGTTTGGATGCTCTATACCCTTGTGTTGGAGTCAGTTTGGGGATTGCCTCTTTATGGAACATGGTGTGTGATGTTCATTACCTTTACACTCTTTGATCCTAAGATTACCCATATTCTTCACCTACCTTCGATTATTAGTGCCATTAGTGTGCTTCTTTTCGATATGATCTATCTGATCTTTTTGTATGGTTATAGTCTATTGATGCATACGAGAGTAATTGATAGTGATTTAATCTTAATCTACTACCTGTTGGTGGATATTTTGGGAGTGCTTCTATTTTGAAAATTAAGTTGGTGATTGGTCTTTTTGTCATTGTTTGGACGATTCTGCTGGTACGGATCTATCAATTGACGATCAAGTCCAATGCCTATTATGAGACGCTTGCCATGCAGAATATCATTAAAAAAGAGTGGATTTTACCTGTTCGGGGAGAGATTCTTGACCGTTCGGGTAAACCGCTTGCAATTAATGAGATTGGCTTTAAGGTGCTTATCGATCCTCATCTAAGCTCCAAAAAGCGTCTTCCTGAACTGAAACAAGCCCTTGAAGATATTCAAAACGATTTTCCAGATGTCAACACCACAAAGCTTTTAAGGCGGTATCGCCGTCTTGACTCTCCCTATCGGCATGAACCGATTGTAATGGTGCGATTTTTACCCTATGAGAAGGTACTTCCTCACTATACAGAGCTCTCTCGAAAATCTCATATCCATATCGAACCAACCACCAAACGCTACTACCCTTATGGTGCAATGACAGCACATGTGATCGGTTATGTGGGGAAAGCGAATGAAAAAGATATGGCCAATGATGATGTTGTGAAGCTCACAATGATTGCAGGAAAGAGTGGTCTTGAGAAGTACTATAACCGCTTTTTAGAGGGAGAACCTGGCTATAAAAAGGTTAAAGTGAGTGCCTTTAACCAACAGATTGGGGTGATCGAAACGGTACCTCCTAAAGAGGATCGCGATATTCGGCTCCATCTTGATATGGATCTGCAAGCCTTTGTTTCAAAGCTTTTTGAGAAGGAGCAGAAGTCAGGAGTAGTGATTGTGATGCGTACCGATGGTGCGATTTTAAGTGCTGGAAGTTTTCCTGCCTATGATCCTAATGAGTTTGTGAGTGGTATTAGCCGAGAGGAGTGGAAACGGATTATTGAAAACCTCAATCACCCCTTTACCAATAAGCTGATTCACGGGCTCTATCCCCCTGGGTCGGTTATTAAACCGGGTGTTGCACTGGCTATGGTGGATTCCAAGAAGGTTTCACCCTATAAGAAGTTTCATTGTCACGGCTTTATTGAGCTTGGTAAACATAAGTTTCGATGTTGGAAGAGTCGAGGCCACCAAGAGACCGATATGAATAAGGCGATACGAGAGAGTTGTGACGTCTATTTTTATGAGGGGAGTCTCTTAACAGGTATCAATAAGATTGCCGAAGAGTTGCGTAAAATGGGATTGGGACAAAAGACGGGTATTGACCTACCCAATGAGTTTATTGGAGCAGTTCCTGACAAAGTGTGGAAGATGAGCAAGTATGGTCAACCGTGGTATATGGGAGAGACACTCAACGCCTCCATTGGTCAGGGGTATGTTTTGGTGACACCGATGCAGATTGCCCGCTATACAGCACTCTTAGCCACCCAAAAGCTTCCACGCCCCTATCTGGTAGAAGCCCTTGCTGGTCAAAAGATTGAACCTATTTTAGATGATGTTTTGACACCACGTGAGAAGAGGACACTTCCACTGGTACAGCGTGCCATGTATGAAGTGTGTAACCACCCTAAAGGTACAGCAACCAAATATCTTAGAGGGATTAAAATCAAGATTGCAGGCAAAACGGGAACGGCACAGGTGATCGGTATTCCACAAGAGGAGAAAAAGCGTATGAAAGAGGATGAGCTTGCCTACTATCACCGTTCACACGCATGGATGACCACCTATGGCCCCTACAAGAACCCTCAATATGTTGTGACCGTACTGGTCGAACACGGTGGACACGGTGGTGCCGCAACAGGTAATATCATCAAAGAGATCTACAACTGGTTACTTGGGCATGGGTATATTAAGTGAGAAGTTTAGAGTCTAAAAATCTCTTCAAATGAAATATCGAATCGACATTGATCGATCTTAAAGCGGTATGTCTCTGTTGTAAAAGTGCCTTGGAGAGGGTAGCTCTTTTTTTAATTTTTTACTAGGTATTATTTTTACCTCTACTTTTAAGAGGCATGGACTTTTGTTTTCAAATGATTGAATGCTTGTTATAAAAGCGTAATAAAATGTGAGTTAGGCTTAAATCAGTACAGTCAATAAATTTTTTTGTATTTGTCTAATTTAATTGAAGGTTTTTAGGGCTGATAAGTATAGATAATTAATACACTAGTCTAGTTAATCATAGTTTTTCAAATAATACTAAGTATTAATAAAACAAAAATAAATTTCAAATTCCAAATATTTCTTATACAGAGTGCAAAGTACAAAGAAGTATTGAACTTGTAATTATACATTATGTTCTTGTTTTATGATAAAGTTGGTATTACATAACAATACTACTTAAATATAAAAAAGCTTTGAAAAAATAGGGGTTTTCATTATGTAAATGATAGTGTGTATTCTTATTATGACCTTTTATATAATATATAATAAAAAATACTAAAATAGAGATTTATTTTAATATAATTTTTTGTCTTTGTTTAAATATTTTGCCTTCAAAGCCTTTCATATGTATATCTAATGCAGAAGTTCCCCAAAAATAGTCTGTATTATAATAATAAGTATGCTTTGAAATTGAGTCTAATATTAATCTTATTGATAACTCCATATCAATATTATTTAAATTATTTTCTAGCATATCCAATGTTGGCATCCAATCATATAAATATCTGCATTCATCAAAAATAAATAGATCTGTAAACATTTGTGTTTTTTTTGCTTTATAAGTCCATCTATTTGTTTTTTCAATATTTAGATGGTAAGGAACACATAATTGTCTAACTAATAACTCTTTAAGTTGATGAAATAAAAAAAGGTCACATAGGTAATGGTTACTAAAAGGTTTCCAGTTATGTGCTAAATTATTTAAGCTTTGAGAATAAAATTTTTTTTCTACATCATCTTCACGCTCGTGTAAAATATAGAACATAAAGGTAATTGCATTCATAAATTGATTTCTATTTTTTAAAATAGATAATTCATTTAAAAAAGTTTTGAAAAATTTATTATTTTTATCTAGTTTTTCTAATTCTTCTATATTGTATATTGAAGTAAGAG